>CACVAY010000027.1 GCA_902727985.1 uncultured Thiotrichaceae bacterium | reverse complement strand
AGTAGTAGAAAGAGCGATAGCAGCAGCGAAAGCGATAGTTTGTAATTTCATGGTAGTTCTCCGTAGCGTGGAAGCTGTAATGAGTTAAGTTGCAAACAAGTATATTAGAATATTCTAATATGTCAATGCAAAATTGTAATTTTTTTGACAACACTGATATGGCGACACTTTTACTATTAAAAAACTTCCCATTACATGATTGCGTCAATTACAGCTCCACAATGTATTGGGTTACACTTACAGAATGAATAAATTAATTGATAGTATAAGCTTGGTGTCTGACACAGCGCTTCCTGTTGTGAAGGCAGTTCTGGACGCAAATGATAAACTCGGCAAATTTGAGAATGATGATAAAGGCCCTTTGGTTCTTGCGTCTGTCTTATCAGACTTTTTTGGTGTTACCTCTTCGTTAGAAAATGGGGGCAATTATCCACCCGTTGATAAATTTAGTGACTTTGCTGAGTATGGTTTGGATCTTCTTGATCGTCTTGCCTATTTCGTCAGGGCGCTTGAGGTCATGGAGCACGGGGATGATGTGGCGTTGATTTTTGCATCGACGGGTTATTGGTTTGCAAAAAATGGCGCAACATTCTCAAATCTGAATGGTATTGCTGATGGCTTTGGTCAATTGGTGAATGGCTTGAAAGATACTGATGAGCTGGCTTATATCTGTAAGCAGATGCTGGAGGTTGCTGAGGCGTCTGTTGAGTATCATGAAAGCAACGACGATACGAGTGATCCATGGCGTCCATGGCGGGTTTTGAATCTGAATGCGGGGATTGCCGCTACCCGTTCTATGCAGCCTGATTTGATGGAGAGTACATTCGAAATACTCTCTGCGAGACTTCCGAGTGATATGCCTATTTTCTTCAGGGATGGTTTTCGAATGATGCAAGGCCAACACGTTTCTGAGGAAGCGCAAGGTGTTATGCAGAAATTCGCAAGTCAGACATCAATCATTTCTTTCCATTAAGTTTTCGCCGTCCTTATTATCACTCATGGTATCTACCGTAGTAATGAGAGCGTGCATGTTCAGAAGTGATAAATACATCAGCGCAACATCTCGTAAGGCGTAAATAATCCACGTAAGACAGTTGGTATGTCTTACATTTTGTACAGGATGTGAAACAGAGAAGAACAGCTGATACTATGTTGTTTTTTCTGGCTGCCGACAGCCAGAGTGTTAACCATCAAATAACAGTACACATTCTGCAAACAGATTTTGATGTTAGTAGTATTGCTGTTGTATGGAGCAGACTAGGCGAATAAGATAATGAAAAACAAAGGACTAATTTCTCTTCTGAAAGGGCAGGGTACAGGGATGTTATTGCTTCTCGGAGTGATAAGCTATGGTTTGTATTGGGCGTATTATGCTCGATCTCAAACGAAGAAAATCAATGCTGAAGTTGATGATAGCCTGAAGATATCGCCCTTTTTTGTACATACATTGTTTGTTATGTCGCATCTCTCTTTCGTGTTTTTCCTTTTGTATATCCTCTCCGGTGAAGCTGCCAGTAATAACATCATGGGTAGTCAGTTTGTTGATATTATTCGAACGTTGATGCTTGTGCTTTGGGGGTTGTTGGCGAGAGATGCCGTCAACGCGCACTGTGAAATAAAAACTACGGACGAAGACTGGTTTAGTGGTCCTTTGAGTTTTTTCTTTTCCCCTCTCTACTTTAATTACAAAGTCGATTTGTTGAATGAGAAATACAAAGAGCAGAACGATGATGATGATTCTTCTTCCGATGCTAAGTTCTTTTAGGGGGAAGTAGATATGAATAACAACGATATTCTACGTCGTCTGCGTTTTACCTTTGATTTTGATGATGCTCAGATGATGGCTTTATCGAGCACAAAAGATCAGTCGGTATCGCGTGCTGAAATTAGTAATTGGTTGAGAAAAGAGGATGATGAGGGTTATCAATCAATGAACGATCATCGGTTGGCTATCTTTCTCAATAATCTGATTGATGAAAAGCGAGGTAAGCGGGAAGGGGTAGAGTTTCCGCATGAAAAGAACCTGAACAATAACCAGATTTTCATGAAGTTAAAGATTGCCTTGAATCTCAAAGCTGAAGATATTTTGGACGTTTTAGCACTTGCCGATTTCACCTTGAGTAAACATGAGCTAAGTGCTTTTTTCCGTAAAGAAGGCCATAAACATTATCGTCAATGCAAAGACCAAGTATTGCGGAACTTATTGCAAGGTTTACAGCAAAAATATCGACCTGATTCGACACCTATCAAAACGACATTTCAGTGGGCGAAGATTGAGAAGTCAGAAGACAATTGAGGAAGGTTATTTTTCATCAAAGCGTAGCGAGTAAAGGCGTTCAATTCCGTTCTTTATTTCTCCAGCGCTGAAATTGCGAGATTTACGCAACACTTCTTTGCCATCGAAATAAACCAGCAATGTGGGGATGCTGAATAGCTGGAGTTGTCCGGCAATTTCTGGTGATTCGTCAAGGGCGACCTCCTGCCATTGAATCGCGGGAAAAGTCTCTTGAAAAAGTTGTTCCATGGCAGGTTGCAAGACAGTACAAACCCCACAGTCTGCCCCTGAGAAATAGTAAGCAATCGCCTCATATTTCTCTGTCATAACATGTAGGGTATTGAGATCCATATTCTGCGCAGCCCGTATTTAAGCGGCCTTTGCTAAAGCCTTTTGAATCAATGGTACTAATGCTTCAGGAAGAGCAATATTCCCTGCCAATGCGAACGCTTGTGCTTTGGGCGACATTTTCTTCCATGTGCGCAAAATAATATCAATCCACTTGTCTTCATCATATTGCGTATCAAACTTCTGATAAAACGCCATCATGTAATGTTCGATAAAGGTTAATGCGGCAATGTCTTCGACTAGCTGTGTATCGGGATTGGTTTTTACTTTCTTTTTAGCAATCGCTAGTTTGACCCGTTCGATAGCGTCTTCATCATAGCCAGCTTCCACCATCAATTTACCTGCCGTATCAGCGTGGAACTTATAGAGGTTGGTGCGCCACAAATGATAGCCTTTACGGTTCATTGGGTAGTCGCTACGAGGAGACTTCCAGCGCTGGATGTGTTGCGCGGCAACCATTAGAATTTCTAAGTCCTCCGCGTCTGATTTGAAACGATTGATCATATCTCGCATACGAAGTGAGTAAAGAAGTTCCTTTGGTACATCGTTACTTTCAGCATCCGTTTCGATATTTGGGTCTTCACTATTTGCGGCATCGAAGAGTGTGATCACTTTATCAAGCAATTGTTGTGCATCAGTCATGGAAGAGCTTTCCAACATTTCATAAAGGGAGATGTCCGAGTATATTCAATGCTCGACGCAATTGCTTGTTACGCTATTTTTTACGTGGGCGTTTGTCGATCTTTGTTTGCGTGGTTTTGTTTTTGCGTCCTGGGCGATTTTGTTTGGCGACTTTCTTGATGAGCTCTTCTCGATGATTGACTTCAAAACCAGGTCGATTGATGCGTTTGATTTTTTGTCCGATTAGGCGCTGGATTGAATCCAGACTGCGTTCTTCTTCACGACTCACAAAAGATATGGCGTTGCCTTTACTGCCAGCACGTCCTGTACGACCAATGCGATGCACATAGTCTTCTGCCAAATACGGGAGGTTGAAGTTGATAACGTAATCCAAACCTTGGATATCCAAGCCACGAGCTGCCACCTCGGTCGCAATCAAAATTTGTAATTTCGCAGATTTAAAGTCAGCGAGCGCTCGTCGCCTAGCGCCTTGGCTCATATCGCCGTGACAAGTTGCGACAGGGAGCTTCTTTAGTTTTTCTTTGAGCTTGTCAGCTTGCTCTTTGGTACTTGTGAAAACTAGCACCTGAAACCAGTTGTACTCTTCGAGCAACTCCATGAATAACTCAATCTTGCGCTCTTCTTCAACGGGGTAGAGTACATGCTCAACGGTATCAGCTGTGATGTTTTGTTTAGAGGTGCGAATTTCTTGATGCTTATGTAACAGTTTGTGTGCAAGCTCGTTCACGGCAGGAGATAAGGTTGCTGAGAATAATAATGTCTGGCGTTTCTTTGCTGTGAGTTCTAAAAGTGCTTGAACATCAGCAATAAAGCCCATGTCGAGCATACGATCAGATTCATCTAAAACCACAAACTCAACAGATGACAGGCTTATATTGCATTGCTCGATATGTTCAAGAAGACGACCTGGAGTCGCAATTAATACATCAGTACCAGCACGTAGTTTTTTTTCTTGTCCTCCCAATTTTACACCACCGTATACCGCAGTCACGGAGAACGGTAAATGCTTTGCGTATCCACCAATGATTTCACCAAGCTGTTCTGCAAGCTCTCGTGTGGGAGTGAGGATCAATGCGCGTGGGCCTTTATTGTCCTCACGAGGTTTATCCACCATTTGTTGCAGAATGGGGATGGAGAACGCTGCCGTTTTCCCCGTACCTGTTTGTGCGATAGCAAGAATGTCCTTGCCACGACGTGCTGGAATAATCGCTTGCTCCTGAATCGGCGTCATCTGTTCATAGCCGCAACTATTAATGGCCTTCTGAAGATCGGGAGCTAGGTCTAGGGATGAAAAAATCATGGGGGTTTCCTGTATACAGCGTGTTGCGGCTAATTTCGAGATGGGAGTATATAGGATTTGTTTGGGTAGCGGTTTACCTTATCGTGAGTAAGTTATTTACAGAGATAATTTAAGCTTCTAACACATCGGGGTTTTGTAGCGCTGAATCTTCTTGTAAAAAGTTGAGCAAAATTTTAGAGCGTGTCAGAGTATTTTTGATTTGTCCCCAAGACTAGCCAAAATGGCACTATCTTTGTGGTGGTCAACTATTTCAGAGCAGTAAATAAATTTTTTCTGCAAAATAAAAAGATTGTTGATGGAAGGTGCAAGTAAGTTGCTCTACCCATGTTTTTCAAATTGACATACGTCGTTTTTTGAATAAGATTGGTACTTATAAATACTTTCGATAAGGAATGTCTTTGTGAGTACCCATATAAGTATTAAACAGGCCGCCAAGATTCTTAATTTATCAGAACAGCAAACTCGTTCATTGTGCCGGAGTGGAGGCTTGCAGGCTTCTAAAATAGGGCGTTCATGGATTGTAGAAAAGGATAAGATAATGGAATATGGACTTAAGTCATCCCATGTTGTGGCAGAGAACCATCCTGCTTCTATTAGTAAAAAAAACAAATCAAAAAAACCCATTGCTTTAAGCTTTTTCTCAGGAGCAATGGGGCTTGACCTCGGGCTGGAAAAGGCTGGGTTTGATATCCGTTCTGCCTGTGAGAATGACAAATATTGTCGGCAGACGATAGAGCTAAACAGACCTGATCTGGCGTTATTGGGAGATATTAACGATTATTCTGCAGATGATGTTCTTGAGAACGCGGGAGTAAAGAAAAATGATGTGGATTTGATTGTTGGTGGCCCTCCATGTCAAGCTTTTAGTACTGCTGGTAAAAGAAACGGTCTTAATGATGATCGTGGAAATGTTTTTTTGAAGTATTTGGATTTGGCGTTAGAGATAAACCCTAAATACATTGTTATTGAAAATGTTCGAGGGCTATTATCTTGCCCAATGCAACATCGGCCACATGATCAACGTGGAGAAGACTTTCCTGATCTATCGTTTGATGAACTCAGGGGAGGAGCATTGAATTATATTTTAAACAGACTCAGATCATCTAATTATTCCTATTCTTTTAATCTCTACAATGCGGCTAACTTTGGTACTCCTCAAGTAAGGGAGCGGGTTATTATCGTCTGTTCCAGAGATGGTGAGGAGCCACCTTTCCTTGTTCCAACCCATTCAGATGATGCTGAAGTGGGATTACCAAAATGGAGAACTTTTAGACAAGCTGTTCAAGGGATAGATACTTGTCATCACATAAACTTTCCTGAAAAGAGATTGAAATTCTATCGCTTACTGAAAAGTGGGCAAAACTGGCGTAATTTGCCTGTGGATTTACAGAAAGAAGCATTGGGTAAATCATTTTATTCTGGTGGTGGGAAAACTGGATTCCTAAGGCGCTTAGCTTGGGATAAACCATCGCCAACTTTGGTGACGCATCCAGCAATGCCAGCAACTGATCTGGCGCATCCAGAAGAGGAGCGTCCAGTTTCTGTTGAAGAATATAAGAGAGTTCAGCAATTTCCTGATAGCTGGAAATTAGCAGGGCCGCTAATACAGCAATATAAGCAGATAGGAAATGCTGTTCCTATTGGGTTAGGGCATGCTCTTGGAAAACTTGTAATGTCTTTGCTTAAGCACGATGATATCGAAATCTATGAAGGTTTTAGGTACTCCCGTTATAAAAACACCTCTTGTAACGAATGGGAGTCGGAGTTTATGAAACAGATAGATAATGCTGGAGTTGCATTTCAGCAAGGTAAGTTAAACTTCACTTGAGTTTCTCTTTAAAAGTATTCTAAGGAAAAAAGGGGGGTTAGTGACCAATCTCTTCTAGTTGTTTTCTAGTGTTTTTTCCAACGCTTTCAAATATCTCAAGTAAGTCTTGATATGCGCCCGAACCTCCAACCAGTTCCCAATATTCTTCTCCAATCAGCACACAAGGATCTCTTTTCATATCAAATATTTTTGACGGAATAGACCAATTATAGTCGGCTCGACTATCTCCACCAGGGTTATAGTAAAGACCAAAAAAAGTGTTAAATTTTGCATTCTCTGCCTTTAAAAGCAACATATCTTTTTTTACAATTTCTGTTTGATCGATGTTTGGCTTGACTGTTTTTATTGATATAAAAGTTTCATGACCATCTTTTTGTACCCATAAGTCTGAAATGATGCGTCTAACAACATAATCTCCTTTTTTGAATGCCTGTATTTTGGAAACTTCTTTTGTCCAGTTTGGTGTATTCTCCCCACTTCTAAGAGAACTTATGATACGTTCAATTTCATCAATAGCCCCTTTGTTAATGTTAACCAAGGTTTCTTTTTGTCTCACGCTTTCCCCTCCATTTGCGATGGCAAGAATTTGAGAGATTTCTTCAATCGGGCCTTGGCCAAATGATGTTGAAAAAGATCTTTCAAACACAGCTGAAGAGAGAAGTTTTTTTGTTAGTAAGGCTTCGTGAAAAGGGCGGTGAGTACTGTCGCTTTTAACTCTGTGGATAGCTCGATCAACACAATGTTGAAGTATGTGAGTAATTTGTTCTCTAGTTTCTTTCTTCATTATTTTTTATGCGCTGAGTGTTGTGGGGAGTTTGTCTGATGTGACTGCTATTTAGCCTCTGTCGTTAGCATAATGTAGAAAGTATTTTGATTCAATGTGTTATCAATTTTGATGTTTAAACTTGTGTTAGATCATAAGCTGCTTTTTTGTGAGTAAATTCTTTAAAGAGATAGTTTAAGTTTCTAGGGTATGGATTTCCCATCCGTGAGTGATGACTTGTCCTTTCGAACGTCTTGTACTAAGCCTTGAATATGGTATTTCTTCGTCAATGCTGTTTGTAGTAGGATCTACTTATGGCGGTTAAATACAGCTACACGTTAATATGAAAAAATTAGTAAAAATCTGGGACTCCCCAACACGTCTCTTCCATTGGTTGTTAGTACTTCTATTTGGTTTTTTATGGTTTAGTGGCGAGACAGGTAATTATCTAGAACTCCACATCAAAGCGGGTATGCTTGTCTTATCGCTTATTCTGTATCGAATAATATGGGGGTTAATCGGAAGTACTAGTTCTCGTTTTCGTTCATTTATTTCCCCCGTTGGTGCGCTGAAACATGCACTTACCTTATTTAAGCGAGAGCCAGAGATACATGCCGGGCATAATCCACTAGGGGGATTGATGGTCATTACATTGCTAATAATGCTCGCGTTACAAGCCGGTGCAGGGTTGTTTAGTAGTGATCTTATCCTTACCGAAGGCCCCTTGTACCACCTAGTTGGTGATGAAACCGCTGAAAAAATGACAGACTTTCATCATCTGGGCTTCAATATATTATTATTTTTAACTGGTTTTCACGTCGCGGCGATACTGTTTTACCGCGTGATGAAACGAACCAACCTACTCAAGCCTATGATTATGGGAAAGACAGTTTGGCCAGAAGGAAAAGCTGAGCCAAAGCTGGACTTTAAAAGCCCGTTATTTGCTTTGGCCATCCTGATATTCTCAGTGGCAACAATATTTGGCGGAATTACTTATTTAAGTGGCCTCTAGAAGCGTTTATTGGTATCGAAAAAAGCAACAGGCACAAAAAAGGCCCGATATTAACATTATCAGGCCTATGTAAAACGCATTTAAAAATTAATCTTTTTTAGCACGATAACTTTTATGGCACTGCTTACAGTTATCAGCCACTTTAGCGAAAACTGGTTTGATTGAAGCCATATCACCTGACTTAGCTGCCGTTGCAAGTGCTGCCGTATTTTCAACAAACACCTTCATGCCTGCGTCAAACTTGTCTTTGTTCTCCCAGATATCTTTCTTGGCGCGGGATCCTTTAGTAATGCCATCAACCTCGAATCCATTCTCTGTAAGAGCTGCCAGTGTAGCCAAGGCATCTGCATTTTTGGCAAAGGTGTCTTTATCGTAATCTGACTTTCCTTTAATCATTTCACCCATTGGGCCGAAATGGTAACGAATCATAGTGAATGTGCTGTGACGGTATTTTGCCGCTTGACCTTCTGGTGATTTGTCTTCTCTATCGGCATGAGCTGTTGCTGTCAAAGCAAAAACTGAAGTTAATGCGATAGTTAATAATGTTCTAGATAGTTTCATTGGGGGAGGGAACCTTATTATTTGATATTGAGGAACCATTATCATAACTATTTAGCTATTACTTCAAGCAAATAAATGTAAATTCTTGTAATATCTTTACAGGGAGATTAGGTGCAATTTTAATTAGTCGTATGCTGTTTGAGTTTCAATCATGCGGTGGACACTGCTGGAGTGCGCGGCGAATTAGGCATTGGATCTGCGAAATATGCCCACACTTGTTTGTCGGTCATCATCGCTGATCCAGTCAACGTTGAGAAGGCAAGGTCAGCCGCGTCTCTACCCACGCCAATCCGTACCAAGCCCAGAGTTGACGCCAAGCGTGTTGGATCGAATAGATACCATTGACCGTCCAGATAAGCTTCCATAAAACCATGATAGTCAGGTGGTTTGAGATCAACGGCATAGCCTGATACATAACGCGCGGGGATGCCAATGCCACGACACAAACTAATCGCTAAATGCGCAAAATCACGGCACACGCCAGTCCGCTGTAGTAGAACATTAGCCGCCGTTGTGGTGGCACTCGTGCTGCCAGGTACGTAATCGAGGTGTTTGTATACCCAATCGTTAATCGCCTGCACCCGCATGTAACCTGATGCTAAGTGACTGAACTCCTCAAAAGCAAAACGCGCAAGCAAATCACTTTCGCAGTAACGGCTTGGATTCATATAAGTCAGGACTTCAGACGGTATCTCGGCAATTGCCGTTTCACCTACTTCTTGAACGTGCTCAAGCTCGGGGCTGACGTCTGCTATCGCTTCATAGCGGATACTGAGGTTACAGGGCTCTACCACAACACGGTGCAGACGGTTACCATCTCCACCAATCTGACACTGCTCCACATCAAGGTCTGGCTCGAAGGTTAATACTTCATGGCTAATGATTTGATGTGCAGTAGTGGCTGCTGCAATTTTAAAGAGAAATATGGTGGGCTGCTTCACGTCATAATTCAATGTACTGCCGATCATGATTTGGGTCATTAGGAAGAATGTCCTGTAAATGGGTTGGAAAAGAGTGGAGATGCCCAATCCATGGGTAGATTCAGCAGTGTCTGATCAAGCGATGCTTTCCAGTTGTCTGTCATGTACTTAACATCTGTTTCGTTATAGCGTTGAAAGCTGGATGCAGAACCCCCGTTAGGCAGAACCATTACATCAACGGGGTAGCCAACATCGGTTACGCTGGTTTGAGTCGCTTCGAATGCGAGTAAAGCGAGGGTAACAGCAGAGCGCAATGAGGTATCTTTGCGCAATAATAAATCGAGAAGAGGTTTGGCGTAATAGGTGCGACCGACCATGAAATACGGCGTATCTGGGGTGGACTCTACCCAATTACCTTCTGGAAAAACATAAAACAATTTTGGTTCTTGATCAGCACTCAGTTGCCCACCAATAATTGCATTAAGATTAAAGGAATGGTGGGTGGCAGCGAGTGCTGGTCCATCCTCTAGTTTGACACGACGGAGTTGCTCTCCAAATAAGTTGGCGAATTGATAAAAATAATCATAGGTCGTGGCATGGTTGTGTAATGTTTCTTCAACGTAAGTCATTGTTTTATCGCGAACCGAACGCAAACCACTGGTCGTGGTAAAAAGTGACCTCTCGGCATGCTTAAACTCAAATAATTTTTGTTTTGTAGACTGCTCATGACCACGCACAATGCGGGTATCTGCCAGTGCGACAATGCCTTCGTTAACTTTGATGCCAATACAAAATGTCATTATTTTGCTCTTAAGTGAAAATGGGGATGAGCGGAATGATGCACCTTCAGCAGCTTGCAATCAAGTAGCAGCCTGTCAGGCTAATCCTACTATCACTGATAGCTGGTGATTTGAAGTATGAAATACTGTGCGTTACTCGGAATCGAGGCTGAAGCCTCGCCCAGCGTACGGTAATTAACCATCGAATGGCGGGACTAATGTCCCGATTCCGAAAATGCAGACTTAATCAGCTTTCTTAAAAGATACTATTCGATATCAGCAGAGATGAAAAACCCCTGAGCAACTAACGTCCCCATCAGTTCAAGATAGATAGGATCTGCCTGTATTAGTTCAGCAATGGTTTGTGCGTTATATTCCATTGAGTCAGTTAATGTGATCAAGGCTTCTTTATGACTGAGCGGCATAGGCAGGGCGTTGCCTTCGATGAAGACATCTAAGCCATTTTCATGCTCAATCCATGTAAGACGTTTGGTTGGGTTTTTGAGGTAGTCAGTGAATTCTTCAAAGCTTGGGTTTTCATCTTCTAGGCTAAATGCTGTGGCTGCTGATTCACTGAGATGACGCGCCAGAAATGATTCAAATAAGCCGCCGTTGTCATCTAGCATATTTCTCATCATAGCTTTGAGTTGTTGAATGTCACGCTGCGAAATTTCACTTGCCGATGGTTGGATTTGACGCTTAGCATCACCATAGCGTTGGTTTAGCTCAGGATGTTCATTGAACTCGTCAAGCCATGCAGATAATAACGCTTCACGATCAGGGGCGCGGAAACCGACTGAATACGTCATGCAGCCCCCTTGCGCGACACCGTAATGTGCAAGGTTAGGGGGGAGATATAGCATGTCTCCAGCTTCTAGGATCCAATCATTTTCCGCAGTAAACTCTTCAAGAATTTTTAGCGAAATATCAGGAACGAGTTTCTCAGTATCCACATCAGAATCCAGTTGCCAGCGACGCTTACCTTCGAGTTGAATCAAGAAAACATCGTATTCATCAAGGTGTGGCCCAACGGTGCCTTGGTCAGCCGCATAACTCACCATCAAGTCATCAATGCGCCAATCAGGCAGAAAACGGAATTTCTGTAAAATATTCTGAAGCTCTGGGTAGTAATGTTCTAAATCATTTATGAGGAGCGTCCAATGTGTGTCGGGTAGGCTGGTAAAGTCTTTCTCTGTAAAAGGGGCGTGTTTTACTTGCCAAGGTGTTTTTCCATGTTCAATGATTATGCGTGATGAGGTTTCAGTGTCACAGGTCAATCCAGCCAGTTCCTCAGGTGAAAAGGGCGTTTTAATATTGGGGAACGCTTGGCGTACCAGAAGTGGCTTTTGTTGCCAGTATTCATCAAGGAATTGTTGGGCGGTGATGCCACCTAATAGATCAAGTTTCATGCTGCGTCCTTTTACAATGCCTGGTGTTGCTACGAGAATATCTGCGAAGATTTAATTTCAGCAGTATAATGAAGAAAAGCTGGAGGCGTTAAGTATTCTTAAACGTATATGGGGCTAATCTATCTACAACAAGCATGACAGACAATCTGTGAGCACGATGAGAAAGTACGTAAGCATCGCTGTCATATAGAGCTTGTAAAGCATTCTAAAGTGAGTGCGCATATGTTTGATAAATTGAAAGCTCAAATTATTGTTATAGAAACCGTTGCTTGTTTGGGGGTTAGGGCAAATTGCTTGGGGATACGGTTGAGCAAGTCATGCAATATCTCAGGACAGATTTATTGACAGTAAAACGAGAGTACACCTATGGAAGCATTAAGCTCGTTACTCACTTCTATTGATTATCATGATCCGATCTGGATCATTGTCGCCTATTTATTCGGTTTTGTTGTTGCACAGATTGGTTTGCCACCGATGGTGGGCTTTCTCATTGCCGGTTTTGTACTGACCACGCTTGGAGTATCTGGTGGTGATTTCCTCAATGAAATGGCTGATCTTGGCGTCACGCTGTTGCTTTTCACGATAGGGCTAAAACTCAAACCCGCTCAATTACTGCGCCCCGAAGTTTGGGGAGTAGCCACTGCTCATATGCTTGCAGTAACGGTTGGTATGGCCGCGTTGCTGTGGCTACTGGCAGGTTTACAACTTCCCATGCTCTCCGATTTGTCTGTATCACAGACCTTGTTACTCGGTTTTGCGCTATCGTTTTCCAGTACGGTATTTGCCGTTAAAGTCTTTGAAGACAAAGGCGGCATGGGGTCACATTATGGTCGCGTGGCTATCGGTGTTTTGATTGTTCAAGATATTGCGGCTGTCATATTTCTCGCTGCATCAACGGCAAAAATCCCGTCACCGTGGGCCGTGCTCATTCTCATCGCATTAGTGTTGCTTCGACCCGTTTTAATCTATTTGCTGCGCCGGGCCGGGCATGGCGAGTTACTCATTTTATTCGGACTGGTCTTGGCATTAGGGGGTTCTACACTGTTTGAACAATTGGACCTCAAGGGTGATCTGGGCGCACTGTTTTTTGGCGTGCTACTTGCGCAACACCCTAAAGCCAGCGAGTTGGCTAAGTCCTTACTGAGTCTCAAAGACTTATTCTTGGTGGGATTTTTTCTGAGTATTGGAATGGCAGCAATTTTAGAACCTCATACCGTTTTTGCAGCGGTGCTCTTGCTGCTATTTTTACCGCTAAAAATGGGGCTTTTCTTTGTTCTGTTTACACGATTTCGACTGCGAAGTAGAACCGCTGCCTTTGCAACTTTATCGTTAGCGAACTTCAGTGAGTTTGGTTTGATTATTGCGGCAATTGCAGTGGGTAATCAGTGGTTGCCACAAGATTGGCTAACCATTATTACCATTGCGGTTGTTCTGTCTTTCATTATCGCTTCTCCACTCAACTTACTTAATACAACTATTTTTAAACGATTCAGTCCTGCCCTGCAGAAGTTGGAAAGCAGGCAACGTTTACCGCATGAGGACTGGGTTTATTTAGGGGATGCAAAAGCATTAGTCATTGGCATGGGGAGAGTTGGCCGAGGTACGTATGATCATCTTCGAGATGAGTATGAAGGCAAGGTAGCAGGGGTAGACTTTGATGAGTCAAAGATTCGGCTGCATGAAGATGAAGGGCGTAATGTATTACCTGGCGATTCTTCAGACGTAGACTTCTGGCATCGTATTAAAAACCATGAGCATCAGCTTGAATTAGTGATGCTGTGTATGCCCAATTTGCAAGCGAATGTGAATACCGCTAAGGCAATCAGGGAATGGGGCTATAGAGGTAGAATTGCCGCTGTATCAAAATTCACGGATGAAGAAGATCACTTGCAAAAAGCAGGTGTTGATTCAACGTTTAATATGTATGCAGAAGTGGGCAATGGTTTTGCTCAGCATGTGTTAGAAAAAGGTGAATAGCGATAGAGTAGCCATCACGCCTTACTTCGAAAAAAACGACACTTTTTTCTCAGCCTAAATCACGCATAGGGTCTTCTTTAGCGATATGTTCTCGAAAATCATCTGGAGTATCAATATCAACACCCGCTTCCGGCATCCTTATACTGACTATCTCAAGCTGCGTATTTTTACTCTCTGGGTTGAGCAGTCTTTTGGCCCCTTTATCTCCCATTAGCGCTTGCAACTGTGTGAAATAGCGACGTGGAAACAAAGCGGGAACGCCATTTGTGCCTGCATAATAGGCGCAAACGATATTCTCTCCCGTGAAATTTCTCAGGAGTGGTGTTAGCTGCTGGGTATGAATCGCTATTTGATCGGCTAGCACAATAACAAGCCCATCGTATTTGATTGCTTGATTTTCAGATAACGCGCTGACTCCAAAGGCGATTGAAGCTCCTAGGCCTCGTTCCCAATGAGGGTTGTAAATGAAATTAGCATGTTCTATACGTTCTGAAATTGCCTGATGATAACAACCCGTTACCACAAAGGTATGCTGGGCAGTTACAGGATCAAAAATGGCATTTGCTTCATCAACAAGCTTTTGCAGCATGTTGCTATCACCGAAGCGTTGCAGTTGTTTACAGGCCCCAAAACGGCTAGCCTTGCCTGCTGCCATAATGAGTATAGCAATGTGATGTTTCATGCCGCTACGTCAGTTTTTTCAGTCTTGCTATGTGTGTTTGCATCATGCTTTTTTAACAAGCAGGCGTGGCATTCGGCAATAATTGACAGTGCAATACTCTCAGGGAGCTCCCCGCCAATATCCAAGCCTGCCGGACCTGATAAAGGAATCTTTAAATCGGTTTCGGATAAGTTGGCTGTTTTCAATACTTTCTTTCGGCGAGATTCTGGCCCGAGTAATGCCATATAGTGAACGGGCTTAGCTTTGTATAAAACGGTAAGCGCATCAGCATCCAATGTAATATTATGGCTCATTAGAATAACCCCATCGACCTTATACTCAAGCGCATAGTCAATCAGGTGATGAGACGTGCAATCTAATACGTGGCTGGCAGCCATAAAATGCTCAGGACGGGCATTCGCTGGTCTTGGATCCCACAAAGACGTTTCCCAGCCAAGTTCTTTAGCGATATTGATGACAGGAATAGCATCCAGACCGCCTCCCACGACGAGGATATGCGGTGCGGCTTGTATGCTGTTAATGAGCCATTGCTGGTTCGAGGCATTTTTTTGATCATCAATCAGGTAGCAGCTGTGGCCGACAGGGCTTTGATTTTCATAGGGAATATCGGCATCATGGGCATGAGTGGCTGTTCGTTTGTTTTCGAGGGCACAGTAGGCTTGCGCCTCACCGGTATTCTCAATGAGCTGATGATATTCAATCGCCTCACGATCCTGCAAAGCTTGATAGACCTTTGGCAATTCGAGATAATGGTTTGCAGCAGAAATAGGTTGCAACAAGATATGTACGATACCTCCGCAACCTATGCCAAGTTGATAGGCTAAATCTTCTTCATCACTGGCATCGTAACTGATTGTCATGGATTGCTTATTGAGCATTACGCGCTGCGCATGTTGCCGAATACCGGATTCCAGACATCCGCCACTCAATAGACCGTATTGTTGACCATCGCCACCAAACAACATCATGGCGCCTGCTTTTCGGTAGCAAGAACCTTCGGTTTTATAAATAGTGCCCAGAACCCAGTCGGTTTCGTCGCGTTGTGAGAACCATGTGTTTAATAAATGTACGAGTTGATTAGCCAATTATCGATCACCCCTATAATAATGAATCAGGCCTTCTTAATAGGCAATCGGTAATAACGCTTACCTGTTGCATTGAATAACGCGTTGGCCACAGCAGGCGCAATCACCGGGGTTGCAGGTTCTCCTACCCCAGTGGGGGCTTGCGCGGAAGGTACAATGTGTACCTCGACATCGGGCATTTGGTTCATTCGCAACACTTGGTAGTCATGGAAGTTGGACTCTTTGACCGCGCCGTTATCCATGGTAATTTCGCTTACCAAGGTTGGTGCTAGCCCAAATCCTATGCCACCTTCCATCTGTGCTTTTACAATGTCAGGATTGACAGCAATACCGCAATCGACAGCGCATACCACACGCTCAACCTTATAGCTTCCATCATCTTGCACAGACACTTCAGCAACTTGCGCTACATAACTATTAAAAGATTCATGTACGGCAATACCCCGGCTGCGACCTTTGGGAAGTTTGCTATCCCAGCCAGCTTTTTCTGCTGCCAGTTTGAGCACGCCATGATGACGGGGTTTATTTGTCAAGAGTTTTAGTCGAAACGCAATGGGGTCGATTTTAGCTGCTGATGCGATCTCATCAATAAACGTTTCTGTGGAGTAGGCCGTGTGCGTAGAACCAACCGCCCGCCACCATTGGATAGGCACACCAGGGTCAGTGGTATGCAGTTCAACATGCATATTCGGAATGTCATAGGGTAAATTAGACGCACCTTCAACCGAGGTGACATCAACGCCTTTTTGCACCATCATGCCCTCGAATGCTGAGCCCTTGGCAATGGACTGACCGACGATGCGGTGCTCCCACGCCACGAGTTTATTGTCCTTATCCAAGCCTGCTTTAAGCGTGTGATAGTACATGGGGCGAAAATACCCAGCGCGCATATCATCTTCACGCGTCCACACCAATTTGATCGGTGTGCCTTTTTTAGCCTTGGCAATTTCTGCAGCTTCCAATACATAATCTGACTTCGGGTTGCCTCGTCGACCAAAACTACCACCCGCGTACAAAGTATTAATCTTAACGGCGGCGGGCTTAAGGTCGAGCAAGGCGGCAACCGCCCCCTGATCCATGGTGTGAATTTGTGCGCCGTACCACATTTCACAGCTATCGCCAGTAAAATGAGCAACACAGTTTAACGGCTCCATAGCAGCGTGGGCGAGGTAGGGGAATTCATACGATGCTTCAATGACCTTGGCGGCATTTTTGAAAGCCTGATCAGCATCCCCCGTTTTTTTCGCGGGCAAGCCCGGTTTTTTCGCTAGTGTTTTGTATTCAGTGAGTAATGCTTCACTACTCGCGGTTGCTGCCTGACTGTTGTCCCAAGTAATGTCTAAGGTTTCGCGGGCTTTTTGTGCGCTCCAGAAATCAGTCGCCAATACCACGATGCCCGTTGAGATTTGCACAACATCGGTTACCCCCGGCATTTTCCTGGCTTTGTCCGCATTGAAGGTTTTAACTTTACCGCCAAAGCGCGGAGAGTGGGTCACTACCGCTGTCTGCATGCCATCTAATTTAATATCTTGGGTAAAAATAGCTGTTCCATCAGTTTTGCCGCCATCTTTTCTCGGAATGCGCTTACCAATCAGCACGAAATCTTTTGGGTCTTTCAGGGTGATCTCTTCTGGCTCAGGCACATCCTGTTTTGCAGCAAGCTCAGCTAATTCACCAAAACTGGCCGATTTTCCAGAAGCCTTGTGGCTAACCACGCCTTGGCTTACGCTAATCTCATCTGCTGGGAGATCCCACAATTGTGCAGCTGCTGCCACTAACATCATTTTTGCGGCCGCACCCGCTTTGCGCATTTGCTCAAATGAATTGGCAATCGCCGTGCTACCACCGGTTCCCTGAGCAGGCCCCCATAACAAATTATTGTACAGTGCTGCGTTGGCGGGAGCTGCATGGGGTTTGATTTGTGACCAGTCGGCTTCTAATTCCTCTGCGATTAAGGTTGATAACCCTGTGAAGGTACCTTGTCCCATTTCCAGGTGCTTGATAATCACATGCACGGTGTTGTCTGGCTCAATACGAATAAAGGCATTCGGTGCAAATTGCCCATTCGTTAAGCTCTCATCAGCAGAAGTCTTACCAGGACCAGACATTTCAGCATGCGCTGAATCCAGTGATAAACCCAAGGTTAAACCCGCACCACCAATCACAACAAACTTTAGAAAATCTCGTCGATTGACTTGAGAGTCAACGGTACTTGCATCAGAGCTATCGTTATTTTCCAGAAGACTAAAGAGATGTTTCATGATTGCGCTCCCAATTCAGCAGCGGCTTCTTTTATAGCTGCACGAATGCGAACATAGGTCGCACAACGACAAATATTGCCAGACATAGCGGCATCAATATCACTATCTTCGGGGTTGAGGTTGGTACTTAACAATGCCGCTGCCGACATAATTTGACCTGACTGACAATAACCACACTGAACAACATCGAGTTTATCCCAGGCTGCTTGTACCGCTTTCGCTTCCTTGGTGGCTACCCCTTCGATCGTGGTTACTTTTTTACTTGCCACTGCTGATAAGGGAGTGACACAGGAGCGTATCGCAACGCCATCGAGATGAACGGTGCATGAGCCACATTGAGCCATGCCACAGCCATACTTTGTACCCGTTAATGCAAGATGATCGCGTAATACCCATAACAAAGGCGTATCTGGTGAGGCATCAATAGCAGTGTCTTTGCCGTTGAGAGTGATTGTTGTGGACATAATGGCGTCTCCTTCAAATATCGAATATAAGATTTGTACTGGTGTAGGGTATCAAAAAAATAGATTAAATCGCTTTGACCTGTAAATTTGTTAAATAACCCCTAAATTTAACCTTGGTCGCCAGATTTTCTCAGACGTTTTTCTGTCATTGGCAAGCTAATAGTGTCGCATGGACCACGGTATTCTTCAGGAACATCGTCAGGGCACTGGCCACACAACTCATTTCCGGGCACAGCAAAGTCGATTTTGCGCGGGTACGGTAGATCAAGCCCATGCATAATATCGACAAATTCATCCTGTGGACGGTTATCACCGACTCGAGGGTTGCGGTTTTTCTCCTGTCCAATCGTGGTAATCTGACGGCCTTCATAATCGTGAGCTGGATAGACCAGCGTTTCATCGGGAAGGGTAAAGAATTTTTCGGTAATGCTTTTATAAAGCTTCACGGCATCACCGGATTGAAAATCAGTTCGACCACAGGCTTCTATCAACAAGGCATCACCCGTAAACAAAACATGTTGCATGCCGTTATCGAGCAGGTAAGCATGGTGAGTACCCGTGTGACCTGGTGTGAATAAGGGGTGTAGTTCGATATTCCCAACTTTAAACGCCGTTCCCTCTTGTACACCAAGATCGGCACAGGGCAATTCATCCATTGCCGGAACCACAATTTGACTGTTAGTCAATGCCTTGAGTTTGAGCGCACCCGTTAGGTGATCCGCATGGATATGGGTTTCAAGCGTATAGGTCAGATTTAATCCCAAGTCATTTAAGGTTGCTAAATCACGTTCGGCAGTATCAATGACAGGATCAATCAGCACACACTCCCCCGTCTCCTCACAAGCTAGCAGATAGGTGTAGGTGCTTGAGTCTTCCTCAAAAAGTTGTCGAAAAATCATTCTTATTTCCTTGCGGTGTTAGTGATAAGTATGCCTTGAATATTAGGCGTTGTTGCTATGCATAATGGCTATGGGAAAGCGGCTTTTCAAGGTTGCCTGAATGTGCTCATAGCGTTCGTTGATGGCGGCTTTATCCATTTCCGCCTCAATATGTGTAACACAGGTTTGCTGAATCGCCTCGACCTGTGTCAGCAGGACTTTAGCTTGAACTTCATTTTGCACTTGCACGGCCAGATGTTGAAAGGTATCTAACAAACTGATAATGATATCCACATGATGAGAGGTGTTCTGCCGGATCTGGTTGAAAGCCGCTTCAACCATACCCTCAAAGTCTAAAGGGGCGAGGAGCAGCCGCAGTTTGGTATTATCATCAAAGTAATTAGGATTCGGAAATTCACGTTTGGCGACAAAAGCGATTGCCTGACCAAGCCTGTTAATACAGCTGATGGCGGTAAATGGGTCGTTAATACCAGGAGAAAGTGCGCGTAATGCTATCTCAACCAATTGCCGAATGGCGTATTCTGCGTCTTGTTCCGCAGTCGCTTTATTGCCGACAATTAAGGCATTATCTAACGTAGTAGCGATCTCATCATCTAGCTTCTCGGGACTTAGACAGGTAGCTAGTTCACATCCTTTGATAATGAAGTCACCTGGACGAAAGTTCATGCGTAAAGTGAGATCTTGCTCGGTGGTAAAACTTTGTAAAGCACTGTGATCTAAAGCTTGTAAATAGCCCGAGCATTGTGCGCAAACGGGCTGGCCTTCATTGGCGAAGCGTTTTTGCAGGTCGTCGGGTAACTGTGCAGTCGGCTGTTGGCTTGTTGTTTCACCCGTATCGGGGAACAACTTGTACAAACGTGATTCCAGCTCCTGATAAACATCGTCAATCACGGTATCAGCCTGAATAGAGGCCGCAGTATGATGAATAAAAAAGACCAGAATTAGCAAATTCAGAATGATCAATGCAAGTAAGGTACTCATTGAAATAACGGGCACAAAGTTTTTTTCATCCATGGCATCTGTGAATTGCAAAATCAGTACGGAATACAGAAATGTTGAAATAAAGATCCCAATAACAATCTGATTGAAATAATTCTGCATGAAATTACGTAGTAATCTGGGGCCAAATTGCTGTGATGCCAGGGTCAGTGATGCAATGGTGATTGAGAACGTCACCCCCGCTACGCCCAAAATAGCCCCACCTGTGAGGCTTAAGAGTGTGCGTATATTGTCTTTATCGTTGAAATAAAAAAGAAAAGAAAACGGAGATTCTGAAAAGAGGAGCTTATCAAGATGGATGTTGACATAAGCGAGGAGAATCGCTGCGATGAGCAGGACTAGTGGAATGAGCCAAAAGGTTGCACTCATTATTTCTAGCCAATGCAGGATACGTGTTTTCAACCAAAAGTCCTTATTTGCTTGATGAATTAGCGCCAAGTGTAGCGCAACTTATGATGGGGGTAAATTGCGGGTGATTTATAGTCGTATAAAAATTTAAATAAGTACTATCATTAAAAAAATTCCAGCAACATGTTTTAGCAATATAAAAAATTTATCTAAAAAAATGTCTGCTCTGCAATATTATGTTCATGTGTGGTAATCCTGTTCAATAGGAATATTTGCAATATGAATTTTATTTAAAGTGTTTTAAAAAATTACCACTATGAGATTTGTGGTCTTGTTGACAGCTTAGAAACTACTCTCTATTTTGTCAAATAATGTTGAAAATTATTATCAATAAACAGATAAAGGTTTCACGATGAATTATAAGTTTGCAATCCCAGTATTACTTTTTGTTACTGGCTAAACAGCATGCAGCAATGAAAAGGAAGATACCAGTGCTATGAACGTTGAAGCGATTCCTGCGACCGAGATTGCGGACGGCTGCCGTAGCAGATTCAGCAAATTCTATCGCGGAAGAAGCTACTACCGTGATTGATGACATAACGCTGAAGGCAGACGGTAGTATCGAGCTCGAAACTACCATCCAAGGTGAAGGTAATGTCGATGCACCCAGGCGTTTTCAGGAAGCTCAGCACGAGTTTGCTGAACGCACTAAACTGTCAGATAGCGATACGAAGTAATTAGCGTTTTATAGAGTATTGATAAGAAGTTACATCCACAAGGAGAAAGGAATGGGAATAGAAGTAGGTGGCCTGTTTGGTCTGGTCATATTAGTGTTGAATGTTTGGGCAATTATCAAGGTTGTACAAAGTAGCTCAGGAACAGGTGCCAAGGTGTTGTGGACCGTGCTGATTCTCGTATTACCTGTATTAGGATTTATTATCTGGCTTTTTGCTGGCCCGAGAGGTTGAGGATATCCAGAAAAAACGCTGAATAAACAAAAGATCAAGGCTGATGTTAGTCAATCCCTGGAGCGACGTTTGTATGTTCCAGTGAGGTATCGCCAGCTCATTGAACAAAAACGGAAATGAATAATGAAAAAAACAGCGTTGCTAAAACTTTTTATGTTGCTTTGTTTGCTGTCGCTTTCTGTGTCGATAAAAGCAGACCAGCTTACTGACTTGATAACAGGCAAGAGCGATGAGTCTGCCGCTGTCACAGAGAAGGTTATTACAACGAATAATTCAGCGCAGGATGATCGTAATATTCGCAAGCGCCTGCAAGAAATTTTTTCCGAACTGGAAGAGTTGAATAAAGTTAAGATCGTTGTTAGTAATGGTGTCGTTACCTTGCAAGGTGAGGTTGACTCAGCAAGTGTCGAGAGTAAAACCTTGCAATTTGCGCGTCAGGTTGAAGGTGTCGTTGAGGTCGAGAACGAGCTAATCATTAATCGAAAAATTCAAACCCGTTTACAAAATACCGGCGAAAAAATTACTTTACTCGGTCAACAGCTACTATCCGGATTGCCCATCTTTATACTTGCGATGCTTGTGCTTTCATTATTCTGGTGGATAGGTGGCTGGATGAGTGATCGGCAAGCCTTCTATCGTCGAATAACGCCCAACTACTTTATCGCGACTCTACTGGGTCAAATCACGCATCTCATTTTTATTATCATCGGTATTATTCTCGCGCTGGTACTGCTGGATGCGACAGCATTGATCGGGACAATCCTTGGAGCGGCGGGTATTGTCGGTTTGGCAGTGGGTTTTGCGGTGCGCGATACGGTAGAAAATTATATTGCAAGTATTTTACTTAGCCTACGTAATCCGTTTGAAGTAAAAGATCTTGTCGATATTGATGGACATGTGGGGCATGTTGCCCGCTTGACCTCACGCGCTACCATTCTCATATCGCCCGACGGTAACCACATTCGTATACCAAACTCCATGGTCTTTAAATCTGTTATTGTCAATTTTACCCGTAATCCTGAACGGCGTTTTGATTTCGAGGTGGGTGTGGATACTGATCAGGATTTGCTTAATGTTCAAGCGTTGGCGTTAGACACTCTGTGTAAAATTTCTGGTGTGATGAAGGAGCCAAAACCATCGGTAATGATTGACCAGCTTGGAGATTCTAATGTACTTATTCGTTTATATGGATGGGTAGATCAGGAAAACTATAGTCTTGTTAAAGTGCGTAGTGAGGCAATTCGAGAAACGAAACAAGCGTTTGATGCTGCTAATATTGTTATGCCAGAACCGATTTACAAACTGAAGGTTCAGGATGTTCAGAGCTTCAATTTCCCACAAGTGCTTGAAAGCCAAACGCTAGAAACTTCTAAAGTTTCAGAAGCTACCCATAAAGCATCTGTGACGAACACTGATGCAGTTCGCGATATTAGCGTTGATCGTACAGTTGAAAATAAAGTAGCCGAAGAACAACAACTAGATGGCCAAGAAAACTTACTAAACTCGGAATCACCTAAGGAAATGTGAGTATCTTCATCAACATTAGCGGTATGGACAGTTGTTTGTTGTGGCAATTTGTTTAATAGAGTGAGTGCGCTGTCTCGTCGCTTGGAAAATGAAAACACTACTCTTTGAGTTTTACTGATTGCTGAAAATATATAAGCTTGATGATAAAAAAACCCTGCTAAAATAGCAGGGTAAGAGGGGTAGTAATGAGTCAAGCATTGAATATCTGTGTTGTTGTTATCATTAGCAGCTAGAGGTCAATATTCATTTTCTCTGCTTTCTCTTCAGCTTCTTCAAGAGTCATTCCGTAGCGTTCCTGGAGTTTACCTACCAGTACATCCTTTTGACCGCCTATTTCCATGAGATCATCATCTGTGAGTTTTCCATATTGCTCTTTAACCTTTCCTTGTAGCTGTGTCCAGTTTCCTTTTACTTGTTCCCAATTCATCATGTAATCTCCATATGTTAGTAAAAATGATTGTTTAATTGTTTAGAATTATCTAATAAGGGGTGAATATCTTTATGCGATATCTATGAGTTAATTGTTTTTCTATTTTCCAGATATTTATTGTCTTGTTAATGAAAAATAATTATAAGTGTTGTGGTTGCTTAGGATGAAAATTTTCAATAATAATTAATTAGGAATTACGCTTGCTACCTTTGAGGTAAAATTTCTTATTGAAAGGCATTTGCGAATAATTTTTTCGTAATGCTTTAATTTTTTCATTTAATATCCATGCGGTTATTTATTTACAAAATTGATCTGTTGTTAAATATTTCTCTTATATAATAGTCTGATATTTATAAAAGTCACATTGTTTATTGTTATTTTTAAAATACTTTAAGTAAATTATTTTGAATCTTTTCACCTTTTATTTCGGTGAAAAATATCTAAACGTTAATCTTGAGGTTTTTTTGAGTGGTTTTTAGCTAAGAGTTGCCAAATTTATAGTATTGATGAAGATGATCATCATCATATGCTTCCATGTAGCCAACGCAACTCAACAGCTTGTTAAAAAATCAAAGGCTGTAATATTGAGGAAGCTCTGATTAAGTCTATTTTTTGGAATCGGGACTTTAGTCCCGCCCTTCGTAGTTTATTTTCAATTAAGCAGGTTTCTTATGATTTATCCAGTGCTTGTCAATGGAAAAAGCAGTGGTGTTAGACCGATAATTGCTGGAAGGCTCAATATACCCAGACCTATGCCAAAACGCATATAATCTTTGGTTGAATAGCTTCCCGGACGTTGTACCAGTAGTGGCGCTGGATGTCCTACCGGGAGTAATAAACTGAGACTTGCAGAGAGTAACACCACGACTGCGAAAGCTTGTGGCTGATAGCCCATTTGACTGGCGACCTGAAGTGCAACGGGTGTCATGATGATTGCTGCTGCGGCATTGTGAAGGGCTTGTGTTAGTAAAAACGTCGTTATTGCGATAGCTGAAAGAATCGCATACGGACCATAAGCCTGCATTTGATCGCTGATCAGTTCAGCGAACCAGCTGGATGCGCCACTGTTTGTCAATGCTGGTCCGAACGCTAACATAGCTCCAATCAATATTAATGTGTCCCACTGGATGGCAGCATAGGCTTGTTTGACACTTAATGCGCCAATCGCCACTACGAGTATTGCTCCCCCAAGTGCGGCAATACTTACCGGAAGTAGATTAAGTGCTGCGACGCCAATGACGCTAGCGAAGATGAGAGCAATCCACATTGCTCGTTTTTTGGCGGCCTTGGTAACGCTGGTTTTACTAGGTTGCTTTAACCACAAAAAATCGGGTGAAACGTTGAATTGTCGGGTATAACGTTTTTGCCCGTATAACAGCAGTGCATCACCAGCTTGGAGCTTTAGGGTGTCAATATCAGTGCGGATTGGTTTTTCATTACGCCACAAACCGATGAGATGTAGGTGATGCTTTTCGAGTAATTCTAATTCCTGAGCTGTCTTGCCAGCGGCCGCTGAATGAGGTGGAACCAAGACCTCTATAAGTTCAGAGTCTCCTGCGGAGAAATCATCTCGATAGGAAGGTGAACCAACAAGCTCAAGGGCGGCAAAGCGGTCGGTTAATTTTTTGGCTCGTTCACAACGACCGCTAACCAGAAGGGTATCACCCTCATTAAATTCCATTTCTCCCGATATGTGTGGTCGATTTCCCTCTTTTCGAATCAGGGCTACCATCGCTAAACCATTTTCTCGAGTAAAATTGATAGGCTTCTTGATTCCTTCTTTTACGGTTAATTCCCAAATGCGTTCATGCAATGCGTAAAGCTTGATGAGTGCGCGGGTTTGACTTTCCTGAATGCTTGAATCCTCTTTTTTGCCTAATAGCCAGCGCGCTGTTAATAGGCTATAGATCACAGCTATTGTAACCAGAGCAAGGCCGAGTAAGGTGAAAGAAAAAAATCCCAGTGATTCACCTGTTTTTTCTTGCAGGATGTCATTCACGACCAAATTATGGGATGCACCAATGAGAGTAAGTGATGCGCCGGCCATGGCCACATAGGCCATTGGCAATAATAGTCGGGCGGGTTGTATATTGGTTTTCAGGGCGATACGAAGTAAAGCCGGAATAAATACCGACACTGCTGCGACAATATTGATAATGCCCGATAACAATCCTGGGGCAATGGTGCTCGTTAGCAACAGGCGAGTTTCCCCTTTACCTGCCAGTTTTTGCAGAAAATCAGCGATATGTCGGATAATGCCGGCTCGCTCTAATGCATTGCCCAGTATGAGTAATCCTGCAATTGTTACAATGGCGGGGTTAGCAAAGCCTTTAAGCAATTCCTGATGATCAATTAAGTCAGTTAAAAATAGTGCCAGTGCTGCAGATAGCGCGACCCCTTCTGGTGCAAAACGCCCCCAGGCAAACAAGACAATGGTTACCAGTAAAATGGTTGATACGATTATTATTTCTGGCATGTTTAGCCCTCTTCATGTTTTTTATCTTAATCTCGATTGCCACTCTCACCCCTCATTTTGTGAGCATAGGCAATCACTTATTCACGCACAAACGTAATAACAACACAATCATCTTCTGGCTGCCTGTCGTCTCTATATGGATAAAACCAGACTTTCTTGGCTTGATCAATAAAGCCAATAACTTTTAACTCGGAAGGTTTTTGTTCAAGTAATTCTGGCATGGAAAACTTTTCGCTTAAACGTGTACTCTGAAAGCGCCATCCTTCAGAGTAAAGCTGAGTAAAGTCATCATAGAAAAGTTTGTCACCAAAAGCCGAATAACCCCGTATAGCTTGGCTAGGGATTTTAGAAACGGTAGGTTCAATGGAATCTTTTTCGCGTTGCCAACCAATCTCACGCACATTGTTATGGCCAAGTTCCGGAGCAAAACGAGAACATACAAGTGTGTTATAGGCTTCGTTTGGCGTTAGTGCGACTAATTTAGTGATATGTGCAAGCTCTAACACTTCCTCGGTGCGTTCTGAGAGAATTTCGCCATAGTGGGTTGGAATATTTTGCATACGCGCAGGAAGTAAGCGCTTCCACGACGTATCATTTAAGAGAACCGGAATATCATACTTTTGTAAGGTTGTGGCTAATTCTATGCTCCAGGGGGATGCTCCAATGAGGATAATTCCTTCTGGTTTATCAGATGCTAGCCCCAATCGGCGGGCAATCCAGCCAATACTCAAACCATGCAATAGTACGGTCAAAAGAATCAGTGCAAAAATGATGGGAAGTAAAAGTTCTGCCCCTGCATAGCCTTTTGTTACAAGCTGTGCGCCAAATAGTCCGGCAACCGCTGCGGCAACAATGCCTCGTGGTGCTATCCAGGCCAGAAGCAATCGTTCTTGCCATTTGATGCCAGTCGCTATGGTGGAAAAATAGATCGATAAGGGACGAATTACGAATATGAGCAAAGCGATGAGGGTCCAACCCTCCCAGCCAAGTTTTAGTAAAATAGCGGGGTCAATATCTGCTGTGAGCACAATAAAGGTAGAGGAAACCAGTAAAATGGTGACATATTCTTTGAAACGTTTTAACTCATGTAATGTATCCAGTTTTTGATTAGCGAGCGTGATACCGAGAATAGTGGTTGCTAATAGGCCAGCCTCACCCTGTACTCGATTTGTGAGGGTGTATACGAGCAATACAGTTGCCAGAATAAGCGGCGACTTGAGGTACTCTGGCACCATCCCGCGCTTGAATGCTTTTGCTAAAAGTACACCACTCCCCACGCCCAATAAGAGAGACACCAACAAGCTCAGGCCAAGACCACCCAATACATCTGTAATAAGTGAATTGCTTTCCGCATAAACATAATAACCATAGATCAATACGACCAGCAGGGCACCGATTGGGTCATTGACAATACCTTCCCAGCGAAGTAGCGCAGCGGGTTGGTTTTTGAGGTTAGCCTGTTTCAAAAGTGGCATGATCACTGTTGGCCCTGTGACAATAATAATGGAACCCAGCACTAGTGCTACTGGCCAATCCATACCGACTAGATAATGTGCGGTTAAACTAGCCAGCATAAAACTGATAATGACATTCAAGCTGACTAGGCGGTAAATGATTCGGCTATTTTTACGAAACTCATGCCATTGAAGATTTAGTCCGCCTTCAAACAGAATAACGGCGACGCTCAGTGAGATCATGGGTTGTAGCATGTCGCCAAAGTCTTTCGAGGGATCCAACCAGCCAGTGGCTGGCCCCATAATAAACCCTGCAAGAATAAGCAGAATTAAGCCTGGAATGCGTAAGCGCCAACCAACCCATTGTAAAATGACGCCAGCAACGAGAATGGAGGCCAATATTTCAGCGTAATGATGGTGCATTTGAAACGTCCTTATTTCGGAATGAAAGGAGACTTAGCTAGCGTCTTTGCGAACAACTTTTACGGGTTCCGCGAATGTAAGTGTGCGATAAGGGAATGGTATTTCAATATCAGCATTATCTAGCGCGCTTTTTATCGCCGTAATGACCTCGTCACGTGAACCTCTGATGTCGACAGGTTTCGAGCCAGTCCACCAAGTGACTTCAAAGTTAATCGAAGAATCTGCGAATTCCTGTGCAAAGACTTGGATGGGTCGACTATCTTTCCTGACAGTTGGACAGGATTGAATGGCCTTGGTAATGACTTCTCTAGCTTGGTCGATATCTTCGCGGTAAGCAATTCCGCATATAATAGTGGTGCGGCGTTCATCGAGATCAGTGCGAATCGTCACCGGATTTTTAAACAGTAAGCTATTGGGAATGATGGCTAGTTGGCCGTCTGTTTGGCGAATATGGGTTTCACGGACAAGAATATTTTCAACATTGCCTTCCATGCCCTCACACTCGATGAAATCTCCCATCCGCATTTCTCTCCTAAGAAGGATAATAATGCCTGCCAAAAAGTTTTCGAAAATATCTTTAAATGCAAAACCGATGGCAACAGAGCCAATGCCAAGTCCAGCAAGAATTTTAGTGGGCGTTAGGTTAGGAAAAGCAATGATTGCGGCAATCATAATGCCTAAAGTCCAAATACCCAGTGTTGTTAGGAGCTCCAGCAAGTTTTTTAAGCTTGGGCGCATACGAGATTTTTTGAGAAGCCGTCTAATCGTCGAGCGAAGCATTAAGTTAAGCAGGTACGTAGTGGCGATTATAATTGTTGCAATCAATAGCTGTGGCAATATGGCAACACCTGCGCGTGCTATATCAATCAGTTGCTGCTGCAAAATTGTTAATGGCTCCATTATCTTTCCGTGATGGTTGTTATAAGTTATGTAGCAGATTGATAAAGCACTTATATTGGGGGGATTCTGTTAAGTTGTTGCATATAGTGACTGCTTATGTGCCCTAGAGATTCCTTAAGGTCGAAGTGTATAGTTCAAATTTGTTTTTGTATAACTCAAATCCATTGTTTTTAAACTATTTTAAATAAATATAGGACTTACACATTGTAGAGCCGCATCTATGGCTCTTCTTCTGGAGGGTGTTGCAGAGCAGCTTGAATGGCCGCATAAATTTTCTGGGGCAGTGGCTCACTATGTAGGTAGCAGTGAAAATTTCCATTGTTGAAAAGCAACATGCTTGGTAAATGAAAAATCGCATATTCATTAACTAAACTGGGTGAAATGCCCGCATCAACTTCAAATACCGTGATGTCTAAATGCTCTTCCAGCATCTTTTCTAATACTCGGCGGAGATGGTGGCAGCTTCCGCAATGTATACCTGTAAAAAAGACGAGCGCGGGCCCTGTTGTGTCCTGCAAATTATGATGGAAGATGAACTCGTCAATTTTCAGGATAATCGGCATAGTAAGAGGCCTTGTTACGAATGAAATGTTGATTTTTCAGATGTTTCTTTGGGTGTTGCTGCATTCTAATTTATACTGCGTCAACTTAATAGAATCAAATACCAATAGGCTCTCGGATGGCATCTACGAATAATTTGAAATGGCTCGATGAAGATACACTGTCAACCAATGTAGCGAGAAGGTTTGCAGTATTTTGCAAAGAAGATATTCAGGATCTTGAGAAGCTGGGGGTTCTTGAACCAGAGGTTTATGAGGCGGCAGTTAGGCGTATCATCGAGCAGTTTGAATCGAAAGGGAAGGAGAGTAAAGCATGATTATCAATGCGCTTACTGCTGAGAACTTCCGTAAATATAAAAAACTTGAATTGCGTGATATCCCGGAAAGGGGGTTAATCACGGTGAGTGGTTCGAATGAATCGGGTAAAACGAGTATTGCCGATGCCTTAAGTTTTGCGTTGTTCGGCAGAACTTATCTGACTGATGAGGATAATGCGGGTAAATTGATTCATTGGGGAGCTAAAAGTGCTTCTGTGATGTTGACCTTTACCAAAGATCAAGACACCTATCAGCTCATTCGGATTATCAATGAAAATGGTTCGGTTGATGCGCAATTATTCAATGAGAATAAGGCGGATATGATTGCAGATACGCCCAAAGAAGCTGAAGAGAAGTTGAAAGAAATCCTTGGATATGGCTATCCCACGTTTTCTGATTCTTTCTATTTAGTACAGCGTGAGCTATCAACACCGAATCCAGATAGTGAAAGTATCAAGGATATGGTGGGGATCAGCGAATATTCGCGTGTTAGTAATGGTTTTCTTCGCGATAATGAAAGAGATAATCAGGCGCTATTAGACTTGCGTCCCAAATATGAAGAAATCTATCATGAGTTGAAAACGCTCAATATTGATGATACGTGGTTGCCAGAGCTGGTTGATGCACGCGAAACTTTGGAAACAACCCAAGAAACGGGGGGAAGCTTAGCGAATAATCTACAAAATGCATCGGATTCTTATGCCACTAACAGGTCGTACTATTTAAAGGCTAAAGGGAGGTACGGGTTTGTAAGAGTGATTAGTGATATTTTATTGGCGTTGCTCATCGCATCACTGATGGCATGGGGCGTCATGGTTTTTTTACCAGAAGAAACCGAAGCACTTACCTCTCCTGATGCCTGGTTTGATTATCAGGTCTTCAAAACATGGAGTGAAGAATGGATGTCGTTATTCAGTGCCGGATTAGCGATTTTGTTTTTTATCGGGATGGTGTGGAGTTGGCGCATTGAGGATCAAGAGCTCCAGCCACTCCGGCAAACAGCCAATGCCTTTGCCGATAATTTGATGGATGGGCAGAGAATAATAACTGCGGATATAGAAAGCATGGTGCCTGTACGGTGTGCCTCTTATCTTGATGCTAGAGGGCAAGGTATAAAAATGCTTTTGGGTGATGATGAGGGTAACCAAGATAAACTGGAAACGTTATCAGAGGATATCAAAACCTACACAGCCGAAAATGAAAGAGTCGTTTTATCTGCGAAAGCCTTACATATTCGATTAAAAGACCAAGGGCGTGACATCAACTATCGAAACACCGAACTTAATCAAGAGATTGATTTGGAAATAGCGCGCACGGCAGAGGCAGCGCAATTGAAAAGGACGCTTGATGGCTTCGATCAAAGCATGCAAGAGCATTCAATGAATATTAAAGTACAGACCACGGGGGTCGAGCTGTTAAGACGTTCAGCAAAAGACTTGACCGAACAGTTTAATCAATCTGTGTCGAAGACCTCAGCCAGAATTTTGCCGTACTTCACCAATCAACATTACAAGAATGTAAAGATTGATGAGCAGTTGAATGTTGCGGTATTCTCGGAGGAGAAAAATGATTTCATGGACTTCGATGAAATTTCTTCAGGAACCCAGCGACAAATTATGCTGGCACTACGTATCGCGATGTCGGAGGAACTTGCGAAAAACAATGATAATGAACACCAGTTCATTATACTTGATGAACCTTTTGCATTTTTCGATCACGAGCGGACAGTAACAACGCTAGAACAATTGCCGAATATTAGTGAGATAATTTCTCAGGTATGGGTCGTTTCACAGGAGTTTCCTGAAGGGACACAAGATGACAAAGTCATTGCATGTGCGCAAGGTCAAGATGTTTTCGAATCCTGAGCGAGTGAATCATATTGAAAATAAACTACGAAGAGCGGGACTAAAGTCCCGATTCCAGAGAAAGTAGACTTAATCAGAGCTTCCATAGAGAAAGGATGGAAAAATGAAAAAGATAATGAATACTGGATTACTGGCTTTGGCCTTTCTAGTGATCTCAGCATGTACATCCACCCCAGTAGACAAAGGCACGGATAGCGCAGTTCCATCTGGAAAGGGCATTGTGAATATCAATAATCAGGAGCTACAGGTCTTGATGGATAAGAATGTAACCTTGGTGGATATTCGTCGTCCTGAAGAGTGGTCATTAGGTGTTATTCCCGGCAGTAAGAAAGTCACTTTTTTTATGAAAGATGGTTCGATCAATCCTGAATTGATCCCTCAACTCAAACGTGTAGCGCCAACTGACAAACCAGTTGCTTTGATTTGTCGTACGGGTAATCGTACTCAAGTTGGCTCACTCATGATCAAAACCCAGTTAGGATATCCAACGGTTTATAACGTCGAAAAAGGTATTACTCATTGGTATTCAGAAGGCAGAGCGATTGCAAAACGTTGAGTCGCTGAAATAAATATCTAGGTATCTTTCCAGTAGCGTTGCATTTCAATAAAAATGAAAGATGCAGTCCATGTGATCAGTACTAGCCCAGTTAGTGCCTCCATACCTGTGACAAAGCGAATGGCTCCCGTAGGTTCAATGTCGCCAAAACCTAAGGTTGTGAAACTGGTAAAGGAATAGTAAACCGAGTCCATGATGCTGTGGTGGTAGTTTCCAGCCAGAGAGCCAAGGCTTCCCTCAGCAATCATCCAATAATAAGCCAGACCAAATAGCCAGATCTCAATGACATGGGCAAACAAGGCAATAAAGACGGATATAACCACTCGATGACGCGCTTTTATAGGGGCCAATACTGGGCAATGTCGAGATAAGCGGTTCAACATTTCGAAGTGAATCATCACGACGGCCGCAACAAGCACTATATTAATAAGTAACGTAGCGAACATTATCGAGCCTGTAGATTTGTAAAGAAGCTATCATCGCTGGAATCATAAAGTGCGTCAAAAGACAAAAAGTGTATCAAGCAACAACGATTGCATTCAATGTAAATACCATCGTTGTTACCAGTAATCGTGTAATGGCACAGGTGCTAACAGCAATTCCTATCTAAAAAAAGCGGACAATATCGCTCCTGAAAATCTTTGACAAGAAATGATAGGTTGACCTAATGATTTTGAGCGCATAATAATGTTTGTAGAGAGTTTGATTTCGAGCGAAAACCATAGAGCTTGAGGCTTATTCGATAGTTTTTCAGAAGAAATGGTTGTTGCTAGTCATGTTATATAACCATCAAACACACTTTAGCCTGAAGCTACCTTGTACTCAGGTGTTAATTACAGGATGAAAGTCATTTGTTTACCAAGTTTCAACTTGCAACTGCTTTAACCAAAGCGATTGAAGAGAAGGGATTCACTAAGCCTACCGATGTACAGGCGAAAACTATTCCCGAGATTTTAGAAGGGAAAGATGTGCTGGTGGGAGCCGAAACAGGCTCTGGAAAAACCATTGCCTATTTATTGCCTTTACTACAAAAACTGATCTTGCAACGCGCAAAGTCAGGTGTGAATTGGGGGAAAGGCAATCATGTTCGAGCCCTTATACTGGTCCCAACGCGAGAACTTGCACAGCAAGTGCGTGATGAGACATTGTTCTTCGCGCAACGCATCTATCCAAAGATGACTTGTAAAGCAGTGTATGGCGGTGTCGATCTTGAATCACAAATTCGTAATCTGGCCACAGGCTCAGAAGTACTGGTGGCAACGCCAGCTCGTGTTATGCGCATGCTGGAAAATAAGGCGATCAAATTCGATAAGTTGAGAACGGTGATTGTTGATGAAGCTGACCGCATGGTATCGAAAAGCTTCAAAGAAGAGCTGGAGCGTGTGCTGGAAGAACTTCCGCCAGAGCGCCAAAGTTTACTTTTTACGGCAACCCTTCCCGATAGCATTCGTTGGCTCGTTCGTGAGTTGCTTGATGCACCTGTCATTATCAATATTGACGACACAACTGAAGAGCGTATAGAAGAGCGCGTAGTAACCGTTAATCGTGGTAAGAAGCTCGCGCTATTGCAACATCTGCTTGAGACTGAAGATTGGAAACAAGTGTTAGTCTTCGCAACTTCAAAGAAGTCTTGTAGCAAACTGTATCGTGAATTATCAGAAGAGCATGACGATGTTGCAGTCTTGCATAGCAACTTGCCGCAAAAAGTGCGTAGCGAAGCCATCGAGAAGTTCAAAGAAGGCAAAGCCAGAGTGCTGATTTGTACGGATGTCGCAGCACGAGGCTTAGATGTCGAGGCTCTGCCTTGCGTGATTAACTATGAATTACCCCGTGAGCCGAATGACTACACCCATCGTATTGGAAGGACGGGAAGAGCTGGCAATGCGGGGATGGCGATTTCACTCATTGCACACCACGAATACGCTCATTTTGATGTCATCGAAAAACGTATAGGTATGCGCTTGGAACGTGAACGTGTTGAAGGTTTTGAAGCTGCTGCAAAAGCACCTTCGGCGCCAAATTCTGCAAAAAAAGATAAAAAGAAAAAGACAAAAAGAAATAAAGTGTCGAAAAAGAAGAAAAGTAAAAAGGCATAGTAATTAGAGGAATAAAATAATAGTTGAATGAGCTGACCCTTAGGGGGGGCAGTTTTCTACCTTTTATTTTAGAAACTTGTTTTGCTTCTTTCTTTGGGTACAATCGATAAAATAGTAGTCAGTGTCACTAAAAAAAGAATCATTTTACAGGGGTCGCTAATGGGTGAGTTCATCCAGCAAGTTTTTGTTTTTCCAACCGTCTTCTTTTCCGCGCTGCTTACGTTTGTCGTTTTGTATTGGCTGACGACAGTGCTTGGTGTATTGGGTGTTGATTCGCTGGACAGTGATTGGGAGACGGATGCTGAACCTGCTGGAATCGGGGGATGGTTAATCAAGTTCAAACTCGATGGTATTCCCTTAACGATTTCTCTATCATTCATTATTCTTGTTTCCTGGGTTTTCAGCTTTCTTGCTGTGCATTTTATCTATCCTGTTTTACCCGCAGGGTGGGTGCAAATAGCCGTAGACTTCTGGCTTCTCTTACTGATACCCATCGTGGCTGCGGCAATCGTTTCCCCCTTTCTTCAGCCATTAAAACCTTTATTCAAAAAAACCAAAGAAGTGACCTTTGAAGACAGAATTGGCATGCGTGTGGCTATTCGTACGGGATATGTGAATGAAACCTTTGGTGAGGCTGAGTTAGCGGATGGTGGGGCTGGTCTGATTCTCAAAGTACGAGCCTCTGAACCGAATACCTTCAAACGTGGTGATACCTCAATATTGCGCGCTTACGATGAAACAACCAATACCTACCGACTCAATTAAGAATTAAATACCTACCAGGAGATAATAAAAATGGGCGCTTTATCAATGATGACCTTAGTCGTTGTCGGCATAATTGCTTTGATTGTAATTGGCATATTGATTGCTTTTACGAAGTTCTATGTGAAAGTGCCGCAAGGGTGGGCACTGATTGTCAACGATACGACAAGCATGCCGAAGGTCAAATTCACAGGGGGGATCGTTTGGCCGATTATCAATAAAAAAGAATTGATGAAGGTTTCTCTTATTACCTTGCAAATAGATCGAGCAAAGAAGGAAGGGTTGATCTGTAAAGATAATATTCGGGCAGATATTAGTGTGGCCTTCTATCTGCGCGTGAACGAGACACAAGAAGATGTATTGAAGGTTGCCAAGTCGATTGGCGTTGATCGTGCTTCTGATAAAGATGCAGTCAATGAGTTGTTCAATGCGAAGTTTGCGGAAGCACTAAAAACCGTGGGCAAGCAAATGAACTTTATTGATTTGTTTGAAGATCGTATTGGTTTTCGCGACAAAATTGTCGAGGTCATTGGTAATGACCTCAACGGTTATGCGCTCGAAGATGTTGCCATCGACTATCTTGAACAAACCCCAAAGTCAGCGCTTGATCCCAACAATATTCTGGATGCAGAAGGTATTCGTAAGATTACCGAATTAACAGCTACGCATAACGTGGTAACCAATGAGCTTGAGCGGAATGAGCAATTGGCGGTGAAAAAGAAAGATGTGGAGACACGTGAGTCCATGTTGGCTTTAGAGCGTCAGGAGGCCGATGCTGAGGCGAAACAGAAACGCGAAATTGAAACTATTCAAGCACGTGAAGAGGCCGAAACAGCCAAGATCTGTGAAGAAGAACGTTTACGTTCGGAGCAGGCCCGTATTGAGACGGAAGAACATCTCATGATTCGTGAAGAGAACAAAAATCGTGAAGTTGAGGTGGCACATAATAATCGCCAACGCGCAGTGGTCATTGAAGAAGAAAAAGTGATTCGTGCGCAGGAGCTGGAAGCGGTGTCGCGTCAGCGAGAAGTTGAATTACAACGTATTGACAAGGAAAAAGCCCTAGAAGTGCAGAAAAAGGAAATTGCCAATACCGTTCGTGAACGCGTGATGGTAGATAAAACCGTTGCTGAACAAGAAGAAAAAATTAACGAGGTGCGTGAAGTTTCAGAGGCTGAGCGTCAAAAACAGGTGGCGATTTTGAATGCACAGGCTGAAGCAGAGGAAGATTTGGTTAAGCAAGTTAAACAAGCCGAGGCGGATGAAGTCAAAGCCAAACATAAGGCTGAAGAAATAAATATATTAGCGGTTGCTGAGTTAGAAGCCTCAGCGAAACAGGCAGATGCCAAGGTCAAACTGGCAGAGGGAATCAAAGCCGAGCATGCCGCGGTTGGTTTAGCCGATGCACTGGTTAAAGAGGCACAGGCCGAGGCTTTAGAGAAAGAGGGGCTTGCTGAAGCGAAGGTACGAGAAGAGCTTTTGACCGCAGAAGCACGGGGTGAGAAAGAGCGTGGTTTGGCAGAAGCCGAAGTTATTCGAACCCGCTTTCAGGCCGAGGCAGAAGGACTTATCGAGAAATTCAAGGCCATGGATCAGATGTCAGATACGGCACGTGATCATGAAGAGTTCAGGCTTAAGCTGGAAAAAGAATTTGATCGTGCTATGGCTGATATTGCGGCAAACCAAGTCGTTTCGGTTGAGCAGGCACAGGCGATGGCGAAAGCTTTACAAAATGCCAAGGTCGATATTGTTGGTGGAGATGGGGACTTCTTTAAATCTTTCTCACGCTCGCTAGCATTAGGTAAAAGTATCGAGGGCGTTGTTGAGAAAAGCCCGACGGTTGAGCAGCTCATTCAAAAATTTGTTAAGGGTGCTACTGACAAGACGGGGACATAGAAAAGTCTGGCAGAGTGTAAAAATTTGGCCTTGATGTTAAGTCAACAGCGAGAAGAAAACGAGAGCTAAAACGCAAAAAAATGAGCGAAACGACTAATAATAGTGAAAATTCCGTAGCCGAAAGTAGTGCTTACGAGATCATACGTACGCGTTTAGAAAAGCAGGGCAGCCAGCTTGAAAGCTTTACCAAAGAACTCAATGAAGCTCGTTTGCAGGAGTTTCAGAGTGCTGCAATGGAAGTTACTGGCCGACTGCGGGTTCGTACTGAAAATAACTGTGTGGCTCGCGATATTGTGCAAGTCGGAGAGTTTTTGCTGTTCGGATACAACGTCTTCATCGGTCTAAAAAAAGAAACGCGTATTGAGGATGTTTTTACGCTCTATAAGCTGGTGGAAGAGAATGGGCAATATGAGCTGAAAGCAGTTTCTTATGAATCCAGTTTCCTCAGTCATACGAGTTTTGCAGGCGACTTCCGTGAGCTGTACGCGTATTACAAACATGCGCGTTTGATCCAGCTTATGGTCAAAGATGGAAAGTTATTAGCCGCTTTCCAGATCGGAGATCGCATCACTGATCTACGTGTTTTTCGTTGGGAGATTAGTCCTCAGGGAGAGTTGACCTATATTGACAATCGTGGCGAACGCGATATTGCCTTGCCCAAAACGACTGACTTCGAATGGGTTGATCTGGGGTGGGATAATACAGAGCATGGTCGGCATCCTCATCTCAATATTTTGGATACGTTATTTGTAGAAACCATTGCCGGTGATTTAACCATTAAGGTTGAGAACAATACCGAAAGTGGCCAGGGTATTTATAGCGAAACGGTTGATGATAAAACGCAGTCATTAGACGATGCCAAGTTTGCTTATGCTGTGGTAGGCAAGCTGATTCTCCTTAAGGTGTTGCCTTACCGAGAAGAGGTTTGGCGCTATCTGGTTTTTAACCATATCACTCAACAAGTTCAGCGTATTGATGCTATTGGTCAGTCTTGTTATCAGCTCCCTGAAGATCACGGCATTATTTTCCCAGGTGGCATCTATTTGCAAAATGGTGAAATGCGTCATTTCGAACATGATATGCGGAACATGCAATTCAAACGCGCCATTCGCTCTCCAAATGGGGAAGATGTTCTCTATATTTTCTATGAGGTTGAAGAGGGGCATTCTGCGCTGTTTGCTTACAATCTCATTGAAAAAGATTTAAAAAATCCAATGTTCGGACATGGCTATGCTATCGCCGCCGATGGTCAAATGGTGTTGTTTAGTTCGGAAAGTGATGAAGCTACGCGTATCCATCCCATGCAAATTTGGCAAACACCGTTTATGTCAGATGAGTACGCAAGCCAGCAAGCAACGAGTGACAGTTTCTATGCGCGCATCGGTAATGCAGAATTGGTACGTGGAATTTCTGACTTATATAGCATCACGCGTAGCATTCATGATTCCAGTGTTTCGGTGGCCCACTATAACCAATTGATTCAGGACAGTCGTCGCTTGTTTGAGGCTTATTATTGGCTGGATAAAGCAGAACTGGATAGCATCAAAACAGTGGTGCATGACATCGTTAATACCTCTGAAAAGGTATTGGATGAATTCGAGAAAGTAGAAAGTATCCGTATTCAGGCGGATACCGCCATGCAGGAATCTGAAGTTGAACAAAAGGCCATTCTTTCCGCGCTAATGCCTGATGCCTGGAGTGAAGCTGAGCAATTTGTCGATGCTCTGAGCCGTATACGCCATCAACGCGGTCATTTGATGACTATACGTGAGTATCGTTACATCAATACAGCGCGCATAGTGGAACTGGATGAGCAGCTGGTGCAAGCACAAGATGAACTTGGCTCAGATACCGTCCATTTTCTTGCCAGTGAAAAAGCCTTGCAGCCCTATCAGGAAAAGCTCGGTGTACTGGAAAATGAATTAGCCAAAGCTGATACCCTGCTTAAATTAGAAACCATTCTTCAAGGGCAGGAGAAAATAGCGGCTGATCTTGATTTGCTCTCCGAGTTGATGGCTACGTTGAAGGTTGATGATGCTAATGTCCGCACCCAGGTTATCGACGATATCTCAGAGATTTATGCCAAGCTGAATCAATTGCGGGCACGCACTACTCACCAGAAAAAGGATACCGGCAAAGCCGAGGCAGTGGCGCAATTTGGTGTGCAGTTCAAGCTTTTTAGTCAAAGTGTCACCAATGCTCTGAGCTTGGCAACCAGCCCTGATAAATGTGATGAGCAACTTAGTCGTTTGCTTGTGCAAATGGAGGAGCTGGAAAGCCAGTTTAGCGATCATGACGAGTTCCTGGCAGATATTATTGGCAAACGTGAAGAGGTTCACGAATCTTTTGAGGCGCACAAGCAATCCCTGATTAATGAACGTCAACGTCGTGCACAGAATCTGATGGATGCCGCACAGCGTATTATCACCTCAATTCAGCGCCGAACCGCCAAGTTCACAGAAATGGATGAACTCAATACCTTCTTCGCCTCCGATGCGCTGGTGATGAAGGTGCGGGATATCGCAACGCAGTTACGCGAATTGGATGACAGCGTAAAAGCGGGTGATTTGGAAAGTAGTCTGAAAAGTTACAAAGAACAAGCGATCCGTGGCTTGCGAGACAAACAGGATATTTTTGAAGACGGCGGCAATATTATTAAGCTTGGGCCGGTGCATCGCTTCAGTGTCACGACTCAAGAACTGGATTTAACGCTGCTGCCACGCGGTGACCACCAATATATTCATTTAAATGGAACGGACTTCTTCGAAAAAATTGATGCGCCTGAGTTAGAAGCATTGCGCGATTATTGGGATCAGAATCTGGAATCTGAGACGCCAGACTTCTATCGAGCAGAATACTTGGCGGGGCAAATTCTGGAAGCTTTAGAGCACGGAGAGCTGGATAAGGGCGATAATGATTGGTTAGAGTTGGTAAGAAAGTTTGCCGCGCCACGCTATAAAGAAGGCTATGAAAAAGGCATTCATGACCATGATGCTGCGCAAATACTTGAGCAGTTAATGCCTGCTTCAGCGCGTGCAGGGCTATTACGTTTTGATCCACTTGCACGTGGACTGGCAACGGTATTCTGGGGACATACACAAGCACAAGAGCCACAAATAAACTGGCCTGATCGAGCGCGGGCGGCTGCCGAAATGCGTCGCGTATTTGCGAATGGGGAGGCGATGACTCAGCTGCAACAAGAAATGCATGATGCACTACAGACATTTCTCCAGATTGAAAGCATCACGACGGATGAAAAAGTGATGCAGCGTGCGACGAGTTACCTTGTTGAAGAACTTGGGCACGAGACTATCCAATTTACGACCAGTATCTATGCTCAACAACTCGCTGATGAATTACGCCGTAATCTGCATGTCGCGCATGCCTTGGATAGCTTTAATCGTGCTTTGGAAAAACTAGAGTCCAAGCCTGCAAAACGCTGGCAAACCATTGGTGCATGGTTGGACGCGATGCTTAAAAGCAAGGCGGACTCTCGGTTGGGGCACTACATCCCTGAAACTATAGCTTTGATAAGTCTGGCAGATTTTCCGCGCAAAAGTCTGGAGGTAGATCTGGAAATGCATATTAATGATCTGATGGGTGATCATCCGCGGATTCAAAGTGAAAAGGGGAAGCGTTACCTTAAGTTATCACTGGATAAATTTATGACACGTTACCAGCAGCATCGCGAGCATGTTGCGCCGATGTATCAACGTTATTTGCATATTCGCAGTGAGATGATTGACCAGCAACGTCAACAGCTGCGCCTGGAGGAGTTTAAACCGCGCCCATTGGCTTCTTTTGTACGTAATAAATTGCTGAATGAGTCCTATCTACCGTTAATTGGTGACAATCTTGCGAAACAAATGGGCACGGTTGGTGATGATAAGCGCACGGATTTGATGGGCATGTTGATGCTAATCTCGCCACCTGGCTACGGTAAGACGACCCTGATGGAATATGTAGCCAGTCGCCTTGGCCTGATTTTCATGAAAATCAATTGTCCATCACTGGGACATAATGTGGTATCGCTTGATCCTGAACAAGCCCCCGATGCGTCTGCTGCTCAGGAGCTGGTAAAAATAAATCTCGGTTTGGAGATGGGAAATAACGTGATGTTGTACCTGGATGACATCCAGCATACCAATCCTGAGTTTTTACAAAAATTCATTTCTCTGGCTGATGGTACTCGCCGTGTTGATGGCATTTGGAAAGGTACGTCCAAAACCTATGATATGCGTGGAAAACGTTTCTGTATCATTATGGCGGGTAATCCCTATACGGAATCGGGTGAGCTATTTAAAATTCCGGATATGTTGGCGAATCGTGCTGATATCTATAACCTGGGAGAGGTATTAGGTAATAAGGAGGAGGTTTTTGCGCTCAGTTATCTGGAAAACAGTCTGACTTCCAACAAAGTCCTAGCCCCGCTGGCAACCCGAGAAATGAAGGATATTTACACGCTAGTCGATCTCGCTAAAGGTAAAGAAGTGAGCACGAATGATTTAAGCCATAGTTATAGTGGTGCAGAGCTTAATGAAATTACTGAGATATTCAAAAAGTTGCTGGTAGTGCAAGAAGTGGTATTGAAGGTAAATCAGCAATACATCACTTCGGCTGCACAAAATGACGAATACCGCACCGAACCCTCGTTCAAGCTACAAGGTAGCTACCGTAATATGAACAAAATGGCGGAAAAGGTTTCATCGGCAATGAACGTCGATGAATTGATGCAGATGATTGCCGATCATTATCAGGGCGAAGCGCAGTTGCTCACGGGTGGGGCAGAAGAAAACTTGCTGAAATTAGCGGAACTGCGGGGCAATATGACCGCAGAAGAACAAGCGCGCTGGGATGCCATTAAGGAAGAATATCGTCGTAATCGCCTGGCCCGAAAAGCCGATGTAGAGATAGGTTTGGAGATCGCTGAAAAACTCGGGGACATCAGTCTTGCCTTTAAGCATTCAGACCAAGTGTTAGAAACGAGCCAAACCCAATCACAACTCATGATGAAACATGTGGTTAAGCAACTGAACCATATTCATCAATCCATTAATGCGAGTGCCAACCGTGAGACAATGGAAATGAATATGGGTGAAATTGTCAATGGATTAGAGAGGCTAGGTAAGCGCTTGGATACTGTTTTAGATCAACCTCGTGCAACAGAGCTTGTATTGCCACAGCTCACCTTGATCGGAGAGCAATTGCAAAAATTACATGGCAGTGTGGAAAATGCAAAAGACCAGACTGACGTCACTCAGCAGTTAGCCGAGATTGCTCAGGGCGTGCGTATAATGGGGCAGGAATTATCTGAAGTGTCTGACACATCCACTCAAAAGTTTAAATGGCTAACGGGAGTGAAACGCCTCAATACTGATAAAGAATAGCG
>CACVAY010000026.1 GCA_902727985.1 uncultured Thiotrichaceae bacterium | reverse complement strand
ATCAAACGCCAATCACTACCTTGAATATTTTCATAAACCGTAATGCGCTTTAGTTCCTCTTTGCTCAACTCCCGTTCACGAGTAAGCACATCACGCGCACCTTCACGAGTCACTTCAATCACCTCTGGTTTAGACTGTCTAACCAACATCAAATTATGGCCTGGAACTTCATGGGTTCGCAAAATATCAACAATTTTTTTCAAATAGAAACTACTAAAAAAGATTCGTGGTTCCTTTCCATGCTCATACACCGGCGCCATAATATCATAGTGATAGTTATACGGCTGGGGGTGGATAAACACTTCATTCTTAACCTGTTTACTATCTCTGGTAACAGTTCTGGAATAATTATGGAGATCGATTCTACAAGCCTCACCAACCAAAGAATCAATATCGGTCAATGATGGTTCACCCATTTTGTCGGTAATAGTAAAGGTGAAGAAATCATCAAAGCGCTGTTGTAACCTCACTTTGATATCATCAGCCGCTCTTTCATCACCAGGAAAACGGTTCAAGCGGAATACTTGTGCAGAATACTCATCAAGAAACAAACGGAGACTTTTATTTTTGCTTTGTAGATGCTGATCAACTGCATAGGCAGCACCATGCACAATGGCCTTCTGGAAATCGGTATTATGAGCATTAAATTCTTGCTCACGCTGCATTGTGTGAATAATCAGGATGATGGCCGTAATAAGTATAAAAACAGCAGCCACCAAGAAGACTTCCATTTGCTTCAACTCACGATTCCGCTTGTTATGAATAGACCCGTTGTTTTTCATCACTGATACCTAATTAAAGAAACATCACTCACGCATTACAACGCTAGCTTTCATAAATTGCAATGATAATAATCCCTCTATAATTTTCATACGTTTTACTTTTATTACGCGCAGAAAAAAGCACTCAACATTGTGAGTGCTTTTTTATACCACGATTTCGTGGTTACTCATCTCTTTACTTCAACTGAAAGGGGTTAAAGCAAACGCCCAGCGGAAAATAAAGCTGATGAGGGAATTATACTTTCTCTTTGATTCGAGCCGCTTTACCCGTCAAACCACGTAGATAGTAAAGTTTTGCACGACGTACATCACCGCGACGCTTAACTTCAATACTATCGATAGCGTTGCTGTAAGTCATAAATGTTCTTTCAACGCCTTCACCGTGGGAGATCTTACGAACAGTGAATGAAGAGTTCAAACCACGGTTACGCTTACCGATTACTACGCCTTCGAATGCCTGAATACGCTGACGGTCGCCTTCTCTAACATTGACGTTAACGATCAAAGTATCACCCGGGTTAAAATCAGTGATGTCTTTAGTCATTTGCTCTTGTTCAAGCTCTTGAATGATGTTGCTCATGGTTAAACCTCAATTTGACCTATTTCAGGCCACTTAAAAATGTGTCGAGAAGAATCTTATCCTGCTCGGTCAATTCTAGCTTGTCTAAAAGATCAGGCCGTTTCTGGAAGGTTCTTCCCAAGGCTTGCATCTTTCGCCAACGCTCTATTTCTTGATGATTACCGCTTTTTAATACTGCGGGAATCGATAATCCTTCAAACTTTTCCGGCCGAGTGTAGTGCGGACAATCTAATAAACCATCAGAAAATGAATCCTGATTAGCTGATTCACTATGTCCTAATACACTAGGGAGTAAACGCGTTATCCCATCAACAATGACCATTGCCCCAAGCTCTCCACCGCTGAGGACATAATCACCGAGTGACCACTCCTCATCAACGTCTAACTCAAGCACCCGCTCATCAATCCCTTCATATCGACCACAAAGCAGTATCAACCCGGCACTTTTAGATGCCTCTTGAAGCATACTTTGATTCAGCGTCTTGCCTTGAGGACTAAGATAGATAACTTTTCTATCTGACATCTTAGACTTTGCCGAACGAATTGCCTCAACGAGACAATCGGGTTTCATTACCATACCAGGACCACCGCCATAAGGCCTGTCGTCAACGGTACGATGAACATCTGTTGTAAAATCACGCGGGTTAATACAATTCAGATGTATTAATTCTCTATCTGCTGCTCTACCTGTTACACCACCATTGACAACGGCTTGCACCATCTCAGGAAATAAAGTGATAACATCAAAACGCATTAAAACTCAGGATCCCAATCTACTAAGATTCTCTGAGTTTCAGTGTCTACAGATTGGATAATGTCTTTTTCTAACCAAGGGATCATTCGCTCACGCTCTCCCTTGACGACTAACACATCATTACTGCCTGTGTTAAAAATCCAAGAGACCTTTCCTAGATCGACAGCATCTTTATTCACTACCGTCATCCCTTCAAGTTCAGACCAGTAGTAGGTATTTTTCCGCAATGCTGGCAATTGCTCTCTTTCAATACCGATTTCCGTACCGATCATGGCAAATGCCTGATCACGATCATCAATACCTGCTAGCTTTGCAACAATTCCTTTGCCTTGCTTGTGACCTTTCTCGACATCTATTTCTTTCCAACCACCACGTAGTTTTAAATAAATAGGGTCATAATGAATGATCTGTTGGATTGGCGAAGTATGTGAATATACCTTTACCCATCCTTTAACGCCGAAAACGCCCGAAATCTTTCCGAGCACAACCATATCGGCATTTTTATTCATTTTGCTTATGCAGCAGCTTCAGCTTTATCTTCAGACTGTTTAAGCAACTTGGCAACTCGCTCAGAAGGTTGTGCACCTTGTCCAATCCAGTGCGCTACGCGCTCAGCTTCAACGTGAAAACGTACTTCCTGACCACGAGCCATAGGATTGAAGAATCCAAGACGCTCAATATAACCACTATCGCGTGGTTTACGTGAATCAGTAACAACAATTTTGTAAAATGGGCGTTTCTTTGAACCGCCTCTAGCCAATCGAATAACGACCATAATCTTTTAAAACCTTTGTGACTTAGGTATCAGCTACCTAAGGCGGCTGAAAATAAGAGGCGTAATTGTACGTATTTTGAATGAAAAGTGAAGTGTTATTTTTGCTTTCTTTATAATGGCTGATGCTTTCTTATCAATGAGATAAAAAAGCATCAGAATCAGCTTATTTAGAAACCGCCAGGGCCACCACCTGGAGGCATTCCACCGCCCATACCTGGCGGCAATTGCCCTTGCATGGAACGCATCATTTTTTTCATGCCGCCATTTTTGAATTTCTTCATCATTTTGGACATCTGTTTATGCTGTTTTAATAGGCGATTCACATCTTGAACCTGCATGCCAGAACCATTAGCAATGCGCTTCTTACGAGAGCCTTTAATCACATCAGGGAAACGACGTTCTTGAGGCGTCATGGAATTAATAATCGCGACCATTTGACCCACTTGCTTATCATTAGCGTTGTCTTTGACGCCTTGAGGGATATTCCCCATTCCAGGCAACTTATCCATCAAACCTGCCATACCGCCCATTTTTTCCATTTGCAACATTTGCTCTCGCAAGTCTTCTAAATCAAAGCCTTTGCCTTTATTCAGCTTCTTCGCAAGTTTCTGTGCTTGCTTGTGATCAACGCTACGCTGAGCATCTTCTACCAAGCTTAATACGTCACCCATACCGAGGATACGGGATGCCATACGATCAGGATGGAATGGCTCAAGCGCATCGAGCTTTTCGCCCATACCCACAAATTTAATCGGTTTGCCTGTGACATGACGAACTGAAAGCGCGGCACCACCACGCGCATCACCATCCGCCTTAGTCAGCACCACACCTGTCAACGGCAATGCATCATCAAAGGCTTTTGCTGTGTTAGCTGCATCCTGCCCCGTCATACTATCAACGACGAACAAGGTTTCCACCGGATTAATCGCTGCATGGATGCCTTTAATCTCATCCATCATTTCAGCATCAACATGCAGACGACCTGCCGTATCCACAATCAACACATCTGCAAAAGTTTTCTTTGCTTCTTCCAAAGCAAACTTGGCAATATCAATCGGCGACTGGTCTACACTACTCGCAATAAAGCCAGCATCTACTTGTCCAGCAACCGTTTCTAACTGCTTAATCGCTGCTGGACGATAAACGTCACAACTAACGACAGAAACCTTTTTACTATGCCGGTCTTTCAGTAATTTCGCCAACTTACCAGCAGTTGTGGTTTTACCTGCACCTTGCAGACCTGCCATTAAGATGATGGCAGGTGGTTGCGCACGAAGATCTAAGTCTTCATTGCTCTTACCCATGATCTCGACAAGTTCATCATCAACCACTTTGATGAAAGCTTGTCCTGGCGAGATACTAGAAATAACCTCAGTACCAACCGCGCGTACCTTCACCTTGTCAATGAACTCACGCACGACAGGCAAAGCAACGTCAGCCTCAAGTAATGCCATCCGCACATCGCGTAAAGCATCTTTAATATTATCTTCGGTTAAACGTGCTTGACCACGGAGTTTCTTAACCGTGCCGGATAGGCGATCACTTAAATTATCAAACATAGTGTTTTCTGCCCCTTGAGCAAAAAGAGGGTTTTTAAAAGCTCCCTCAGGTATTCATTGAAATAAAACAACGATACAGTATACCATCATCTTATCGATCATCAGCTGAATATAATAAACACAACCAATGACATTCATCTCCGGTTATCTGGCACTTTTTTTCTATCTCACCACCATTGGATTAATTGCGGTTCAAGTTAAAAGCGCGCTAGACCATGAAGACACTCCCTTTAACTCATGGATTCGCATCAGTTGGATTTCGGCAATTGTTTGCCATGCCATCATCCTCTTCAGCCCACTGCTTAGCAATCAAAGCTTACATCTTGATTTCTTCACAGCCGCATCACATGTTGCATGGATTACCAGCTTATTATTGCTAATCACCACATGGTCACGACAGGTGCATGTTTTAGGTTTGATCATTTTACCACTCGCAGTTGCCTCGCTGATTGCCAGTCACTTGAACATGGATACCACAACAACGGCGATCAATGGCCCACTCGCCACACATATTCTTTTATCATTACTCGGCTACAGCTTCTTGTTTTTGGCAACCTTGCAAGCATTACTCGTTCGCTTCCAAAATCAGCATCTACACAACCACAAACCAGGTGGCATCATCAGAGCACTGCCATCTCTGCAAGATATGGAGCATCTGCTTTTCCGTTTGCTACTAACGGGCACATTGTTACTCTATGCAGGCTTAGTCACTGGCTTCATCTTTCTGGACGACCTATTCGGCCAACATGTCTTGCATAAAACGGTACTGACCATTATCGCACTCGCCATCTATACCACTCTCCTCTTGGGACATTGGAAATTCGGCTGGCGTGGCAAGCTTGCGGTAAAATGGACCTTAATTGCCTTTGCTCTCCTGATACTTGCGTATTTTGGTAGCAAATTTGTTTATGAATTCCTTTTGAGATAAGCCGTAACCATGGATGATCTCACTCTTACGCTAATCCTTTCAGCCAGCCTGATTTTACTGTTTTTTCTCTCGGCCTTCTTTTCTGGCTCAGAAACAGCACTAATATCGCTGGATCGATATAAACTACGCCATACAGCCAAACGCAACAAAGGCGCCCGCATGGCACAACGCCTGCTGGAAAAGCCTGATCGTTTAATCGGCTTGATTTTACTTGGCAACAACTTCGTCAACATCTTAATTACACAGCTTGCAACTTTTCTTGGCTTTCATCTCGGTGGAAACCCAGGCGTAGCCGTTGCTACTGGTTTGCTCGCACTCATGCTACTGATTTTTGCCGAGCTTGCCCCAAAAACATTGGCAGCGGTGAAACCTGAAGCGCTGGCCTATCCTGCGGCTCGCATCTATACTCCGCTATTAAAATTCGCCTCACCCATCGTCTGGCTAGCTAATCAGGTAGCGAATGCCTTATTACGCCGACTTGGCGTTGACCCTGAAACCATCGAGCAACATACGGTAGGTAGAGACGAATTACGCACCATTGTTCGCGAATCAAAAAGCCTAATTCCACGTAATCACCAAAAAATCTTATTAAGCGTACTCGACCTCGAATCTACAACTGTCGAAGATATTATGATCCCGCGTCAGGAAATCTCAGGCATTGACTTAAATGATGACTGGGATGTCATCGAGAAAGATATCGCACACAGCTCATTCACGCGCCTTTTGGTCTATCGTGAAAACGCCGATCAAATCATGGGATTCGTGCATTTACGCAAACTCATACCACACTTTAAAGGCAATACACTCGACAAAGGAAGCTTGGAGCGCGCCATTCGCCCCAATGTTTTCACGTTAGAAAGCACACCACTGACGCAACAGTTAATCAACTTCCAAAATGACCAGCACCGAATTGCACTAGTCGTTGATGAATATGGAGAAATTCAGGGATTAATTACTCTCGAAGATATTTTGGAAGAAATTGTCGGGCAGTTTTCTACAGACCCAGCAAGTATCAGCAATGAAATCATCTTCAAAGAAGATGGCAGGATAATGGCCGATGGCGGCATGCATATCCGCGATGTCAATCGCCAAGCGTCAATACACCTTCCAACGAGAGAGGCCAAAACCCTGAATGGCTTGGTTGTTGAGCACCTAGAAGCCATACCCGTCGCAGGACTGAGTATGCTCATCAACAATTACCCCATTGAGATCCGTAAAGTCAAAAACAATGCCGTTAAATCACTGATCATCTACCCTCAGCTCGACCGGCCTTCTCAAGAATAAACCATGGCTAAAACTAAAACCCAATACACTTGCACAAATTGCGGCGCAATCCATAACAAGTGGAATGGCCAATGTGCCGACTGCAAAGCCTGGAATTGTTTAGAAGAATCAGTCGCTACACCTGCGAGTCCTGCCAAAGCCGCTAATCCACGTTTTGCTGGCTATGCGGGAAATGCAGGGAATCAGATCAAATCGATCAAAGATATTTCACTAGAAGAAAGCCCACGTACACATACTCAGATGTCAGAGCTAGACCGAGTACTTGGAGGTGGCTTGGTAACAGGCTCGGTAACACTAATTGGTGGTGACCCAGGCATTGGTAAATCTACGATATTATTACAAGCACTCGCGAGCCTTAATGAGTTACAAGCTCTCTATGTAACGGGTGAAGAATCGCTACAGCAAGTCTCACTACGTGCGCGCCGCCTTGATTTAGAGATGGATGATTTACGCCTTCTCACCGAAACCTGCGTTGAAAAAATTCTGGCCATGGTTTCCATTGAAAAACCAGAGCTGATGGTGATCGACTCCATCCAAACGATTTACACCGAACACCTTACATCAGCTCCGGGTTCCGTTAGCCAAATTCGTGAATCCACTGCCCAGCTTGTACGCTTTGCCAAACAAACAGGCACTTCCCTATTCATTGTTGGACATGTCACTAAGGAAGGCACACTAGCTGGACCGCGTGTTTTAGAACACATGGTTGATACGGTTCTGTACTTTGAGGGCGACCCAGGTAGCCGTTACCGCATTTTGCGCGCCGTAAAAAATCGCTTTGGTGCAGTCAATGAAATTGGCGTCTTCGCCATGACTGACAAAGGCCTGAAGGGTGTCAGTAATCCTTCAGCCATCTTCTTGTCTGGGCACGAAAGCAATGTACCTGGCAGCGTGATTATGGTGACACGCGAAGGTACACGCCCCTTGCTAGTGGAAGTTCAAGCACTGGTCGATGAAAGCCATGGTTCAAACCCACGCCGCGTTGCACTTGGCTTAGAACAGAACCGTATGTCCATGTTACTTGCAGTTCTGCACCGACATGGGGGTATTTCTATGTTTGATCAGGATGTATTTGCGAACGTTGTGGGTGGTGTGAAAATTACCGAAACGGCTGCTGATTTACCGTTACTGCTTTCTGCATTATCTAGCTTCAGAAATAAGCCGCTCCCCGAAGATCTTGTGGTTTTTGGTGAAATAGGTTTAGCGGGAGAAATTCGTCCTGTTCCCAATGGTGAAGAACGCTTGAGAGAAGCTTCAAAACATGGTTTTAAACGCGCCATTGTTTCCAAGGCCAATGTGCCGCAAAGTCCAATCAAAGGCATGAAAATCATGCCTGCACAGCGCCTTGAAGATGCTTTGGATTATTTGTAGCGGTCATGGCTACAAAATACCATCATCACTATCCACACCAAAGACTGACTAAAACACCTTCGCTAACTCTTCGCCTGTTTTCACATAATCCACTGATGAAATAAGACCTTCCTTAACTTTTATAACCGTCATAGAGTCTTCTTTCCGCGGAATAAGTGCCACATCTTTCTCTTCTTTGACAAGCAAAATATCATAAGGGCGCTTTTTCATTTTTGGTATGGCAAACATCTTGGTAATGATTGAGGGCATACCACTAATATCCGCAATATAGTAAGCCTGATGCTTCGTTAAAAAATCAGCCTCTTGCTCATTAAAAAAAGCACTTGCTACTTTAGACACTGACATCTCACCTACATATAAAACAGTTTTAACATCATCAGCAATGACCACTGCTTTGCCATGTTGGTTTGATAAGGTAACTGTGGGTAAGGCGTCACCGACTTTTGCACGTTCTGGCTCCGCAAAGGCAGGCGAACTGAACAATAAAGCACCAATAATAATCATTCTCTGTAACATTGAAAAATTCCTAAATTAATTTTAGTCATAACAGGG
>CACVAY010000025.1:3792-43349 GCA_902727985.1 uncultured Thiotrichaceae bacterium | reverse complement strand
GCATCACTTTGAGCCCAAAGGTGATGATAATTTTAGGACTGAAGACTAGACGGGTCTTGTGACCCGTATCCGGACTTTAGTCCTTAATACTAACCCACCAGTCTTTAGCTGGTGGTTGTTGAGTTCTTCAATCTCGGAATGTTTCTGTACAATCTATTTCTCCTGAAATTGCAGAGCTGTCTGTAAATTTTGGTGACGAAATTAATAAGGATCCCGCCGATAGAATTATTGCTGCTACTTCAATTATTCTAAACGCTCAACTCGTTACCGCTGACTTAAACCTCCGAAATAGTGAATTACTAGATACTATTTGGTAGGCATAACGCTAAGTTAACTAGAACGCGTACATAAAGCGACCACGACAAGTAACTCTCAATTTAAAAATTACACAATACTTGTTGAAACCACAGAACTCAAGCAGGGCACTGACTTAGCGGGTCGATTTTTAATGTGCTTGTTAGCCACTTTTCATGCGACATAGTTGATTGACTTTAATAGTTTTTTAATCGCACTTTCGCTAAAACCATAGGATTTATGTGTTTCATCTTTTGGGGTTGGAGCAAAATCGGGATGTGATGAATTAGACTCTGTAAACATGAAAATATAATCACCCTCTTCAAAGTTCAGCATATCGTTAGTAATATTTACTCCTTCACCTATATTCATATTTGCCATATCAGTTAAAAGCTCTTTTGCTGAAAAAATTTCATTGCTTAGCTTTCGCATGCTTATTGAATAATATTTTGTTGGTTTTCCTCTTTTGGTATACTTAAAAGTATGGCCTTTAGTTGTATGCTTTAGAGAAATCTCAGCAATTAATTCTTTTTCAGTTGCTATAACACTATTCTCAATAGGCGATTTACTTATCAGTAGCTTACCATTTTCTATTTTTTTTATTATTACATTTTTTTCTTTAATGCTTGGATAATACATGATGTTATAGTCATCATTTAGGAATTTAGAACGCTCTAAAAATTTCCATGATCTATTATTCCAATTCCACCTATAGAAAAAAGACTCTTTTATGTCATTTGCAATATCAAGCGGGGTTTTGTTATTTGGCTTTGTTATTGCCTTTTTCTCAAGAATAGCGATTTTCTTTAAGATAGTGTCTCTATATTTTGATGATTTAACCCAAGCGGGTAGCTTGTGGAAGTAACTAATATAATAAGAAAAATATTTATCAACCTCTTTTTTTTCACGTAACTTTGCACTGATATAAGATTTTAGATGCTTTAATTGGTCAGCATTGTAAACCCATATATTTCCATTTGATGTTTGTTCAATCAAAGCTAATTTATAATGAAAAAATGGATCAACCTCTATCTGTCCCGTTCTTCTTCCTGAAAAAGCATATTGTGGTTGTTCCAGATATTTATGTTCTGTTTTTCCACAAAAAGAACAAATGCACTTTGCTTCGGTATCAGTGCTATGAATTAATGCGGTAGACCCACATTTTGGGCAAATAACCTCTATCTCCTTATCCCAATACGAGAAGGGGATACCAATGTCTATGTATTTTTTTTCTGTAATTAGCATGATTTTTTTCTGGTATATAAATTTAACGAGAGGCTTTAAATTTTGGCTAACGCCTTACACAGCGGAAAAATGCTAGCGAGAGCGAATCTTTTTTCCGATGCTGTAACTTGTTATATGTTTTTAGACCATTCACCTTTTCCGTCTTCCGGACCAATAAATTTGTTTATTCCTTCTTCTAAGATACTTTTTTTTGCATCTAATAATGCTGCTTTTTCAGATTTAAATGTTTTATCCCATACAGATGTATTACCAATTTCATCATCTATAGCCAATGCCCATTTCTTCTCGTTTTCTAGGCGAAAAATTTCTATATAGACAGTTTTTCCGCCGCTAGATAAAGGCTGAGACTTATTTGAAACTATTAACTTTGGTTCTTGATCCATGTTTGTATTTTATATCAGCTTTTATTATATGTACTTAATTTTTCTTCAAAACTTTAAATCTAGCTATTTGCTTCCATGTTTTAGACACATAACGCCCCATTAACTTGACCGAAGCTCAGCGGAGCTTTTGTGGTAAGTTGTAGCGCTAGCGGAAACCACAAAAGAACCGCTGAGCTTTGGGTCAAGTTAAATGACTTGTGTACGCCCAGCATGGGCATGAACTAATGAGGTGAAAGTCCTCTGTAGGAGAACCTACCTTGTTTACATTTTAAACGAGTATAACTACTAGCTGACGGCAACTGCAACCCCGCGAGGTGTTGTGGGAAGGAAGCCTGAGCGCAAAACTGCGAGCTTACGGACAGGAACGTCATATAAGGCTGAGTCTCGGGGATGAGTGGGCACAAGGTCACGAAATCCACAGGTTCGAGAGATACAGTAAATGACGAGGCAGTGCAGTGACAGTTCATGTTCTTATCTGGGGAGATCTGCTCAACGAGCGATCGGTTAATAAGCGGTAAGGCACCGCTGTATAAATGTCTTGGCTCGCTGGAGTTCATCGACCAACGAGAGCGAATCAGATGAAGCCGATAGCGCTGTGGTTAGCAATAATCGTAGTGATGAAGCAGAAGTCAGCAGACGGCATAGTAGCCAAATGCCCAACGTAATGGTCGGGACACGGTGAAGGCCTGAACATCAGAGGAGGAGCAGCCCACCTGACCTTGGAGGCAAAAGCCGAAGGCGGTCAGACTGGTAGCGAGCCTCAAACAAAACCCAAACTTATGTTATTTGATGAAATACTACTACCCGCGAATCTGCACATGGCATGGCAACGTGTCCGGCAGAACAAAGGTAGCGCAGGCATTGACGGTATCACCCTTGATGATTACCCCAAGTGGGCAAAAGCTCACTGGCAGAACACCAAGCGTGGTCTGGAGCGGGGGTATTATTGCCCAAACCCCGTTAGACGTGTTGAAATCCCCAAACCCAACGGAGGCATCCGTTTACTGGGAATCCCGACCGTCAACGATCGGCTGATTCAGCAAGCTGTCGTGCAACGTCTGAAACCCATTATTGACCCGACCTTCTCGGAACACAGCTACGGTTTTCGCCCCTATCGCTCAGCGCATATGGCTATCAAGTCTGTGCAGAGCATGATCAAGGCGAAACACCGCTATGCGGTGGATATTGACCTATCGAAATTCTTCGATCAGGTAGATCATGATCTGCTGATGTACCGACTGGCAAAACGGATCAATGATAAACGCCTACTGGCATTAATCGGCAAATACCTTCGAGCAGGTGTTAGTCACAATGGCAAGATGGAACCCACTCTCAAAGGAGTACCTCAGGGTGGCCCTTTATCCCCGTTGTTGGCCAACATTATGCTAGATGATCTTGATCGTTATCTGGAAAGCAAAGGCTACCCGTTTGCGCGTTATGCCGATGACTTTGTCATCGGTACCAAGACCTTCGCAGAAGGTGTACGCATCAAACAGGAAGTCGAAACCTTCCTCAAAACTCTCAAGCTCCCCATCAACGAAGAGAAAAGCCAAGTCGTACCTGTGGGTGAGCTTTGCTTTCTTGGTTATCAGTTCAAAGGACGACACCTCATCTGGAGCAGAAAAAGCCTGAATAACTTCAAACACCGCATTCGTCAACTGACGAATCGGACGTGGGGAGTTAGCTGGGCGTATCGCTACCGGAAACTGAGAGAGTACGTCACTGGCTGGATGAACTACTTTGCATGGGTGATCTTTGATCCGGTCGAGCGATTGGACTACTGGATACGACGTAGAATCCGTATGTGTTATTTAAAGCAATGGCGGAAACCGCGAACTCGTATTCGCAACCTGATCAAGCTGGGTGTGTCACCACGTCTGGCTATTAGTATCGGATTAAGTTCAAAAGGCTACTATCGGCTAGCAAAGACTAAGGCTGTGCAATTAGGTTTAACCAACAAATGGTTAAAAGCTCAAGGGTTAGTATCCCTCAAAGAACAATGGGTTAAGTTCCGTTATCCAAACGGCTGATGAAACGCCCTGTGCGGAGCCGCATGCAGGGTGTTGTGGGGAGGGCTGGCTAGAGACCAGCCCTTACCCGATTAGGCGCGATTTCCAGATTTCTGAGTTTGGTCCGCATCTTGTAGTATTTTTATACCGCCACGAATCACCACGATTGATATTATTGTTCCCACAATTAGGTCGGGATAGCGACTGCCAACGATGGCAACAAGAACACCAGATATAATTACCCCCAAGTTGGCAATGACATCATTTGTTGAAAATATCCACGAAGCGCGCATGTGTACGCCGCTATCTTTGTGCTTGGAAATGAGAATTAAACAAATGATGTTTGCCAGGAGGGCAACCGCACCGACAACAATGATAAGAGTGCTTTGAGGTTCACTGCCAAAAAACATACGCCTGATCACTTCGAATAAAACGCCAAGCCCCAAAATTATTTGTAGGTAACCGCTCACTCTAGCCGCCTTTGCTTGCTTCACGACTCCTTTCCCAACTGCATATAGTGACAGACCATAGACAGTAGCATCAGCTAGCATATCTAGCGAGTCAGCGATAAGCCCGGTAGATTGCGCCAACCAGCCCAGCGTTAATTCAGTAACAAACATAAATGCATTGATAGATAACAGAATGATGAGAGTTTTCTTTTCCAGACTCTCCGCTTGTTCTGCCCCACAACCACAATCTGACATATTTCCTCCTACTTCAGTAAGGCGCCTAACGCCGCGATAAGTGGCAAATTTACCGTTAGCCGTTTTGCGCATAAAATGAGGGCGCAGCCCATGCGCAAAACGGCTAACGGTAAATTTGTCCGCTTCATTGCCTTGTTACATGTTCGGTGCTTAATGTAGCTTACTCGAGATTAAACGGTTTAAACTAACCCCTGATTCTGCAGCTTGAATTGCCAGCATACGATGAGTTTCAGGGGGAACACGAACCATAAATTTCCCACTGTAGTTTTTTACTGCTATGGGCTCAGGAATTTCCTGATGATCGGCTCGTAGATCTTCGACACATTGATGCGCCAATTGACGGATGCCTTTTAAGGCTTTTTCAGGAGTCTTTTCTAGCCAGCTTAAGCTCGGAAACTCAGCACACAATCCCACATACTCTTGATCACCTTCTGACCAGGTGACTCGGTATGTGTAGCGGTCAAATTCTTTAACCATTTTTTACCTCCAAACGTTCAATTGCTTGAACTACTTGCTTAACTTGATAAGCTTTCGCTTTACCTTTGGAATTTTGTACGTTTACGCGGGGGTCGCCTTTCCAAGGCGTTCTGTAAACCCTATGACTTGAGCCAGACTGCCGAGCTTTACCAAAGTATTCATCACAGACTTTGCATAAGTCAGCAAATCGAATTCCTTTTGGGTTTTCTCGCATCCTCTTGAGAATTTCATCTGTCTTCGCCATTAGGTAATGATATCATTAATGATACTTACGTCAAGCGTAAGGTTAAGCAGACTTTATCGATGCGTGAGACATGTAACAGTGGATTAGACGGAAGATTTTCCGTCTAATACATTTTCCTACTTTCTGTCTAATTCCTCTGCTCATATTTCACCGACTTTCTTTATCAAACACTTAGCACGCTACCGCCCTGCGAGCTCAGGAATTAGGCCGCCTATGGCGTTGTTTTTTCAATTCGTTGGGATGAATTAGACGGCGATAGGGCGGGTTGTTATAAGAATTCTGCCTAGTCCAATATGCACAGTTTCTGTCTAGCGCTGTAACTGTTCCATCAGCATATCATGGATATTTTTTAAAATGAAGCGTGAATTACCATTGTAATCATTAGGATATGTTGATTGTTTACCCAAATGGTGGATCTGGGTTACATACAATCTCCATGTGCTAGATTGCATTTTTTGTTCATAGAGTATGCAATTTTACTGTTCTGCTGATGCTAGACAGAAAGTAACGCCTGCGTTGGTAGCACTCGTTATTATGATGACGGTTTTACTTTGCATTAGCTGTTTTTAATGGGTAAACGTATCTGTAAAGGTTTCATATTATCAGGGATATTTTACTGGATTGGCGAGGCGTCTATACTCTTCTCTCGTACTAAAAAGGATGACTGCTATGCTAGATTCACAGGTGGCTCAACGAGTCATTGATCATGCTCTTTCTGTAGGTGCTGATTTCGCTGAATTATTTGTCGAGAAACATCATACGGCTGCGGTAAGCACCTTAAGTGATGAGGTTGAACCGATTCAATCAGGTATCGATTTTGGTATTGGTTTGCGCATGGTATTTGATGGCAAGGTTTTATACGGCTACACCAATCAAAGCAATGCCGAAGAGTTAATGCGTATTGCCAGTGAACTTGCGGCGAAGGATCGACGTTCTCCGGTGGTTACTGCCAGTGCTTTTGATTTTACGACAGGTCTTACACAACACCCTTCAGAGATTATTCTTACGAAAGATTTTGCCATTGATAGCAAGATTGCATTCTTGATGGCTGCGAATAAATCTGCAAAAGCGGCTAGCGAAAAAATCTCGCAAACGCGTGGCTATTGTAATCAACGTGAACAACACGTTGAAATCTTCAATAGTGAAGGTCTGTTTGCTCAAGATACCCGTCATTACATTCGAGCGGGGATGAGTGCTGTTGCGGCGGACGGTTCGGAGCAATCTTCAGGTTCATGGAATGACGGGGGCTTACTCGGTTGGGAAATACAAGACTCGATTGATCCAGCCTTTACCGGTGAAGAGGCGAGCCGCCAGGCGTTAACCAATTTGGGAGCGAAAGCTTGTCCATCAGGGCGTATGCCAGTAGTCATTGGTAATGGTTTTGGGGGCGTTATTTTCCATGAGGCGTGTGGTCATTTATTAGAAACGACCGCGGTAGCCAAAAAATCTTCGGTTTTTCATGATCAGATGGGGGAGATGATTGCCAATCCTGTCGTGAATGCGGTTGATGAAGGTTTAAGTAAAAACGCCTGGGGTTCGATCAATATTGATGATGAAGGCATGCCAACTCAACACACGCAATTGATAAAAGATGGGCGTTTAAATAGCTTTTTGGTCGATCGTTTGGGGAGTGAAGAAACTGGTTTTGCTCGTACGGGTTCAGGAAGACGCCAATCCTATAAATTTGCTCCAGCATCGCGCATGCGTAATACCTACATCGAAGCGGGTACGGATAATCTGGATGATATGATTGCATCCATCGATAAGGGGATCTATGCCGCCAGTATGGGCGGTGGTTCTGTATCGCCAGGAACAGGGGAGTTTAACTTCGCTGTGACCGAAGGTTACTACGTTGAAGATGGTAAGATTCAATACCCGGTTAAATCAGCAACCTTGATCAGTACAGGGCCTGCGGTTTTAAAAGAAATCAGTATGATAGGTGAGGATCTTAAACTAGCTTGTGGTATGTGTGGCTCAGTCAGTGGCTCGGTGCCGACAACTGTTGGGCAACCTGCCTTAAAAGTCGATGATATCTTAGTGGGAGGTAATGCCTAATGTCTTACGAATCAATTGCCAGCAATGTACTGGAACAAGTAAAAAAGGCCGGAGCAACAGGGGATTTGTTGATAGATACTCAGCAATCACTTTCACTGAAGTGTAACCAGGGAAAGCTGGATGAGCACAAGGTGAGTTCATCGCAGATTTTTGGTTTACGCGTGATTGATAATCAGAAAGTTGGGATCGCGTATAGCGAAGCCGATGATGCTGATTCTATAGATTCCATGGTGCAACAAGCATTGCAAAATGCCCGTTATTCTAAAGTCGATGAACATACCGCTATTGTTGACGATGTGGCGACTTTGCGTTCTGATGAAGCGTGGTTGTGTCCTGAAGATACCACCTCAATTGATGAGAAAATCGAATTTGCCTTGCAATTAGAAGATGCTCTGTTGCAAAAAGAGTATGTGAAAAATTGCCCTTACAATGGTGTGACCGACCAGCTTAGTCAGCAATATGTGTATAGCACGAGTGGCCTATCTGCATTTCAGAAGTCACGTGGTGCGGTTGCGTATGCTTATGCACTTGCTGAAAATGGTGAAAAGAATGCGATGTGCGGAACAGGGCAGTTATATCGCGATTTTGCTGACCTTGATAAAACGGCAATCGCTGAAGAGGCTTATGCAGAGACGGTTGCTATGTTGGATGGTGAGCCAATAGCCTCAGGACATTACGATGTGATTTTTGACTGTGAAACACAGAATGATTTGTTCGGTGTGTTTACGGCTATTTTCTCAGGAAAATGGGCGCAAGATGGTTTGAACCCATGGCGTGAAAAAGTTGGAAAACTAGTTGCAGAATCCACATTAACATTATTTGATAACCCTTTGAATAAAAATGGCTTTGGATATTCCATCTTTGATGCGGAAGGTGTGGCTACTGCATCGACACCATTGCTAGAAAATGGTGTATTGAAAACACTTATTCACAATAGTGCTACGGCGAATTTCTATCAACAAAGCAGCACCGGGCATGCTACTCGTGGTGCGAAGTCTAATCTTGGTGTTGGCATACATCAGATGGAAATAGCAGCTGGTGAGACTTCATCCAGTGATTTGTATGCAGGTGATTTGGTTGTCATTACGGATCTTAGTGGTCTACATGCGGGAGCAAATCCTATTTCTGGTGATTTTAGCTTTGGTGCTTCTGGTTACTTGTATCGTAATGGTGAAAAGCAGCAGGCGATTCGTGGGATTACCGTTGCTGGTAATTTTTATACGATGTTGGATGCCATCGAAACCATCGGTGATACCCAATACTGGAATTGGCAAAAAGGCTCATTGATGCCATCGATTCGTTTTTCACAATTAACGATTTCTGGTTCTTAAAACTATAAAAAATTCGGCCGTTTGTTGCGGCCGAGTTCTGAAAGTGATCTGGTTTTTTATGATCAAATAATTAAATTAGGTAAACCCTCAGCATCCCGCCTCAGGAAGCTGTGTGTAATGTTGTTGGCTATTTTCGATGGGGCATAATTCTCGAGTGCTGAGGTCTTGATGTGTTTTCACCTTCTATAATTTTCAATTGCGGATGAGGTATGATGAATCCACTATATTGATTACCAGATTCGCGCACTTTTTTGATGATCTCATCTTGGTAATTCCAGATAGTTAGCAAATAATAATCCGGTACATTTATGGCGGCATCTTCTTCACTGATGATTAAATTATTGGTGACAGGGATGTGTTTCCCCTGTTTGGCAGGCGTCGAGTCAACTACGTATGGGATTTTTCGTTTATGCAAATTGTAATAATTGAGCAAAGTAGTTGATTTTGCTGATGCTCCATAAGCATGCACGGTTTTCCCTTGCCGCTTGAATTTACGAAGCAATGACGTTAATTGATGGCGATTATGTTCGATTGTTTGCGTAAAAGATGCATAAAATGTGGGCTGGTGCATATTTTTTTCATGTTCAGAATGCTTTTTAACAATTGGCTGAACTGATCGTTTCCCGCCCTTTAGCTGTACCACATAAAGCATACTACCGCCGTGAATATCACTAGCTAGCAGATCGATGAGTTCAAAACCATATTTTTGGGTAATTAAGTCGATAGCCCGTACATTGTAATAGTACATGTGCTCATGGTAGATCTGATCAAATTCCCGCTTTTCGATAGTGTCGGGGAAGTAGGCATTTTCGATAATGAATAAACCACCTTCTTGTAATACTTCAGTAACCCCTTCAAGCATCAGCCAAGGTTTTTCATTATGCGCAAAACAATGTCGTGCGAAGACGATATCCTGTTTACCAAATTGTTTAGCAACATGCTGAGCATTTTTCGCATCGAAGAAATCACAGATAGTAGGGATACCGTTGGCGCGAGCCATATTAGCGATATTTCTGGCAGGGTCGAAGCCCAAGATTTTCTGCACATTCGGTGCTAAAAATTTTAAGAAATGTCCAATGTTGCTACCAATTTCAAGAATATTATGTGTTGTTTTCAGATAGTTTTTTGTTTGTAAAAAATGGATGATATCTGCGTAATGCTGGGTCAACATATCACTCTCTGGAGTAACATAAAGATAGTCAAGATAGAGCTTTTCCTTATCTGCACAGTGAGCGAGTTGAGCAGTAGAGCATGCAGAGCATACTTGTAATGAGGTGGGGTACTTAGGTGCTATAGCGTCACAAGTCGTGCTTAAGGAGTTGGCTAGAGGTAACCTCCCTAAATCAATAACGGTAAAGGTTTTTTGTCCGCAGAAACGACAAACAACATCATGAGTCTGAAGCTCTTGCTCTAATAGATTAATCATAATTAGAGGATATGACGACTTTTCACACAAGCCGATGACTTTGCTCTTCTATTCAAAGTATGTTCCCAAGCATGCAGTGCCAAGGATGGTTGTAGATCAATATGCTCAAACATGATTAACTCCCCTTTTTGTATATTTTTGATGAAAGTAACGTCTTGTAATAAGCCCATGGGAACGTGTTGTGGATGATCATTAACGCGAATGGCAATGCCTCTGAACTCGAAACTACCAATGGCATGGGGTATAGATGTTCCGGCTGAAATATCTTTTTTAGCAATGGCAGCCAAACTGAGCGTGGGTTGTAAGCTGTTATTTAAAAGTGGTTGACGGGTGTGTAGAATACGCTTAACGGTTTTTAAAATTTCTAAATGACAGAGAACCTGGTTTTGCGACAGCGTATAATATGGGCCACTGCCAAGTTTTAGATAATCTAACGCGGCTTGTTGTGAATCATCATGTGTCGCAACGATGAATATTCTTTGTTTTTCAGTAGGGTGGATAATGAAGTCACTTATGGCTTGTTTTTGCTCTATTGCTATTTCTGCCAAGTAAAGCGCATCTTCCTCGAGTGATGTGGAAGGTAAGCCTAATAAGCCTTCTTGCACGATACCTGCTTTTAATCCATTGGCGACTAATATTTGTTCAGCCTGAACTTTTGTGCCATCAGTAGCTGCCGTTACCATTGAGAGGCTTATACCTTGCTTCTTTGCCCAAAAGTTCATGTTTTTGGGGCTAGGATCAAGATCCTGAAAGCCTTTTACATTGCCATAAACAATAGGAATGAAGCCCATTTCCTGAGCCTTTTCTGCGAGAGCCGCTAAACAACCAGGTTGGTCACCTTCTGCTTCAGTGAGAATACCCTTATCCATAAAATAAGACCCACAGGTAATGTGAAATTCCGTATTCATGGTGACCACAGGAATGTTCGCTTGAAAAGCTTGATCAATGATTATTGCTGCATGAATCGGGTCACCGCTACATTCAACTATGACATCTGCGTGATCGATAAGTTCTTGAATAGAATGTGTCAGAATGTCATGGCGGGGAAAATCAGCACAGCTATTTAAAGGGCGGCGGGTTAAAATTTTAGTCGCTGTAAATTCAGTGGATTGGAGTAATAGGTTATTGAGCCCTGTAGAAATATAGCCTGTGCCCACGATACCAATACGTGTGGGATCTGGAACTGTTGATAAAGCCAGCGTGGTTGTTTTCATGATCTGATTCCAATGTAGACTCTTATATCAAGACCACCAATGGCTTTGTAGTTGTGAATGGATGAACGTATTCTTTTTTGCGCTTTCCCGTTACAAAAGTGTGAGTATTCAACCTTGTGACGTGTGTTTTTTTAAATCGTTGACAATGAAGGGTTTTATTAGAGAGTTTGTTGTCGTTGTGAATAAATATAGGCAAGCGTTGAGAGTACTCCTATACTCAGATTCTGATTTAAGAGAATGATCTCGTTCAGCTCTTTATGGATAAAGGCTTATCAGTTAATAATGGAATATACACCAAGCACATTGGCGTCTACTTTTTCGCCTAACACCCTCATACGTCAATACGTTATTTGTCAGCGCCTTAGTCTTATACCTGAAGGATGGATAAGAGAATCATTAGGTGAATTCTGGTTGGGTGTTCATCCCGATTTACCCGTTAATCATGGTTTGTCTGAGAATAGTCGGTTTAGAGTGTGTTTTTTAGGCGATGTTATTGATCCTTTTGCTGGAAAATTTAATTGCCCTTCCTTAGAAGATCATCCGCAGGTCATTCAGTCATTTGATGATTTTGAAGCCTATTTGCATCGACTTAGTGGTCGCTTTGTGTGCGTGGTTACTAATGGCGAATCGACACGTATCTACCTTGATGCATCAGGGTCCTTGCCATTGGTTTTTGATGTTTCACAACAAATTGCCTCCTCATCATTGATGGTTATACCTTACGGGGGTGAAGTCGATGACGATTCGGCGCTTATTGAGCTTTTCAAATTTCATCAACAAAATGGTATTTACCCTTTTGGCTTAACCCCTAGAAAGAAGATAAAGCGTGTGTTACCCAATCATTATCTCTGTTTAGATTCATGGTGTGTAATTAGGCATTGGCCGAGTTGCTCATTTAAAAAAGAACCTGATCGAACTGATTTAGCTGAGAAAGTAGGTGGATTGTTAGAAAGCACTATCTCAACGATCCTCAAACAGGGATATAAGCCTTATATGTCATTGACTGCGGGTGTTGATTCCAGGACTTTGTTGGCATGCACCCTACCTAAATATCGACAGAATATACACTATTTTACTTGGGAGTTACCGGATGCAACCGCTATGCAAGATGTTGCAACTGCCTCAAGTGTTAGTAGGGGGTGTGGGGTTAAATATTCGAGTTATCCTTATAAAGTGGCGAAGAGGAAAGACCAGTTAAAATGGTTATATCGTACCTCGCTCAGTATTGGAGAGGTGCGTGGACAAAGCATTACGACAACCGTGTCACAAATGGATGCCAAGCAGCCATACATCGCAGGAAATGTAAGCTTAATAACTTTAGGGAAATATTGGCGCGAGGGAGATGATAAATTGGAAACGTTGGCTGCAAAAGATGTTGTGCAGCGGTTAAGAATTCCTGAAAGTGCATCGATTTTGCAAGCTGCAGAGGAATGGTTATCCAGTTTACCATCACTCTCAGTCCGTGAAGTTACGGATTTATTATATCTTGAACAGCGAGTTGGTTGCTGGGGAAGTGAAATCGGTTCCGGCCATGCTGATGGCCCATTTCATATTTACCCATTGTCTAATCGAAAAATTTTTGAGTGGTCGTTGCAAGCACAAGGTTCTCAGGTGGAGCGTAGTCAAAAAGCATTATTTACGGGCGTTATACGTTTAAAGTCCCCTGACTTATTGCGGTGGGCATTCAATGGCAGAGAGTAGCTTGAAGGGGTACAATGTAATAGTAACAATAAATGCAAGTGTATTATGCTTGCTTGGAAACTGAATGGATTCAGAATCACACACATGATCAAAAAATTATTTATTGGTATCAATGCTCTGTTTTCACCCTCTACCAAGAGGCGTGAGGGTGAGATAGAAAATAGCCAAATTCTTTCTTTCGAGAATGGGAAAGTCAAAGGCGTGGTGGTCACTAGGCTGGTAAAACACCCCCTTCTATTGAGCATCAATAATATTCCTATCAAACTAGCAGCAGTTCATTTTGACGATCAGAGTAAATTGATAGTAAAAGGTGGTGTAACTTTCACCGTTGATCTTGATTTGAAGATAACAGGCAAAGCCGACATCAAGCTATTTACTATCGATGAAAAAGGTGGGCAGCAGCTTGATCATCGAACTTTTGATGGAACATGGTATGTTCCAAATCGTTATCAGGATTTAGCGCTAGCCAGAGAAATCTCACAACAAGCAGATGCTGTGGCGATAACCGTATGGGAAGGTTCACACAATCCCATTGGACGCGCTAAAGTGCTTTACGATACCGTACGGACACAACGCCCTGCTATTATCTTTGCCTATAGTTTTGGTGATTTCGGGAATGATGTTTGGGAACCTATTCGGCAACTTGATATCCCCCTTGTGTTAATTCCCTATAAAAAAAGACATGTGTATTTTGAACAAATCGAAGCGCTGAATATTCGTTTTAATACGGTGTGGATTTGTAAGCAACGTCTGCACAGTTTCGAATTAGCGAGCAAGATTGTGCATCATTCATCCGCTTGTGTTTTGGATATGGATGATAATGAAACCTTGTTTGCCAGCAGTAAAGCCGCAGAATTAAAGCCCTTTGGTAAATTCACTATTAACAAAGCTGATTTCTATCTCAATAAACTTTCAACGCGTTCTGTCGCGAGTTGTTCATTACAAAAAAGCTATGGTGGAAGTTTAGTTCGTCATGCACGTCAAAAGCACACTATTGACGATAGTGGGAAAAGAAAGGGAAAGCTTCTAACGGCGGTGTTTATAGGTACAATCCGGCCTCACAAGAATTTAACGACGTTGGTCAATTCACTGTCTGCTTTTAATGCGCTATCAAAACGCAAAGTAAAATTGGTGATAGGTGGAGATTTTGACCCACCAACACTGGCTAGTACCTTAAAAAAATCTGGTGCTGAAATTTTAGGTCCTGTGAAAGCGGAAGACCTTTACCATACACTCTCACGTTATGACATTGTTATTACGGGATTTCCATGTGACCAAAAACAAAGTCATGAGATCAATAAATATCAGATTTCTTCTAAAATAGGCGATGCTTTAGCGACGGGTAAGCCTGCTTTAACTCCATATTCTCCTTCGGTGGCAGATCTTAAAGACATACCCGGTTTATTCTTGTTTACGCAGAATACCTTTGTCAAAAAACTGAAAGAAGCTATGGCTTATACTAAGCCGATAAGCTTACCAAAGCATTTTACCCTAGAGCATTCTTATCAAACCTTTTCTGAGCTTGAACAGCTTGCCCAAAAAGAATCTTTGGCTGGGCAGGTTTTTGATCATCTGAAACCCACAACAGAATTCAGTGCTAATACACCGCTTAAAACCTTAGTATTAGTTTGGAAGCAGCAAGATTCTGGTATCTATGGGCGACGGATTGATCAGATTGCACGCTATTACAAGTATAAACATCCTGATACGAAAATTATTGTGTTGGAGTTTATGAGTGAAGAGAGTCTTATTCATCATACCAATACCAAACATCAACACGATAATAGTGTTTCAACGATTACTCAATCGATTATAAATAAGACATGCTCACGCCCGATTGATGGCATTACTTATCAGTTGATGACTTATAGCAATACCCGTAAGACTGATCCTTTGGGAAATAAAATCGATAATTTTATTTCGACACAGCTACTGACACCTGAAAATACAACATTCATCCTGTTTCCACTGATCGATCCCTATAGTGTTTTGTTGCAACGTATTTTGGATTTTCCATTGATTGTAGATCTTGTGGATAATCAACTACAGTGGATGAAGAAAAAGGAAAGTCAGCTAAAAGGCATGCAGCAATATTTTGAAATCATCTTTGCTGCCGGTCAAGTCGTTTCTAACTCAGCAGCGAACGTCGAATATTTTGAAAATATCAATATTTTACCGTCAGGTAAAAGCTTGATTATAAAAAATTGGTATTCCTTACCGTTAAATTATGAGTTTGTCCATAAAGTTGAAGAAATGGAGATTCATGTGGTTTATTCAGGCAATCTGAATGACAGAATTGATTGGGAGTTGTTTGATCAATTATGCAAAGTGGTCGCAATGCATAAGGGTTATGTGCATGTCGTTGGTTCGACAGTACGCAAACCGACGGAAATGCTACATCTTCTTGATAATGCTAATTGCATTTATCACGGTGTAATGGCTGAAAAGAAGGTGTTGGAGTTGTTAACAAGCATAGATTTTGCAGTTGTTCCTCATGCTAGAGATCATATCTCACAATATATGGATCCTATAAAGCTGCGTATGTATAAAGTTTTGGGGATCAAAAGTTTAGTTAAGTCATTGCCCGGCTTACCCAATGATGACCCGCTTTTAGAAGTAGCAGAGAGTAATGAAGATTTCCTCGATCGTTTAAATAGGCTATTAGAAAATTGTAAGAAAGAAGCATGTAATGCGGTTCGGAGGCAAAAAGACGATACCGCTGGGGAAAAGTATTCAGAGATGATTGATGGTTTTTTATTGGATGAGGATGGTTTATGAGCGAGTTCCACTATTTAGGAGATTGTGCAGTTTGCGGTTATCACGGGGTTTTTGAAAAGAACCACACTTCATTACGGGAGGGTTACCAGTGCCCTGAATGTAAATCATCATTGCGTTATCGAGGACAAGCCGAGGCTTTACTCGAGTTTTATGGATTAGAGGGAGCTAAAACAGTAAAAGCACTTGCTACACAAAAGGCTTTTTCTCATCTAAAAATTTATGAACCGGGGTTAATTGGACCATTTCGTTCCTTATTCACTGGCTTTCCTCATTATCAAAACTCATTTTATTGGGACGATATAGGTTTGGGTGAGTCCAAAGATGGCATAGTTTGCCAGAGCTTGGAGGCGTTGACCTTTGCCGATGATTCATTTGATTTGATTATTTCTTCTGATATTTTAGAGCATGTAAGAAAACCTTGGCAGGGTTTTGCGGAAATTTATCGAGTCCTTCAAAAGGGTGGCATGCATATTTTTTCTATTCCTGTACAAGAACCCATGCCGGCTCTATCAAAAGCCAGAGTAGATACTTCAGGGGATGATGATGTGTATGTGGAAGAACCACATTATCATGGCAATGGAATAGGCGGGCGTTCATTAGTGTACACCGATTTTGGGAAAGATATTGTTGTGAATTTAGAGAAGATGGGGTACCACGTTACTTTGCATAAAATGGCAAATGATTATCCGGAAGTTCAACGGCTTATTACGTTTGTGACGCAGAAGTAACTAGCTCTATTATTAAGCACTATGAAAAGACTGATGACTGATCGCATTCAAAAATGGCTGCAACAGGTATCGGTTATGCGCTATCAATTTCAGCAACGAGAGCAATCTTGCTCGCTGTTTCGCCAGCATCCTCAGCAGATATCGATCGTGATAAAAATCCCGTGCCGTAGCTGGTTGGGCGCCTTTAGCTGGGGAGATTTTCATATGGCTGTTGCGCTCCAAAAAGCGCTAAAGAATTTGGGTTTCAATGTGCTGTTGCAAGTATTACCAGAATGGGATGCTAAAGAGGGTGAACAGTACGATGTCGTTATTGTTTTTAGAGGTTTAAATCGTTATAAATGTAAAGCTAAGCAACTAAATATCATGTGGAATATTTCACATCCTGAAGATGTCACATTAGAAGAATATGAGGAGTATGATCATGTCTTTATTGCGTCCGATATTTGGGCTAAAGAAATATCACAATCTCTATCAAAGCCTGTCGAATGTATGTTGCAATGTACTGATACTCAGCGCTTCTTCCCGCCCAGTCATTGGGATAAAAAATGTGATAAGGAAACAATATTATTCGTTGGTGGTACACGAGATGTCTTCCGGCCAGTTATCAAAGAACTACTCCCTACAGAATATTCTCTAGCGGTATATGGTAAGAACTGGCCGCAGTTTATTGATAAAAAATATATAAAAGGAGCCTATATTCCGAATGAGTTGTTGTACAAATATTACGGCTCAGCAGGCATTGTACTTAACGATCATTGGGATGATATGCGCAGTAAAGGTTTTGTTTCTAATCGTATTTTCGACGCATTAGCCTGCGGGGCAGTAGTCGTATCAGATAAAGTAGAAGGAATGGGGGAGATCGCTACTTTTGTACAAACGTATGATGATAAGTATTCTCTAAAACAATGTTTGGAATTTTCCTTACAACATAGTAATGAGGTGCAAGCTAGAGCCTATCAAGGTATGAAATTTGTTCAAAGAGAACATACCTTTGGTCAACGTGCAAAACAGTTTGCCGCTTTGATTCATCGTCATCTTGATATTGAGCTTGCTCAATAAGGTGTTTGAATGATTGAACGAAATTGCCCGGTACTATTGTCGATTATTATTCCCGTATTTAATCGTCAACGGAGTTTTGATCATTTATGCCAATCACTTATGCATTCTATTCATCTTGCGGATGCAAGTCACTATATTGAGATCATCGTTGTCGATGATTGCTCAGATATCCCTGTCTCACTTCATTATTTACCCGAAAGTACGACACATTTACTGCGTAATGAGAAGAACTGTGGTGCGCCCGCTAGTCGTCTTTGTGGTTATCAACACGCCAAAGGGGAGTTCGTGCATTTTCATGACTCCGATGATGCGTTTCATGAAGATTGGATGTCATTTGTCATAGAGTTATTAGATGAAGATTCTTCTATTGATGTATTGGTAACGGGCAGAGAAAATATTCAAGCTGATCAGCATATTTTTGTTTATCAGAAGTTTGTCGATGACCATAGCAATAACTTGGCGAGAATTCACAAACGTTTGGTGTATCGCAACTGTTTAGGTCCTTTGGGGGGAGTGACATTTTCGCGAAGAGTGCTGACCAATGTGAGCTTCACATCACTTGCATCATGTCAGGATTGGTTAATGTATCTCGAGGCTTTGCCTGCGGCTAAGAAGGTTGTGAGTTGTCCCTATATTGTTTTTTATTTCTCTGTGTCAGGGGCTGATCGCATTTCCAGCCAGCCTAGAAAAAAGTTACTCGGGCATCTACAGTTAACACGCTTTACTATGCCAATGTCATTATTTGGCAAACCATTGAGGCTTTATTATTTGATGACATGGAAACATTTCATTAAACATCGGACAATGAATCACGTCCAAGGCTTTTATAAAAAAAACAAGATCAGGATGTGGTTCTGGTATTTATTGATTAGCATCTATTGGCGTATTCATTAGAGTGCTACGTCCGTGTGATAAATCTATCACTCTGTCAAGATTTTCCATCTATTTTCAGTTATTTGAATGCATTATATAAACATATCGGGCTAATGTGCGTTAGTACAGTATGGTTGCCAAAATGATAAAAATTATTGCTCCAGGTTTATGAAGAAAATCGATATTGTGATTCCTGTTTACAATGCATTAGCTGATGTTGAGCAATGTATTCTTTCCGTATTGGCAAATCAGGATGGTTTTGAGCTAAGGCTGATTTTGGTTAATGATGCTTCAGGAGTAGAAACAACGGATTTTCTTCATGAAATGGCCACTAAAGAACCTTGTATACAGTTGATAGAATCAACTATCAATCAAGGTTATTCGGTAAGTTCGAATCTGGGATTAGAAGCGTCGACAGCTCCTTATGTGGTGTTAATGAATAGCGATACCATTGTCAGTGAAAATTGGTTAAACAGATTGGTGCACTGTGCCGAAAGTTCAGAGGATATTGGCATCGTCAGTCCAGTAACGAATGCAGCCATTTGGCAGTCTGTACCGTATATTCCCGATAAACATACGGCAAGTACGATCAATTTTCCCAGTCGTAAAGAAATCGATGATTTTGCTGCATCGGTAGCCAAACTTTCATACGCTCATTATCCTGAGCTTCCTTATATTCATGGCTATTGCCAGTTTATCAAACGCGAAGTATTAGATGCTATTGGTGTGGTTGATGCCGAGCATTATCCGAATGGTATGGGGAGTGAATTAGATTTTTGCTTTCGGGCTGCTGATGCAGGATTTAGGTCGGTGGTGGCTGACGATACGTTTATCTATCATGGTAAGGCTAAGAGTCTGGATAATGAAACCAGAGAAGAATCTAATTGGTATAGTTATCTGATCGAAACGTATGGTAAAGAGCGTTACGATACGGCGTACACGCAAATTAAAAGCTGCGGTGCATTGAATGCTTTGCGCGAGGCGACTTCTTTTCACCTTTTTCGTAAAGATTTGCTTAGCCATAGCAAGAGATTAAACAGTAATATTGCTATTTTAGTTGATGCTATCCAGCCAAATGAAAATATTCACTCTCTGCTGGTGGCTTGTGCAGTGCTTTGGCGCAAGAGAGATATTTGCGTACAGTTATTCATTCCTGAGAAACGACAAGAGCAAGTTTGTCGGCTTTATGCAGAGCAGGTTGAGACACATGATTTATGGCTTGCTTACTCTGAATCAGAGCAATTATTGAAGCATCTTTGCTATTTCGATGTGATCGTGGGCACTAATCCTGAAGTACTGAGTGAAGCACAATCTGCATACGCTGATACCTTAACCGTACTGTTTGCGAATGAGGAATCTGCTTGTGAGGCAATGAGTGATACGCTTATTCTTAGCGATACTATTGAATTTGCCAAAGCGTTATCGTCACAAACAGGGCGGCATGTACATTTACTTGAAATAGCGCAGATCGATTGTTATACCGTAAGCCCATTAAGCAAGCTGCTGTCTTTTTGGTACAGTGAAAGAGAACGCCTGTTACATCAAAAATCTGAGGCTTTATTACTTTTGCTTAAGGATGCGCTGCTTTACCATCGTAGAGATAAATTAGCTGCGACATTTAGTAAGGGAGTTCCTCCGCAAAACGACATGATTCCTTATGAGAAATTTATGGATGCTAGCAAAAAATCGTAATCGTATTAAGTGCTTAGATGTGATCATTGACAGCTGAGATAATCAAAAATCCAATTACCCATGCGAGAAAACTCCCTAAAAATATCGATAATATGCCCATCAATACATACGGTTTTTCAGCTTCTGATGGAAGATAAGGTGCAGCGATTACTTCCAGGTATTGTTGCTGTTGCATGGCACTCAAACGTGCATTTTCCAAAGAACCAAGGGCAGATTCATAAAGACGCTCTGCAATCGTCTTTTTTGTGAGCAGTTTCTCATAATCACCGACGAGATTACTTAGCGTGGCATCGTTACCATTCACATTAACCCAGCGTTGTCGTTCCGTAGAGATTTGCTTGCGAAGAGCTTGGATTTTACTTTTTAAAGCGCGAATTTTAAAAGTATCAGCACGCATATAACTGGCAACTTCGGCAAGCTCAGATTCTGCTGAAGATAATTCACTTTCCAGTGCAGCAACAATACCCAACTTCATCTCACTCGCTTTTTCAGGATCAAGCTGTTTTTGATTACTACGAAAACGGGTAACTGCCGCGCGTGCCTCTACCAGTTTGTTTTCGGCATTTTCTAATTCACGACTAGCGAAAGATAAGGAGTCTTTACGTGAGCGTTCAGATAGCTTGTTGACATGCTCCTCAGCCTTTTCTAGCAGTTTAGTGGATATATTGTAGGCTTTATCGGCAGTAAAGGCTGTTACCCCCAGTGTTGTGATTCCTGAAGTGGTGTCGTGATTGATGTAGATAATGTCATACCAATAATCAGCAAATTCCTTGAAAGTCGCGGAAGACTTAAGGCGAGCCCACCAGTCATAGCTTTTATCTGTGTAGTGATCTCGTATGCCAAGTTCAGGATCAATCGTTTTCAGTAAATTACCCGACCAAATATATTCTCTGGCAATATAAGAATTCTTGGTTGAATCTGTTGACTCACCTGTAAGCCCTGAAAGACCACTTAGTAAATCAACTTGTGACTTCTTCTCACCTTGAATCACATATTGGGTTTCAACATAATATTGGTCTGAAGCAAATAGCAGAAAATAGAGGCTAGCAATCAGCGTTGGGAGCACAACGAAGAGTAAGAATGAGGTTTTTATGGCTGGGTTTTTCATAAAGAATTATAAATTTCCATAAGCGGTGATGGCTTCTTCTACATCGTCAAAAACTGTGATTCCACCTTTATCAAACAGCAGGATAGATTCGCAAAAATTCCGAATCGTATTCATTTCATGAGATACCATAATGATCGACGATTCTTCGCTCTTCTTTTTAAAATGCTCGGTACATTTCTTGCGAAATGATGAATCCCCAACCCCTAAAATTTCATCCACCAGAATAACTTCAAAATCAATGGCCATGCTTAGTCCAAAAGCCAAACGTGATTTCATGCCATTGGAGTAGTTACGGATAGGCTCGTAAAAGAAGTCACCGAGTTCTGCGAAGTCTTTTACATACTCACTCACATAAGGAATGTTCGCGTCGTAGATGCGACAAATAAAGCGTAAATTTTCTTCACCTGTTAGGTTAGGGCTAAAGCCACCTGAGAAGCCTAAGGGCCATGAGAGTTTTCCTTCACGCAAAATGTCGCCATTGTCAGGGTACTCAGAACCTGCGATAAGACGCAACATGGTGGACTTCCCAGAGCCATTCTTTCCAAGAATTCCAAGGTTTTTTCCTTCAGGGAATTGGAAGCTGAAATCTCGCAGAATATATTGTCGCCCTGAACTTAAAGGGTAACTCTTCGTCACGTTCTGAAATTCAATCACAATAATAGTACCTAGAGTTGCCGCGCTCGTTTGCGTGACTTATGTTCAGCAGCCAATCCCAAAGCTAAGGTGATAAGCACAATTGAAAAGAGAAAGCTTTTATCTAAATGATAGCTCTCATAGGAGTGAAAGAAGGCGCTGCGAAACCATTCAATACCGTGAAGAATAGGGTTGTACAGTGCTATCTCTCTAATATTAGGGGGTAACATTTCGGCGGTAAAAAATATGCCAGAGGTAAAAAACAGAAAGCGTTGAATAGCTGAGTAGGTTTGGTTAAATGAGGGCAGATAGAGTTTAATTGATGAATTTAAAAACCCCATAGCCAGCCCTAATAACCATATGGTAAAGAAAGCAGAGGCTAGTTCCAAAAAGTTATCAATTCGATGCGTGAACCCAAAATACCCAAATATTAAGAGCAATAGCACAAAGACAATAATGATAGTGACAAGCTCAAGGATGGCACGTGCGACCAAGACATCAAATGCAGTCACTTGTGGGTAGGTAAGTAATGCCTTGTTTGAATTAATGCCCTCCATGGTTTTACTGGCTGTGTGTGCGAACAGAAACCATGGAATCAGTCCCGTTAAAAAGAACAAAGCAAGGTCTAATTCGGAGCCAATAGGGGAAGGACGTCCTATTGCAGCAAAGACAGCATAGAGTGCAAGCACATAGGTAACAGGTTCAAAGAGAGCCCATAAATAGCCTAATTTATTACGATCAAAACGAGTACGTGTTTCCCTTAGCAATAGTGCGTGGATGACTCGGCATTGGGTTTTGAAGCGACGAAATGTCAAATTCATAGTTATCATACTTGATAGGTTGACAGCACAAACCGTCAACGGCACTCGTCCTGAGTTATATTGTGGAATATCTATTTAAAATCATCTGAAAGTAAAGACGTTTTATCCACGGTATCGTTGATATTTTATCGTTCTCATCGAAGAATCTAATAGGTAGAAAGCCCTAGAAGGTAATCCCTCTATGATATTAGGTCATGCTGAACTAAACTTCCGGAATGAATGAACATTCACAACAAACAATTTGTCAAGAGTTGAGCTTTAGTGGCCCTGGTTTGCATACGGCTGGGCATCATATAATTATACTAAAACCCGCTGTTGAGAATACAGGGATCATTTTTCGTCGTAAGGATGCTACTGGAGAATGGCAATGTATTCCTGCGCATTGGAAATATACGAAGGTATTGCCTCTGTGTACCTGCATTGCTGTTGATGATGCACTACATGTTCGTACGATCGAACACTTAATGGCAGCCCTGTATGCTTGCGGTATTGATAATCTTGAGATTGATATTGAGGGTTCGGAAGTTCCCATTCTTGATGGAAGTGCTTTGCCGTTTATTGAAGCTATTAATAAAGTCGGTGTGCAAACGCAATCCAGTGCGCGAACTGTTTATACTGTGATACAAGAGCATTGTGTTGAAGAAGGGAGTCGCTATATAAAAATTGAACCAGCAGGCATGCTTGAATTGGATTTAACAATAGTTTTAGCGAAAATTGGTAAACAACGCTGGCAGGGAGTTGTAACACCAGCATCCTTCACACAAGAATGTAGTCAAGCGAGAACCTTTGGACGTTTGAAAAGTGGCTTGCTAGCACAATTAACGCGATTTCAGAAAGATTCTATTTGCCTTGGTGCAAACCAGAAATCAGCAGTCGTCATCGTGGGTAACAAAGCCATCAATAAGGGCGGGTTACGTATGCCAGATGAATATATACGGCATCGTGTGTTGGATTTAGTAGGGGATTTAATGCTGGCAGGCGGGCATCTACAGGGAAAGATTACTGCGGTAAGTCCAGCGCATCGTTTGAATCATCAGCTGCTTACTGAGTTATTCAAGAATCATGAAATAGATCGTAGTCCGCGTTGAGGTACGAAACATGGGAGATAGGCGCTATTTCCAAGTTAGAACTGGTGGCAGGATGTGTTTCTTCATCAATGTCGCCAGTTCTCAAGTAGAGCTTGAGAACTAGCAAGTGTAGGCACTAATTATTTGTTAAAACGATACAGTGTCGCTATTTATAACGTCTCCATCAGTATTACCTACAATATTCCCATCAGCACCAATGATCAGAAGTTCTTCATAAACACCGTCCCCATCCAAATCCAATTCAACTTGGATAGTCTCATTAGCAATTGGCGTAATACGAATATTAGAATTCTCTCCAGCTAGTGTAATTGGGCCGCCCGTGTAGGGGAAGGTAGCGTTGATATTGTAAAGAACGCGTGAATCTGTCGTTATAGTTACATAGCCATCTTCTTCTGTATAGATGCGCCCAGAAATCAGTACGCCGCCAGAGTCAGTATCTAATTGAAGATTTTCGTAGAATATCTCAATATCATTTGCCGTATTTAATGCATTAATAAGTAAAACTGCCGTTCCCGCCGTATAGTCTTCTACGACATCATAAATGGCAGTTGAGGTATAAGATTCATCACCGCTAGTGACAGATAAATTTTGTGCTTTGAGTATGTATGAATCAGGGACATCATATGTAAAATTATAGTTTCGAATGATAACTTCAGATATGCCGTTAATGGTAAGGGTGCCTTCAATACAATTATTGAAAGTCATGACAATATTACCAACACGGGTTACATCATCTAGTGTTCCACTTCCGGTTATTGAGCCACCATTTGTACAGGCACTAGTATCTGAAACGGGAATAGCTTTGCGCTGGTTTGATGTGTGAGTGGCTTTTAATTTTTTTACCGCTGATGAAATCGTTAAGAAATCACGGATACCGTTCGATGAATTAGCATTGCTGGCCGCTGTATTTCTCAGAGCAACGTCTTGTAAGTTATTAGTCCCTAAAAATGAAGTCAGGAAAGCTTTGTAGTTACCATTATCTCCCCCCGTTATAGCTGCATTAGATCGTTGGCCTGAGAATGAACCAGATGGATCAACGCTAACGCTCCCAGAACCATCAAGTGAGCTTTTGCTACTTCCTCCGCCGCATGCAGTAAGACTAAGAGTTATGCTGGTTAATAAAGTGGCTAATAGTTTTCTATTCATAGTAATCCTCAATGTAGGTAAGAAAGATGCTCTGGGCGCATCTTGGGGGGGTGAAGAAGTGGGTAAGGTTTAGATTTTTTCTTTGTGCAACACTCGTACTGAATATCTAAATTTTATTGGGGGAATAATATACATTTTTTTCAGCTATGTAGCCATGGCTGGATGCGATCTAGTTTAGTTATATGGTCGCTGTCCCCGTAATTGTTGGGAGACTCACTGAGACTCACTATAGATATGGCGTAAGTGCGTAGAACCAACGCCTCGCCATTTTCTTTTCACCCTCGATATTGGGGTGATAATTATCGTGATTGTCATTTTCTGCTGAAAAGCCGGTGTACTGATCTACAATAACAATGGGTGACTGGGGAGTATTAAGTGAACGGCCCAAGCGATGAATCGCAACATTGATCGGTTGCGTATCTTTGTCACGCATAGGAATAAGTTTAGCCAGAAGAATGACAACGTTGGGGTTTTTTGCACGGAGTTTTTGAACCATACTGGCTATCTCTGAGGTGGTGCTTCCATTGTTTTGATTAATAAAAAAATCGTTGGTGCCTGCATGGAGTAGAACGATGTCAGGAGTATATTTTTGTAGCCAAGTGCCTAACTTTAGGTCAATTTCTCCCGCTTCCCACCCCCAATGACCTTCGTGATCCAAATCGAAATCAATGTAATGTTTGGGGACATAGCCCACAAAATCACGGTGACTGCCAATAAAATCAATATTATATCCAGCATCTTTAAGCATAAACCACAAGCTTCGACGGTAGCTTGGGTAGCCGCCTCCACCATGCGTGATCGAGTCACCTAATGGGAGGATTTTGATAGGAACAGAGCGTCTGGCCTCCGGTTTGCTTGGTGTTAGTGGTAACGCTGTCTTGGGAAGTGCAGCGGGAGTATTGTTGACTACCCGAACGGCGGGCTTCAATGAACCTTGTCGATCATGTGATTTGATTATGGTTGATGACGTACTACACCCCGTGAAGAAAACGAGATGAAAACCGAGTAACAGAAAGGCGTAAGTTTTTTTGAAGCTTGCTGACATCTTGATTTCTTTTAAAGTTTACCGAACACGTTATAGCATTAAACCGCAGAAAATACTGTGACTTCACCTTAATAAAATATTAAATCGCCCTGAAGGGGATTCATTTGGGTGATTTTTATGACAACGATTTTTATGAAAACTTAGTCACTAAAAACACGTGCACCTAATGCTATCTGATAGATAATCTGCGTAATATCTTTAGCAAACTGCATATTCTTTGTATCGACCTTGGGAAAAACCATTATCTGATCACCAGCGGTAACTCGAAGCCTGTCTCCCATCACAATTTTTCCATTGGGTTTGAGTAAGGCAATGCGTTTTTGATCAGCACGTTCTGAAAACCCACCTGCCTGAGCAATGTAGTCAATTGGCGTAGCTGCTGGTGAATACACAATAGCTTGGGGAATTTGGACTTCGCCAGCAATGGTGACGACATCACTGAGTTGCGGGATAACTACCACATCGCCATCTTCAAGTCGGACATTGCTTACTTTTTTCCCATTACTGACAACAACTCGTCCTTCAGGGCGATTCTTCCGAGCATTTTCTACAAACTGGAGGACTAGTTCGGCTTCTTTAGCGCGTATGGTTGCTTCACCATCTGAGCGGGCTGGGGCGGTTAGAACGCTACGCTCAAGTCGTTTAAGGGCTTGTTCAAGCGCGGTTAGTTGTTGTGCTGCAACTCTTTTACGTTTGATGTAAATGTTTTTAATATCGGCGTCATCAGGAGAAATGGGTACAAAATCAAGCAACTCTTGAAGTCGTGTCCCTTTATTCACAGCAAAATAAGAATTACCCAGATGACTGCCTTCAATGGTGATATCGATATTTTTGGCTTGAGAGTCACTGATAAAGCGGATTACGTCTCCATCAAGGAGGCGAACACTCTTAAACTTGGCTATAGGATGGTAGGCAGACCAGGGTTGATTATTACGAGTACCCGACACGGCCACATTGGTAACGCTTTCAAAGGGGCGAGCTATATCTATCAGCTTCTGACCGTTACTACTTTTGCCACGGAATTCAATGCGTTTTGGGTTTCTCGCATCACCTTGGACAGTGACCATGGCAGATTGCTGACCAACTAAAATGGTATCGCCATCCTTGAAATTGACTGTTGGAAGGGTTCCCCAGCGCAAGAATTGATAAAGGTCGATGTTGGCAATAGGTTGGTTGCCGCGTAAGACACGGATAACCCTGAAGCTACCGCGCTGATGTTGGATGCCTCCTGCTTGTGATAAGAAGTGCAGGGCGCTATCACCTGGCATGCCGCTGTATTGCCCTGGGTGGTTAACCGGACCTGTTACGAAAACTTTAATAGGGGTGTTAGACAGTAGCGTTACATAGGCGTTGACGCCATCATCATAGACTGTTTTTATCTTGTTTTTTACCACACCTGCAAGGGCCGTCGCTTTAATACCCTCAACGCTCACCGTACCGATTTCTGGAATATATATTTTACCTGAGGTATCTACGGTAAGAATATCATTAGATTGGATAATACCCCAGAGGTTGAGCTTTATTTTGTCACCTGGAACGATAAGGTAATCTTTATTAATACTGGCGTTGCTACCTGATGTTTTTTTACCCGAAAATAATGAAGAGCCATAAGGTTGGGTTTTAGTTTTATGTGTTGTTGGTAAGCCTTCATCAAAAATTTTAGTGCTAGTATTTTCAGCAGAAATACTTGTATTGCTAATGAGTAATAAGCCTATGAGAGGCAATAGTATTTTCATCATGATGTGTCTTAGATCCGTCATTATTATCGTCCTTGGATTCATCATTGAGGTTTAAAAATATTCGATGTTTCTAACCATTGCCCATTGATATAACAGGCTACTTTAGAGGCACTCAATTTTTTGCAGGCATATCCATTAGCTGAGTAATAAAGCCCTTGATTGGCTAGGGTATCTGGGTTGGTGTCAGGCTTGGGAAGTTTGTTTGCTAGCTTATGATCAATGGCGAAACGCTTAGGCTCAGAAAGATTATCAGGAAAAGATACGTTGCTGTTGAGTACTGGAGTCTCGCTACAGCCGCTGAGCAATAGGGCGCAGATTATGGAGAGATGAAGAATTGGGGTATTCAATGCTGGGGCACTCGTTTGGGTAACAATTCGATTACTAATGGTAGTCAATTGACGAGGATCTGTCAGACTAGTTTACCTAAGAGGAGATAAATTTATTCCAAAGGGTCGGTGATTGATTTATTGTCTCGTTTCTTTGCAAGCCTATCAATCCAGAAGCTGGTAATCATGGTTAGAATGACGGCACAAGCAAAGGTATAAAGCCCATAATGTACAGTCACTTTGGCAAGTGCTCCCAGTTTCACTGAGACGAGCAATAATGCAACAACAAACACATCTAACATCGACCATTTTCCCCAATGTTCAATCCACTGAAGCAGCTTGTCCAGGAAGCTATTACCTTGATGTGGGATATGCAAGATAGCCATGAGTGAAAATATCTTCACAAACGGTAAACACAGGCTGAATAGACCAATAATGATAAAGAGTGCCCACTCCTCTTTATCGAATAATTGCCTGACAGCGCTTAGTAAGCTTACTTTGTTCTCAAAAAAGTAGAGCTTTTCGAGTGTCATTAATGGGGCACTAATTCCGACCACAAGAGTGATTAAGGCCGCTATCAACAAAAGGTCGATGGTGATCCCTTGATATAAATTTCTGAGGAAAAGGGAGAATTTTTTCTTGTTGGGGTTGTTAGCGTCTGCGTTATTAATGATGGCACCCATAAGATTGAAATTCTTGCTTAAGTGGAAGTTTATTAGATATGATTGAATAGTACTTTTGCAAGAACAATGAAGAAAATAACAGTTGGACAGGTTGAGAGTATAGTCAGATTGGATGAAACTCAGCGTTCACACTTAAACGGTAGAAAAAATAGAGTAACTACTTGTCATCAGCTTTAAGTGGTTAGACTTCACTAAATAATTCAATAATAAGACTTTGGAGAATCACATGTCTGTAATGAATGACCAGAAAATGTCATGGACAGCACTTTTGATGGGAGTGCTTTCTTTTATCTTTGCTCCTTTCGCGCTGATTGGTGTCGTTACTGGGCATATGGCACGTTCAAGAGTAGAGAATTTCCCCCATCAATATGCAGGTGGTGGCAAAGCACTATTAGGTTTATTGCTCAGTTACTTCGTGTTAGCTGTTTTTGTTATTTTGCTATCGCTGCTGATTATGATGTATAACGATGGTCAACTAATGAGTTTTTTGAAAAACTTGGATGAGTCAGGTCAATTATTTGATTTCGCGAAGTCACTGGGGCTTAGAGAAAAAGAATAAAAAGTAGGGACTGTAAAACCTATCGTTTTACAGTCTCTTCAATATTTGAAATTAAGCGCTAACTTTCTCTAAGGCCTGATCGATATCAGCAATAATATCGTCGATATGTTCAATACCCACTGAAATACGTACCAAGTCTTCGGATACACCAGCTGTAGCTAATTCTTCCGGGTTTAATTGTCTGTGAGTTGTAGTTGCTGGATGACAGGCAAGAGATTTAGCGTCACCAATGTTGACGAGGCGCAAGATCATTTCTAGTGCATCAATAAACTGTGCGCCTGATTCTTTACCACCTTTAATACCAAAGCTAAGAATGCCTGAAGCATGTCCCTTGGTTATTTTCTGACAAGTCTCATAGAAAGGACTATCTTCAAGTGCGCCGTAGTTTACCCATTCAACTTTAGGGTGATTCTTCAGATGTTTAGCAACAGCTAGTGCGTTTTCACAATGACGTTCCATACGTAAGCCCAATGTTTCCAAACCTTGTAGGATTAAGAATGAGCTATGTGGTGAAATGGCTGAGCCCGTATTTCTGAGTGGAACAACGCGACAACGACCAATATAGGCGGCAGGACCTAGCGCTTCTGTATAAACTACTCCGTGATAGGAAGGGTCTGGTTCATTCAACATTGGGAAACGTTCTTTATTCGCTACCCAGTCAAATTTACCTGAATCGATTATAACCCCGCCGATGGTTGTGCCATGGCCGCCAATATACTTCGTTAAGGCATGAACAACAATATCTGCGCCATGATCGATAGCGCGGCATAGGTACGGTGTTGGTACCGTGTTATCGACGATTAGTGGCACACCGTGACGGTGTGCCATCTCTGCTATTTTTTCAATATCAACGATATTGCCTGCAGGGTTACCAATCGACTCACAGAATACAGCACGCGTTTTATCATCAATAAGGCTTTCCATTTTTTCGTAATCATCAGCGGATGCCATACGAACATCAATGCCTTGACGGGGGAAAGTGTGTGCAAATAGGTTATAGGTTCCACCGTATACCTGACTGGTACTGATGATATTGTCACCCGTGCTAGTGATAGCTTGAATCGCATAAGTGATTGCAGCCATACCTGATGCAACCGCAAGACCTGCTATACCACCTTCCATTTCAGCCATTCTTTGCTCAAGAACATCCGTGGTTGGATTCATGATCCGCGTATAGATATTACCAGGTACTTTGAGATCGAAAAGATCCGCGCCATGTTGTGTATCATCAAACGTATAAGAGGTCGTTTGATAGATTGGTACGGCGGCTGATTTTGTCGTTGCTTCTGAGGTATACCCGTGATGTAGGGCAACAGATTCTAATTTCATTACTTCTCCTTATGTGTTTTGTGATTTATATCAACTTTGGGGGTGTAAGACCACTAAAAAGTAAAGCACCTATGACAGGTGTATCAGAAGATGAGTTTCAAGCCGACAAGAATAGTAATAATTTCATAAACGCGTTTGATAGCTTGATTGCCTTTAACAATGGATAAGTGAGCACCTATGTATCCACCTAATAATGACCCAAGTAGTAGAGCGGGAAGCCATGCCCAATGGATTTCACCTATAAATCCCAGGGTGAGAGCGCCAGCACCGTTCCAGAAAAGCCCAACGAATACTAATGTATAAGCGACGGCAAGCTTATAATCGAGACCAAACCAGATAATTAACCATAGTGTTGCAAACAAGCCAGTACCAGATGTCAGAGAACCATTGAGTATTCCTATTAAAAATAGTCCAATAGAGCCAATGGCTATTTGTCTTCTGGATTTACTGTGATTTTTGACCGTTTGTCCTAAATCAGCATTTAAAAACGAATAAATACCTAAAGCCATGGTCATAACACCAAGTGCTGTTGTAGCAACAACGTTAGGGATTTGTAAAATAATATTTGCTCCCAAAATAACGCCAGGGAGTCCTGAAGCCAGCATGAGAACAACATAATGTTTTCGAAATTGATTGTTTTTTAGATGTCGAATAGTTGCACCAACACCCAGCGCCACACTTGCAACTTTATGTGTTGCCAGAGCAATGGGGAAAGGTAAACCAAGGAAGATAAGAGCGGGTAGTTGAATCAAACCAGCGCCACCTCCAGAAAAGGCAGAAAAAATATTCGCAATGAGCGAAATAACAAAAATTATACATTGTTCTAACATGATAAAAAGCCATTACATCCTATTAATACTGCTTGTTTTTAGCGCCGTAACAGGTAGTGCAAGTTTGTCAGCAAAGACCTATCGTTGGGTCGATGAAGATGGCAAAATACACTACTCGCAAAGCATACCACCTTCTGCCTCACAGGGTGGGCATTCAGAAATTAATGCCAAGCAGGGGGTGGTCGTTAAACAAGTAGCTTCCCAGACTGAGCGAAAGAAGAATTTAACTAAAAAAGAAGATAAAGCTGAAAAGAAAGTTAAAGAGGCAGCATTGCGGGATGAGTTGCTTGTCCATATGTTTTCTTCTGAAGAAGATCTGAAGCAACATTTCCAAGACCGTATAAAAATGATTGGTACAAATATTCGTTTACTACAATCGAATAAAAAACGTATGAAAAGTGATATCAATGATTTACAGAATAAGTTGATGAAGACTGAAAATGAGAGTGTTAAACAGAGCCTTATCTCACATATTCGAGAGACCAAACATAATCTTCTGGAACATACGAAAGCGATAGAAACGAATCAGCAGGAACAAACTGAAACCCGTGTTAACATGGATCGGTCTTTAATCAAGTTTAGAAGGAAGAAAGCAGAGGGTACAGTCTCTGAACTCGGTAGTTTGATTGGCTCGAATAGTGATAAAGTTTTTAATAGCCGAACTCAAGAATGTCATTGCCCTTGTCAAACTCAGTCAAAGTAAACGTCGTATTATTTTACTCAGTAATGGTTTTTACAAAACTATCTTTGAATTGATCATAGCGGCGACGCACCTGTGATTTTACGGCAGAAGCTGATTGTTGATCCGCGTATTGTCCAAGTCGGACTTTGTACACACGACCTTGATCAGAACTATAGGTGTCGTAATAGGCATCATATCCATCCGATTGAAGATTATTCACAATATTTATTGCATTTGATTCTACCGGGGTGACGGAGACTTGTACGGTGTAAAAAAGCCCATTCTGTTGATCCCCATTATTTCTTCCAGTGCTGTTATTTTGATTAGAAGAAACGGGGCCAACCCCAGAGTGTGTTTTTATATCCAGTCGGTATCCTTTGTAATAGAGAAACCCCATACCAGCCATAACAAGACCCAATAGCGCTAGCGTGGTAATGTTTAAAAACCCTTTCTGGTTGGCAAATAATCTCATGTCTACCTCTTAGCTGTTCGTGACTATATTGTATGCAACTAATGATACTTTAATAATACATACCATATATTAGTAGTATAACTCACTTTATTACAGTCAATTCTTTGGTATTTCTCTAAAAACTGGTTTCACTAAGAGAATCAGGTATTATTTAGCGCCATGTAGAACTGACTGAGTCGTAAATTCCTATGGCAGTAACCGCACAAAATGAAGCTACCTTTCTTTGGCATGATTATGAAACCTGGGGGATAAACCCACGTCGTGATCGCGCTTCGCAATTTGCTGGAATTCGCACCAACCTAGATTTGGAAGAGATTGGGGAGCCGATGAATCTCTATTGCAAACCGAGTGATGATTATTTACCACATCCTCAAGCATGCCTTATTACACGGATTACACCGCAAAAAGCGCAAGCACAAGGTCTCTCTGAATTTGATTTTTATCGCACCATCAATGATGCGTTTATGCAACCAAACACATGTGGGGTGGGCTATAACAGCATCCGTTTTGATGATGAAGTAACGCGTCATGGATTCTTTCGTAACTTCATGGATCCTTATGCGAGAGAATGGCAAAACGGTAATTCACGATGGGATGTGATGGATTTGCTGCGTATGGCTCATGCCTTGCGACCTGAAGGGATTCATTGGCCTAAAGATGAAAAGGGAAAAACCACATTCCGCCTGGAAAAACTCACCGCTGCAAACAATATTGCTCACGATGGGGCTCATGATGCTTTATCTGATGTGCGAGCGACGATCGCAATGGCGCGGTTGGTGAAGCAAACTAATCCGCGTTTATTTGATTTCTATTTCAAACTTCGTAGTAAAGTTGAAGCAGGGCGCTTGTTAAGTGTAACTAACCCCGAAATGCTACTGCACATTAGTGGTATGTACCCTTCAACACAGGGTTGTCTTTCTCCTGTGATTCCAGTACTTCAACATCCGACGAATAAAAACGAAATCATTGTTTATGATTTGCGAAAATCTCCCAAGGCAATGCTCGAAATGTCTGTGGAAGCATTGAGTGAAAATCTCTTTAGTAAAAAGGCTGATCTGCCTGAAGGGACTGAGCGAGTAGGACTCAAGGGCGTTCATCTCAATAAATCTCCAGCGTTAGCGCCAATGAAAACACTCAGTTCTGAAATGGCAGAACATTGGGAAGTCGATTTGGCTCAATGTGAACAACATCGCCAAGAAATTCTCAATGACGCTGACCTTCGCGACAAGCTAATGGCTTTATATCAGACTAGGCAGTTCAGTGATGACTCAGAGGATATGGAGTCTGCCTTATATTCTGGTTTCATCAGTAATAATGACAGAAAACTGTGCAATACTTTGCTTAAGAAGAAGCCAGAGCAATTAGCCAGTTGGAGGCCTAATTTTGATGACCAACGTCTACAGGCTATTTATCCCCGTTTTATTGCCCGTAACTGGCCTGAATTATTAGACCAACAAGCGATCATGAAGTGGCAAGGCTATTGTCAGGCGCGTGTTTTGGATGGTGAGTACGGAAGTACGATCACCGCTGCTGAGTATCAGGATGAACTGGAGCAGTTAGCGTCGCAAGAATTGTCGGAAACCGAGCAAAAGATCCTTATGCAGTTAGTACAATGGCTACAGCGATAAGTACACCGCTAAGGCATATCCTTGTTTTTTAAGAGCGAGGATATGTCAGCATTTTATTAGTAATCGCCTATGTTTACTCTTTCACTGTAATAGTTATTTTTTCAGACATAACGGGTTTGTCATGTGGAATGTGTAAGTGATTCCCCAGTAATAATTGCAAAGTATGAGTGCCAGGTTCCAGTGTAAGTTCGACTTCAGTTTGTCCACCACCGAAGTGCTTGAGATTATCATTGGCAGGTAATGGTTTAGATAAATCTGGCATTTCCTCAAGGTTAATCAATAGGTGGTGATGCCCTGTTTTATCTTTTTCCAGTCCTGCTGGCGAGACGCCCATCCCTGATAATCCGAACCTAACAGTAAAGTTCTTTTCAACTTCGGCACCATCCACGGGGTCAATAAAGTAGGCCTTAGCATCTTCAGGTGCCTTTGAAATTAACGCGGCCATAGCATCATCATTCTTCTTGCTGACATCCTCTGCATAAGCATTGACAGTAAACAGTGCGCTAGCAATAGACAAGGTAAAAATAGTCAACTTGTTCATTCACAACTCCTAATAGTTTGGTTTAATTTAATTCCCCCTGCAGCCTTACTGAGTATAGATATAAAATCGCAGTACTTCTTATTGAAATAGTTTTTCAAGGGCAAATAAGCAGCAACACAAGTCATTGCAATATATTTAAGCTTGTTGGGTATCTGTTTCAGACAATAGAGGGTTTGCCATATTAATCGCAAAAAAGTGAGTTTTAAACAAAGAGGAGGGGGATAGTTGCCAATAGCCATGTTGCTCATGCACATGACTATTAGCTTTAGTATTGTATCTTTACCAGGGTCTTAGAAGTCGAAGTTAATACCGAGTTGCACCTGATCATCAATCTCATAATCACCGCCTGATTTCAACTCAGCTTGTAATATGCGATAACCGATAAAGGCACGGGCATTGGGTGATACGTCGGTTTCAAGACGAATGCGAGTGTCTAACAAATCATCCCCATCATCAAAGGTGGTGATTTTAGGTGCGTAATAAAGTTCGCCTGTTACGGCTAAAGGGAAAACAGCGTTAAAGCGCATCTTACCGTTTACACCTAGTGCAATTGCGCCTACGTCTTTATCGAGATCCTCAAGAGCAGCATAGTAACCACGAACACCTACGCCAAATGTGTAAGGGTTATTAGTCGTATAATTGCCTGAGCCACTCGAGGAAAACCCAACAAATCCTGCAATATCATCGTCTTCATTGTAAATACCACCGACACTCATCTGTGCGCGACCCGCACTTAAAGCATTAGTATCAACATATGCTTCTAGTGCGGCGGCTTCTTCACTCAATGCGAAGTCAAGCTGAGATGCATGTGTAGGTAATACGAAGATGGTTGGAAGTAATGCTGATGCAAGATAAAGCGAGATTTTTTTGTTAAACATTTTACTGCCCTTAGTTTTTATAAGTGATTATTGGATGAAGATTTTTGTAAAAGGTTCCTAGCCCAAGGTTATTTTATGACAAATCTTTTTTCGTTCTTGGATGTTTGTCAATTTTTGATCAGTTTGTGCATATAAATTCTATTCTGCTTCTGTGAAAAGCTGCCCCTACGAATTCCAAGCTAACAAGCATCTAAGGCAATCTGCCGTTATACTCAACGCTCATTTCATTGCATAAGGTTATACTGTGAATACTCCTCTTTTTTCCTTTGATAATACCCAAACAAAGATGCCAGATGCGTTTTATGAGCGGGTAAATCCGACACCAGTTAAAAAGCCTGATTTGATCAAACTAAATGAAGAGTTTGCTACAGAACTGGGATTAGATATTGATGCTTTGAAAAGCAGTGATGCCATTGATACGTATGGAGGAAATTATATCCCCGAAGGTGCTGACCCCATTGCCTTGGCCTATGCAGGCCATCAGTTTGGTAATCTTGTACCACAGTTGGGTGATGGTCGTGCCATATTGCTGGGTGAAGTTGTGAGTCCTGAAGGAATACGTTACGACATTCAGTTAAAAGGAGCGGGTCGAACCCCATTTTCAAGAGGCGGTGATGGTAGAGCGGCAATCGGCCCTATCATGCGAGAATATTTGCTTAGCGAGGCCATGGTAAAGCTTGGTGTACCCACCACCCGAGCCCTTGCTGCGGTAACCACGGGTGAAGAGGTAGTGCGAGATCGTATCTTACCAGGGGCGGTTATAACGCGTATTGCAACGGGTTTTGTGAGGGTCGGGACGTTTCAATATTTTGCGATAAGAGATAATAAAGACGCTGTGAAACAACTGGCTGACTCTGTGATTGCACGTAATTATCCAGAGGTTACAAATGCTGAGAACCCTTACTTAGCGTTGCTTGAGGCCGTGGCTGAACGTCAAGCCACACTTATTGCGAAGTGGATGCAGTTTGGTTTTATTCATGGTGTTATGAATACCGATAATATGTCGATTGCAGGCGAAACCATTGACTATGGACCCTGTGCATTTATGGATGAGTTTGATTTTAACCGTGTGTATAGCTCGATTGATCGCAATGGTCGTTATGCTTACAGTAATCAGCCGATTATGGGGCAGTGGAATTTAATACGCCTTGCGGAAACTTTCTTGCCTTTACTACATAAGGATAGCGAACAAGCTGTGTCGATTGCCGAAGAAATTCTCAAAGGTTTTCAGACTCAGTACGAAGTCTATTGGCTAGAAGGAATGCGCAGTAAAATTGGACTTACTAAACCTGAGGAAGGGGATAGAGGGCTGATCAACGAATTGCTTCAGTGCATGGCAGACAACAAAGCGGATTTCACTTTGACTTTCCATTATTTGTCCCAGCTTGAATTGGCAAGCACCGAAAGCAATAAGGCCATACGAGACTTATTTACGAAGCCTGAAGCGTTTGATGCTTGGGCAATAAAGTGGCGTGAACGCTTAACCAGAGAAAACAGCAGGGATGAGGAGCGCAAAGCTGCTATGCAAGCAATGAACCCTATATACATTCCACGTAACCACCAAATCGAAGCAGCAATTAGGGCAGCAGAAGATCACGACGATTTCAGCGTATTCCACGAGCTGTATGATGTATTACAAACCCCTTTCAACTTTCAGAGTGGTAAGGAAAGCTATATGTTACCACCTGAACCTGAGGAAGAAGTTCTTCAGACTTTTTGTGGTACTTAGGATATGAGATAAAGAATACCTTACATAATCAGCATATCTTGTATGTGAAATTAAATACGCAGCAAGATAAAATCGTTGTTTAGAAAAAGTTACCTGCGATAAACAACACGCCGAAAACAGAGCATAAAGCGGCTGCCATCAGAAAAGCGGCAATGCTAATTGCTCGGCCTTGTATTTTGCGAAAAGAAAGAAGGCTGAGGATTAAGCCAGTGATTGCCGCTACCATTCCTGCATAGTAGTATAGTTGCACACAATCTGTTTGACAGGCGCGTCCCTCTAATGGGCCGGATAAAAGATTCACTCCCGTTAAAAGTGTAAGTCCAGCACCTATAAAGGTGATCAACAACGCAAATAATGCAAGGAAATTCATAGTACGGCCTTTATTGTGGGAATTGCGGTCAAAGTACCACTCGTGGGGGGTTGAAATCAATTACCATAAACAATAATGGTAGAATATGTGAATAAAGATTTAACACCTTTCGAATAAGCCAGCTGCTCCCATCCCTGTACCAATACACATTGTTACTATGCCGTAGCGTTGTTGTGTCCGTTGTAAACCATGCACTAAGGTAGCGGTGCGGATTGCTCCTGTTGCCCCAAGTGGATGCCCAAGAGCAATAGCTCCGCCAAGCGGGTTAACTTTTTGGGGATCAAGTTCAAGCTCGTGCATGACAGCTAAAGCCTGGGCTGCGAATGCTTCATTAAGTTCGATCCAATCAACGTCATTGAGATTTACCCCCGTTTGTTGCATGAGTTTTGGAATAGCTTCTTTAGGACCTATCCCCATAATTTCCGGTGGGACTCCCGCAACATTGAATCCTACAAAACGTGCAAGTGGCTCAAGGTTTAAGGCTTTCATTTTAGATTCACTCATGAGAACCACCGCCGCCGCACCATCACTCATTTGTGAGCTATTGCCTGCGGTAACACTACCCTTAGCATCAAAAGCAGGACGCAGTTTGGCTAAAGCTTCCAAACTACTATTTGCTCGAGGTCCTTCATCATGTTTGATGATGCGAGAACTGAGTTGGATAGTTCCATCATTTTGTGGCAAATGCTGATGTACTTCATAGGGAAGGGTTTCTGCTGAAAAGTTTCCAGCGTGTATGGCATCAAATGCATGTTGGTGACTGCGAAGCGCGAACATATCTTGATCGTCACGGGTGATTTTCCAACGTTTAGCGACATTCTCAGCGGTGATGCCCATGCCATATGCTATCGCGATATTTTCATCTTTAAAAATATCAGGGTTCATGGCCATTTTATTACCCATCATTGGCACCATGCTCATACTTTCGACGCCGCCAGCAATCATGATGTCAGCTTCACCTAAACGAATTCTGTCAGCTGCGCTGGCTATGCTTTGTAAACCGGATGCACAAAAACGGTTTACCGTAAAACCTGGTACGCTTTCTGGTAAATCAGCCATCAAGCTGGCAATACGCGCTACATTTAATCCTTGCTCAGCTTCTGGCATTGCACAGCCAATAATCACATCATCGACTGATTCACCTTTTAGTCCGCCGCAGTCATTCACCACACCCCGTAACACATGTGTTAAAAGATCATCCGGGCGAGTTCTACTGAAAACTCCGCGAGGCGCTTTACCCACCGGAGTACGTTGAGCCGCTACAATATAAGCTTGTTCTATCATGATTAGTTCCTCAACGGTTTGCCAGTATCTAGCATGTGTTTAATGCGAGCATGGGTTTTCAGGTTCTTCAACAAGGTACGGAATCCTTCTCGTTCATAGCGCAGGAACCATTCTTCATCAACTTCAGTTCCAGCATCTATCGGTCCGCCGCATAAGGCATTTGCCACATGTTCTCCGATTACCCTGTCGTAATCGGAGATGTAATTGCCTGCATGCATATTTGTCATCGCGCCTTTGAAGTTAGCAATAGCAGCTCGTCCACCAGCTTTGATGGTCTGTTTAACCGGAGGGCGGTAGTTCAAAGCATCTAGTGCTTTTACCTGTTCTATGGCTGCATGTAAGACTTCGTGCTTGTTCATTACCACATGATCAGATTCACGGAGGAATCCGTATTCTTTGGCTTGTTCAGCGCTTTCGGCGACTTTACCCATCGCAACGATCTCGAAGACTTTG
>CACVAY010000025.1:0-3692 GCA_902727985.1 uncultured Thiotrichaceae bacterium | reverse complement strand
TCTTCCAGCAAATGCGCGCAGTAATGGAAGGTGTCGCGATGGATTGCCCACAGGAATTCCGCATGTGGGTCATTCACCGCTCGTAATTCGGCCAGTCGATTAGGGTTTTTGTAGTTTTTTATAATCTTGCTGACTTTCTTCGGGATTTTGGTTTTACGTTTTCGATATTTGTCTGTGTCAGGATCATAAACCAGAATTTCACCATCTTCTTTTTTGTAGACACCGATGCGTGTTTTAGCACCTAAGGAGCCATTTTCCACTAGGGTATCTAACCACTTTGGCATTTTGAATATCACTGCCCATGGGTCATCAGGAAGATTGCTAATAACACCCTGCAAGACATGGCGCATAGTATCAAGCCCGACCACATCTGCTGTGCGTAAAGTGGCACTTTTGGGACGACCAATTGCTTTACCCGTGAGCTCATCAATAGTTTCAAAATTTAACCCAAGGCGTTCTGCGTGATAAAGCGTGGCCATCATCGAGAATAAACCAATGCGATTCGCAATGAAGTTAGTGGTGTCTTTGGCTCGAACCACACCTTTACCCATGGTGCTAACGAAGAAACTCTCCATCTGATCCATGACCGTCAGGCGAGTGGCAGGTTGTGCAATCAATTCTAATAAGTGCATATAACGTGGCGGATTGAAAAAATGAACACCCAAGAATCTCGCGCGAAGAAAATTAGGTACACCAGAGGCTAATTGTGTAATTGAAATACCAGAGGTATTGCTAGCAAGAACCGCTTTATCATTAATGTAAGGAGAGATTTTTGTGTATAAATCATGTTTCCAATCCAAACGCTCAGCAATAGCTTCGATAATCAGCTCACATGTTTCAAGCTCAAGTAAATCGTCGTCATAGTTACAAGGCGTCAAACGTTTGCTAAAAGATGTACGAGCCAGTGGAGCTGGCTTTTGTTTAGCTAAGGCTTTGATAGCATTTCTGGCCGTCGCACTTTTGTCCTTACCTTCAACAGCAAGATCAAAAAGCACAACAGGGATTCCGGCATTGGCAAAATGGGCGGCAATTTGGGAGCCCATGACGCCGGCCCCCAGAATGGCAACTTTATGTACGATAGGGATAGTTTTGTTCATTGTGTCACCTCCTTATGGTTTAACTGGCCATTAGCCATGATGCCTCCTCATTTTTAGTATATGGTTTGCGGATCAGTTCAGACTCGTCGAAATCGTCGACATTGATGATGCCAGAAAGATGTACTTCAAATTGTGTGAGTTGTTCTGCTTCTTGCTTATTAATCACGCCAAATTTTAGGCCCGAATGGATGAGTGTCAATCCACTAGCCTTGGGAATTAAGCTATCTTTGATAGCAGTACGAAGTTTCTGGTGCAGAGGCTTGATGGTTAGCATTTCAAGAAAAACAGCGTTTACATTTGCCAGCGGGTTATGTGAGCCTGCACCCAGATAAATGCCTTGTGTTAAGCGAGTACGAGCTGAGTTATTAGCACTGACCACACTGACGACTGTTGTTTCTAACTCATCAGAAGGTGCTTTGAAGCGACGCCCAAACCAGAAGGCAGTTGCTTGCATTTTCATCGCAAAAAATCGGTTCGGGAAGTTCGCCATCAACTCATCAAAGGCGATTTGATATTCATGCAGCAAATGATCTAGTGACCATTGCACCACAGGCCATTCATCTTCATCACAGTTCTGATCCTCATGATGCTTGATGACCATGCTGGCGAGGTACAAGGTGCTTAGCATATCGCCCAAACGTGCTGAGAGCATTTCCTTAAACTTGAGTTTCGCACCCAAGCTCAACATGGATATATCGGCTGTCATTGCAAAGACACTGCTGAGACGATTAATCGCATGATAGTAAGGGACTAAGTTCACATGGGTGTCAGGGATATCACCGTTAACGCCAAGACCTAAGACGAAGGAACGTGCAATATTCTGTAAGCTGAAACCAATATGGCTCGACAAGATTTCATCGAATTCGCGAAGGGTATCAGCAGAATAATCTGCGCTGGCTAGTTCCATTTCCTTGAGTACAAAAGGATGGGCGCGGATCGCACCTTGTCCAAAGATCATCAAATTTCGTGTGAGGATGTTAGCTCCCTCGACAGTAATGGCAACAGGGATGGATTCGTAAAGCGCTGCAATGTAGTTCTTAGGGCCTTTCATAATGGCTTTACCGCCATGAATATCCATCGCGTCGATAGTTGCCTGGCGTCCCATCTCCGTACAATGATATTTAATAATGGCAGAAGGAACACTGGGGTTTTCTCCATTTTCAATCGACTGAATCGTTTGCAAACGGGCAGCATCGATAATGTAAGTGTAGCCTGCAATCCGCGCTAATGGTTTTTGAATACCTTCGAATTTAGCAATGGGAACCCCAAACTGTTGACGTAAATTGGCATATGCACTAGACCCCATAAGACTCCTCTTACTAACAACGGTACCTGTAGTTGGCAGGGTTACTGCACGTCCAACAGACAGACAGTTCACTAGCATCAACCAGCCCTTTCCTGCCATATCAGGGCCGCCAATAATGGCATCTAGAGGAACAAACACATCTTTACCGTGAATGGGGCCATTTAAGAACGTATCGCCAAGCGGTAAGTGACGTCTACCAATGGAAACGCCATGAGTCTTATGAGGAATCATTGCACAGGTAATGCCATAGTCTTTGACGTCTCCCAACAAGCCATCAGGGTCTTGCATACGGAAGGCTAAGCCAATCAGCGTGGCAATAGGGGCAAGGGTAATGTAGCGTTTAGAAAAGTTGAGACGCATGCCCAGTACTTGCTTACCTTCATACTCTCCGTGACAGACAACGCCAGTATCAGATATAGAGGTCGCATCAGAACCCGCATTCGGTGCAGTCAACGCAAAGCAGGGAATTTCTTTACCTTTTGCTAAACGCGGTAAGTAGTGATCCTTTTGTTCTTCTGTGCCGTATTTGATCAGCAGCTCACCAGGCCCCAAAGAGTTCGGAACACCGACCAAATAGCTTACACCGCTACCCGTGTTCGATAAACGCAGAAGCACTTCGGATTGAGCAATCGCTGAAAACCCCAGGCCGCCGTAACGTTTCGGAATAATCATTCCCAAAAATCCATTATCGCGAACGTATTGGATGATCTCATCAGGAATAATGTTCCAATCATGATTAATCTTCCAGAGGTTGCTCATATCGCAGACTGCTTCGACAGGGCCACCTAGAAAAGCTTGTTCTTCTTTGGTGAGGGACGGTTTAGGGGAAGAACGTAGTTTCTGCCAATCTGGCGTTCCGCTAAATAATTCACCATCCCACCAAACCGTTCCGGCATCAATGGCAACTTGTTCCGTGTCTGAAATAGGGGGGAGCATTTTTCCCATAACGATCAAAGCGGGTTTGGAAATCAATCGTTGGCGTAGTGGGGGAATAGCAAAAGGAAGAGCGAGTAGTGTGATAAGAATGCCTAATCCGAGGAAGAAGCTAGACGCAGAACCTAGTGCGGAAAGTACGGTTAAGCCGACCATAGTTACTGTAAAAACGACTGCACTAACGCCGAAGTAAGTCAGTGTAATTAACCCACCTGCAAACAAGATTGCAAAGAGTAAGTTTATCATTTTGTGACTCCTACCATCTAAGATGGCTAAAATAGAGCGAACGCTCGTTTTATTTAATCCTAGAAGTAAGATATGATTCCGTCAAGAATAACGCGTGATTTCTAGGGTAT
>CACVAY010000024.1 GCA_902727985.1 uncultured Thiotrichaceae bacterium | reverse complement strand
TCATCGTCATCAACCGTAAACTTGTAATCAGACAGATTGACATTAGGAGGGACAACGGTAAGACCTAACTGACGACAATCATCTACAAAATTGACCACCTTTTCGGTGTTATCCATATCCGAGGACAATACCGCTGCCATAAATTCAGACGGATAATGCGCTTTGATCCATGCCGTTTGGTAAGACACCAACGCATAAGCCGCGGAATGCGATTTATTGAAGCCGTAACCCGCAAACTTCTCCATCAAATCGAAGATATAGGTGGCCGTCGCCTCTTCAACATCATTCTTGACTGCGCCTGCCATAAAGAGGGAGCGCTGTTTCTCCATCTCCTCAGGCTTCTTTTTACCCATCGCACGACGTAACATATCCGCTCCACCGAGCGTATAGCTCGCCAGAACCTGTGCAATCTGCATGACCTGTTCCTGATAGAGAATGACGCCATAGGTCGGTTTGAGAATGGATTCTAACCAAGGATGCGGATATTCGGTTTTCTGACGTCCGTGTTTACGTTCCACGAAGTCATCAACCATGCCCGACCCCAGTGGGCCAGGTCTGTATAGCGCAACTAATGCGACAATATCTTCAAAAACGTCTGGTTGAAGTCGCTTAATCAACTCTTTCATCCCCCGAGATTCCAACTGGAATACGGCGGTGGTTTTACAGGCTTTTAATAAATCAAATGATGGTTTGTCTTCAAGACTGATACGTTCTATTTCTAGTGGTTCTTCGCCCTTCTTTTTGCGACGTGCATTGATGATCTTCAATGCCATATCGATGATGGTTAAGTTTCGTAATCCCAAGAAGTCGAACTTAACCAAGCCAACGGCTTCAACATCATTTTTATCGTATTGAGAAACAACATTGGAACCATCTTCTTCACAATACAGTGGCGTAAAGTCCGTTAAATCGGTGGGGGCAATTAAAACACCACCCGCATGTTTACCTGCATTTCGCGATAAACCTTCAAGTGATAAGGCAAGATCTAATAAGGCCGTAACCTCCTCATCATTGTCGTACATAGCTTTGAGGTCTTCAGACTCAACCAAAGCTTTGGTCAGCGTCATGCCAATCTCAAATGGAATCTGTTTCGCGACACGATCTACAAAACCGTAGGGATGTCCCAAGACACGCCCCACGTCGCGCACGACCGCTTTTGCTGCCATCGAACCATAGGTAATGATCTGCGAGACTTTCTCCCGACCGTAGGTACGAGACACGTAATCAATAACGCGGTCGCGACCATCTGTACAGAAATCGATATCGAAATCGGGCATGGAGACACGTTCTGGATTCAAGAAACGCTCAAACAGCAAATCATATTCCAGAGGATCAAGATCGGTAATCTTTAAGGCATAGGCAACCAAAGACCCTGCACCGGAACCACGCCCTGGCCCTACGGGTACGCCATTATCTTTTGCCCATTGGATGAAATCGGCAACGATCAGAAAGTAGCCAGGGAACCCCATGCCATTGATAACATCCAGCTCAATTTGCAAACGTTCATCATATTCTTTACGTTTTTCAGCAAAACCGGGCGAATCCTTACCAAACAGAAAGTCTAAGCGTAGCTCTAAGCCCTTGCGCGATTCCTCTGCAAAGAACTCCGCTTCCGTCATCCCTTCTGGGATCGGGAAATCTGGGAGATAATTCTTACCTAAGGTAAGCGTTACAGAGCAGCGTTTGGCAATTTCAACACTATTTTCTAACGCTTCTGGAATATCTGAAAACAACTCAGACATTTCTTCAGCCGTGCGTAAATATTGTTGCGGACTATAATTTTTCGGGCGATTCGAGTCATCTAGCACATAACCTTCAGAAATACAGGTTCTTGCCTCGTGTGAATAGAAGTCATCTTCCTTAAGAAAACGTACATCATTGGTCGCAACCACAGGGATTTCCAACGATACTGCCAAATTAACTGCCGCATGCAGATAATCCTCATCTCCCTCACGTCCTGTTCGTTGAAGCTCAAGATAATAACGATCACCAAAAACCTTCAGCCAGTCACTGGCCAACTCTTGGGCAAGCTCCTGATTATCATCTAGAAGTGCCTTCCCCACATCACCGCCTTTACCGCCAGAAAGACAAATTACACCTTCGGCATGTTCCGCAATCCATTCCTTATTGACAAAAGCTAAACCATTGCGTTGCCCTTTCAAATAAGCCTTTGAAATGAGCTTGGAGAGATTCAGGTAGCCTTGAGTGTTTTGACACAGCAAGATCAGATGAAAAGGTGGGCCACCTTTATTATCGAGTAATACATCAACCCCGAAAATGGGCTTTAACCCTGCTGCCATTGTTGCTCGGTAGAACTTCACCATGGCGAATAGGTTGTTTAAATCCGTCATTGCAATCGCTGACATGCCAGCCTCTTCCACGGCTTTCATTAATGGCTTGATACGAATTGTACTATCCGCTAACGAGTATTCAGTATGCAGTCGAAGATGGACAAAGTTCATAGCATTATAGACGTGTAAAAGTAGCCGCTCAGTTTAGCAAAGAAAGCTATCGTCAAAGGGAAATTTTACGAAACACCATAACGTAGAGGAAGATTAAAACAAGATCAACAAAGCCCCACCGATACCAATAAGCAACCCCGTTTTCAGGGTAAATACCGCTTTGAAGCTTTCAGGTAAAACCTTTCTCAAGGATGGAAATAAACCACAAAATAAGCAAAAAATGACAACCGAACTGCCGAATAGAAACAGCATCAGCCCTATTCCCTGTAACATCTAAAACTCCCTCTATGCTTCGTATATGCATAAAAAACAAACAAAAATACCCTTTTTTCAGGTATCGAGAATAAAGACATGGTATAAGATTATTATCACATAACAACAAGAATTTTTTATAGGCACTGGAACTTTGTTAATACCTTGATGCCTTGCTATAAAGTGTTTTGATCACTATTGGTGAATCAGGGGTCTCTAAGGGCAATTATATGCGATTATATCCTTTTCCATCGCGAATTCTTTCAATACAAAGTCTCTCCGCCTTTGTCGCTTTTTTCACCATTCTCATTTTGCAGCCGACGCTATTAGCGGAAACCCTACCGACCCCCTCCCTAACAAAACCAGAAGATATACATATATGGGACTTTTGGGATTACGTCTTATTTTGTAGCATCTTTGGTTTTATCGTCCTATTACTGCTCACTTTTGCTAAGAAGCATGATGAAATTGATATGTAATCAATCAACAATACGAATTGACCATTAAAGGGTTTTCAATGGCTCAACGATAAACAATCGCTGTCCAGCAAATTTAGCGCCCGCTTGCGTGAAATGCCCACCATCAAATGACAGCAATCGCATACTAGGTGTCATGATCGGGCATTTATCAGCGTAGCCACAAACACGTTTTTGTATATCGACAAAATGCTTGGGTGATACTGTCTTTTTCATAAGTCTATTGATCCGCTCTTGGTGTCCATCGACTTTATTAACCACTGCTTTTAAATCCTCAAGAGACATTCTCAAATACTTCCTAGCCTTGATACGCCCAAAGCTCTTTCGCCCAATCACCACTAACTTCTGATCAGATCGTAATTTCAAATTTTTAATCGTTTGAGGCAAACGCTCTGCTGACCACTGTCGCCAATTTGCTGAAAGGATGATGCTATCCGCTTCAGCAATTTGTCCACGCATTTGAGCCAAGTCATCAGACTCGTTACATAATTTATGATGTTTACGATCAATAAATTTAGATGTGTTTTCATTACTCAACACCATTTGGCAGAGTGTTGGAATATATCGCGTACGAATCTGGTAGTGGCTCAGGTAATTATTTTCCATCACCGCATTAAGAAAATCCTGTGCATGGCTATCGCCAATTAATAGCAACTTTTTTCGCGAATCCTTCTTATCAAAAGGCTTCTTCAACAGCCCCAAAAAACGCTTACGTACATAGGCTCCCCCTTCATCCAAATTACTCGCCTTGAGCAAATCTGCCCGTACCGTTTTTATATTATGATTATCAGCTGACACCCCCGATATAAGTAACATCAGAAATATACCCATTACGCCTTTACTTATTTTCATTTTATTCAATACCCTTTTTAGAATCTTTGTGGAAACCCATCCTGCAATACCAGCAACATGCCAATACCGATCAGAAAAACACTGCCAATACCCGCCAATGTAAAAATTTGCCCTCGCGAAAAACGGCTCCTATCTCTAAAAGGCTTCTCCACCCAGCACCAACTACCCCACGCTAGTAACAATGCCAAGGCAATTAATCCGACCCATATCCCTATATTTGGTTCATCCATACCATATATACGTGCGAAGGCAAAGATAGGCTGATGCCACAAATATGCACTGTAAGAAATCAACCCAACACCCACGAAAATGGGCAATGAGAGCAAGCGTCCCACTACGGTTTCAGCATCCGCACAAAGAATAATGAATACTGCCCCAAGTGTTGGTAACAAAGCATATAAACTGGGGAATGGCATACTGTCATCAAGCAGGACAATAGCTAGCCCAATCATGATCAAGCCGATTAGACTGCCAATTTCACGTAACCACCTTATCGAAATATGGGATGAACGGAGATAAAGCCCAGCAAGCGCCCCTAACATCAACTCCCACGCACGAGTCGGTAATAAATAAAAGTTTGCCGCACTATCAACGCGCCATAACCACTCACTCAAGGCCAGACTAATCGCCGCAATAAGCACCAATAGCATCGGCACAAACCAAGACTTGCCAAAACGCCACGCCAACATCAATAGCAAGGGGAAGAACACATAATATTGTTCTTCGACAGCCAAACTCCAAGTATGCAGCAATGGTAATAATTCAGCATCAGGGGAAAAGTAGTCGCTATCTTTCCAGAACAAGATATTGGAGGCGAAGACAGTTACCGCAACAACGCCTTGCCCAAAATCCACCATTTCATGAGGCAATAAATACACCCATGCGAAAGGCAGACAAGCCAGTATTACCAAGAACAAAGCAGGCAAAATGCGCCTTGCCCGACGTTCGTAAAAATTGACGAGTGAAAACGTCCCCTTATCAATTTCCGCCACAATCAGGGAAGTAATGAGATAGCCGCTAATAACAAAGAAGATATCCACACCCACAAAGCCACCGCTCATAAATGAGAAGCCCGCATGAAAAAGTATTACAGGTAAGACGGCTAACGCCCTGAGCCCATCGATTTCTTTTCTATATTGCAAAGTTGCCATCGTCGTCTTTTTGATCAATCATTATGGTCAGTACTTATACCTGATATCGGGACAAATAGTTCCACACTCTGCATGATTCGAAACAATTAACCAAAAAACATGACCCAAAATAGAACGTCTATTTGCTTTTCAGATACTGCTCGCCAATATCAGTCTGCTCTAGCCATGCAAGGAAATCATTCACATCATCATCGCCTTCTTGCGGCGCCCACCTCGCAAAATCACTTGCAACCGAAGGGGTAAAAGGCCCCTCTTTCACTTCCATAATCACAGCTTCATCGGATAACGGAAAAAGCGTATGCCAAGTGTTAGGTTCGTTTTCAATACCACACAGCGCCCCCCCAGCACTTAGCTCAAGCTTATCAGTCACCTTTCCGTCAATATCAAAGATCACAACGGCAACCGCCCCCTTTAACACCAACATCATCTCCCATTTATTCTTTTGAGGATGATGGTGAGGTCGAACATAGGTTCCTTTCTTGAGACCAATACAAAGTCTTTGCACTGGCTCGTCCAAGTCTTTATGTATATTATGATGACTTCTCTTACGCGGACTCTCATTAGCCGCTACAAGTAATTCATCAAACAAGTTATCGCCAAATTTTTGATACATGTTTATATCCCTATTCGTTTATAGTTTTATGCAAAACGGTAATGCTTTTTCACGTCTTCGTGGATAATCCTAAAAAAAACCAAGCACGCCCTCTATCTTATCCAGCATAAGTTATTTATGGGAAGTCCGAAAACATAATTAACTACTACCTGCACAGCAGGTAGTGTGATGCCTGTTCATTTAAAGCAACATGTGAAGATGATCTCATACCCTTCAACCTATTCAACTCCTTGTTAGTGAGATAGCTCTCTCAATACATCTCCAAGATTTAATTAAGCACTCCATCACCTATTTTTTTGATCAAAATAACTAAAAATCTGGAATAACCATGGAAGTTAGATTGTGAAATTCATACAAGCTATACTTGAGGGAAGTTACAAACTCTAGAAGTCACTACAATGAACAAAGCAAGTAACATTGACGACACCTACCGCAATTGCGACCCAGAACAGCCTCTAACAGCTGATGATGAACGTTATGTAGACCTAGCTGAAAGTCGGGGAACTCCTCAAATTGCAAGAAGTATTACTCGCAATATCAGTCGCAGTAACAATGATACTTATCTGCAACTTTTATTCACTGGACACAGAGGCTCGGGGAAAACAACTGAATTGTTTCGTTTAAAAAGAGAACTTGAAAACCATAAGTTCTTTACGATCTATCTCGATATTGAAGAAACCATTGACCTTGGTTCATTGAGCTATCTTGACGTACTAATAGCCATTGCTAAACAAGTGCAAATTAGCCTCCATGAGGCGGATATGCCTATTTCTGAAGTCTTACTAGATAGCATCGCAACATGGTTCGCGGAACGCATTATTGTCGATGACACACAAACAGCACATGAAGCCAAAATTAGTACAAAAGCCGAAGCGGGTATAAAAATTCCTTTTTTCAAATTATTCGCCGACCTCACCGCCAATATCAAAGCTGCTAGCAGTCGCAGAGAAACAATACGCATCAATCTCAAACGTGAAATCAGCGTATTTATTCAGAAGCTAAATACTCTCATTGGAGAGGCTAGACAAACTGTTCAAAACAATAACTATAAAGACCTTGTAATCATTGTCGACGGGTTAGAAAAAATGCATTACGAACTTAATGAAGAGGGGCAATCATCTCACAGTGAGTTATTTGTTCGACACGCTGAACAACTTCGCTCTCCAGCCTGCCATATTATCTATACAGTCCCCGTTTCTCTTGCTTATAACCAAAACCTTGGAGCTGACTTTGACGACATCAAAGTTCTCCCAATGGTCAAAACCAATGAACGCGGCATCCAACAACTCGTTAACGTTGTTGAACAGCGTGTTGATATTGGAGCCGTCTTTGAAACGCGTGAATTACTAGAAGAGTTAGCTCGTACCAGTGGTGGAGTTGTACGCGACCTGATGCGACTCATTCGTATGTCCACGGATACAGATTCAGAAAAAATTAGCCAAAAGGAAATCAGCGACGCAATCAATACGCTTAAAAAACAATATGATCGCCTGATCCGCAATGATGATATCGAAAACTTCAAACAAATAGTACAAACACGTCGCGTTCAAGCTGACGAATCTTTCTCTCGTCTACTAAACCTTCGTCTAATTCTTGAATATGAAAATGGTGAGCGCTGGGCAAGCTTACACCCCGTTATCCATGAGATAGATTGGGTAAGCGAGGCATTGAGTGACATTCACCATTAAGGACAAGCAAACCTGTACAAACCTTCAAAGAGCATTCAATAGAAGCGGCAACAGCTTTGCGCTATTTTTTGTGCTCGTTAATTCTGCTAATAGCCAAAAAAAAATGGCCAATCTGTTGAAGGCAGAGCTTGACCGTCCTGTTGAAGAAATATCTCTATCTTTAAAGTCACTTAAAAATACGAATCTCGATGAGTGGTTGCATACTCAACTTGATGCAAGCCCAGAAAATAGCCTTGTCTTTCTCTATAATTTTGAAAAGATGCTGGTAAATGGTGCACAAGCAAGTCGCGACTTTTTGCAAAAACTAAATTGGCGTCGCTCTTCTCTGGCCGCTATCAAACGCCCTATAGTCATTTGGCTACCCCACTTCGCAATGGAACAAATTGCCGAATATGCACCTGATTTCTATGACTGGTATACCAATGTTTACGAATTATCCATCGAAGACAATGAACAGAAAGGTTTTCAGAAACAGTTCACTACCGAGTTCGAATCTGCTGACATTCATCCTGCAAACAGAATGTCATCAACAGATAAACAACAATGGTTAATAAGTTTGAGAGTGTTATTGGATGAAAACCCTCAACACAACTCTCATAGAGCAAAGATCCTTAATGATATAGGTAACTTATTATACTCCTTAGGCAAGTTTAATGGCGCATTAGAGCATTTTCAGGGATCACTCGCCATAAGACAGGAAATCGGCGATAAATTCGGCGAAAACACCACGCTCAATAATATCTCAGGAATTTATCGTGCTCGCGGCGACTATGAAACCGCGCTCAAATACCTTCAGCAATCCCTTGCCATTACACAAGAAATCGGCGATAAGTCCGGCGAAGGCACGACTCTCAATAATATGGCGACAACTGCTCACGCACGCGGCGACTATGAAACCGCGCTCAAATACCTTCAGCAATCCCTTGCCATTCAACAGGAAATCGTCGATAAGTCCGGCGAAGGCACGACTCTCAATAATATCTCGCAAATCTATGGCGCTCGCGGCGACTATGAAACCGCGCTCAAATACCTTCAGCAATCCTTTGCCATAAGACAGAAAATCGGCGATAAGTCCGGCGAAGGCGCGACTCTCAATAATATCTCGCAAATCTATGGCGCACGCGGCGACTATGAAACCGCGCTCAAATACCT
>CACVAY010000023.1 GCA_902727985.1 uncultured Thiotrichaceae bacterium | reverse complement strand
TTGTCTATTTGTTAAACAATTTCATAACAGGGTTTATAAGCAATATCACTTGGCAACTTCATGCGATCTTGTTCAATAAAGGATTTCAGCAATTCGTCCATGCTTTGCATAATATCTTTGTCCCCTGTCAGTTTAAACTGACCATACTCTTCGATAGCTCGAATCCCTTCATCCTTCACATTCCCAGCGACAATTCCAGAAAAGGCACGACGCAGGTTTGCCGCCAACTCATGCGGTGCAAGCGCTTTGGTGATGGAGAGATTTGCCATATTCTCATGCGTAGGAATAAAGGCTTCTTGGAATTCATGATCAATATTGAGTAGCCAGTTAAAGTAGTAAGCGTCGCTATGGTCACGACGAAAATTCTTTACTTTTTTTACACCTCGCTTAATAGAACGCGCAACAGACTCTGGATCATCAATGATGATTTCATAACGCTTTTGCGCCTTAGGCCCTAGCGTATTACGGATAAACTCATCAACCTTTTGAAAATAATCGCCAGCTACTTTGGGTGCTGTAAAAATCAATGGGTATGGCACAAAGGCATTTTCAGGGTGTAGCAGGATACCCAAAATATACAGAATTTCTTCCATGGTTCCAGCACCACCAGGAAAGACAACAATCGCATGCCCTGTTCGAACAAAGGCTTCGAGACGTTTTTCAATGTCAGGGAGAATAACTAAATCATTGACGATCGGGTTCGGCGATTCTGCGGCGATAATACCCGGCTCAGTAATCCCCAAATATTGACCATCACTGATGCGCTGTTTTAAGTGCCCAAAAGAAGCTCCCTTCATTGGACCTTTCATTGCACCTGGCCCACAACCGGTACAAATATCCATACCACGTAAACCCAGCTGATAACCTACTTCCTTGGTATATAAATACTCCTCACGCGAGATAGAATGCCCCCCCCAACATACAACAAGTTCAGGATTAGAACGGGGTCTTAATGTTCCAGAATTCCGCATAATATGAAAAACAGCATTCGTAATCCCTTCGCTATTAGTAAGATCGAACTTAGGGTTTTCAATAATCGCATCGTAGCTGTAAATGATGTCACGCAAGACCGCAAACAAGTGTTCATTCGTGCCCTTTATCATCTCACCATCAACAAAAGCTTCCCCAGGTGCTCCCTGGACTTCAAGTTTGATACCCCGGTCTTGCTGAATGATACGAATATCAAAGGACGTATGACGATCAAGCAGCTCTTTTGCATCATCCGTATAATTGCCATGCGTCAATACCGCAAGCGCACATTGCCTGAAGAGTTTATGTAGGCCGGTTTGGCTGCTATCGAGCAATTTGGAAACTTCCAGTTTTGACAGCATACTGAGATGCGCTGTTGGCGTGATACGAGCATCGACTAATTGATTCGTCATTTTTATTTCCTGATCTTATTGTTAGAGACTTTGAAGCAGGTGATCTTTATCTTTGCAAAGTCTCTTTTAATGCTTACGGATTATAACGGTACTTAGCGTCAATCTATCATCAATGCCTTCATCTGGATATTACATCAGATAGACTTGATAACGCATAATGGTGATTAAACAGCAACAATAGTCTTTAACGTATTTCTGCAACATTCAAAGGAGAATTTTCATGAACCTAAAATAAAAATCCCCCTCTCACAAGAAAATGCGAGAGAGGGATTTCGATAACACCAAGCTGTTTTTAGCTGTAAAGAACAGGTGCACCCAGCTTTTCGTGAATGTTATTGCTCATCTCTTGAGAAATACCTAGACCTTGAGACAATTTATGTAGATATTCGGCTTCTGCCTGAGAGTCTAAATCAATCGCCAGCAAAGACATGAAATAAGCTTGCTGCTCCATGCCTTTGGGAATGCTATTCACGAGTGCATCTATATCGTTTGGCTCACTCATAATGGAACGCACCAATTCAAGTTCATCTGCTGTAATATCGCCAAGGTGTTCTGAAATTTTTTGTTGCTCAGCTTCATCAATATCACCATCTGCCTTTGCCGCACTAATCATGGCACGAAGCATAACTTCTGCTTGCAGTTCCTGCTCATTACTTGGCTCAGCAGCTTTACCTTGCAGCGCATCATTCAACATGCCGCCTAAACCACCTGCTCCTGCTTGAGAACCACCACCGAGTGAATCCAGGATTCCACCCAGACCACCACCTTGTTGAGCACCAGCTGCTCCTCCACCCAACATACTTGAAAGACCACCAAAACCGCCGCCAGATGATTGACCGCCCGTTAATGAACCTAATAAGTCACCTAAACCACCTGCGCTGCCGCCTCGTTGCTGACTATTCGACAAATTGCCGAGTAAATCACCTAATCCACCACCACTTTGTTGCTGGCTGCCACCACCTGAGAGTGACCCCAATAAGCCACCAAGACCTCCGCCTTGAGACCCACCACCACCGCCAGCTAATGAACCCAATAAACCACCTAAACCACCGCCCGATGGACTTCCTCCACTGACCATTTTGCTGACGCCTTTTGCGACGATCATACCCACTGCCATCTTTCCTAATGTACTGACTAGACTCATTATTTTCTCCTTAAGTGTTTATTTTTGAGAGTCTCTAAAATAGACATTTTTTACTATCTATTTCATCGAATTACTTTAAACAATGGTATCTCATTGCTCATTTTCAACACGAATAATACGCTATATCCCTGTATCCTGTCGGATAAACTCCATACGATAGCTAAGAATATATTCTCTATGATCATATGAATCTAAACAGCTCAGTCTGCTTTTTGGCAAACATGGTTCAAAATAAGCCTTAAACTGCGAAACCTGATCATCACACATATTCACGACTATCGTTTTCTCGCAACGATTATTGATCATTTATGATAAATATAGCGTCTACAAATCATTGACCGTACATACCACATGACATCAAAAAGCCTTTATATCATCCTAGCTATTCTTCTCTTTATCACTGAAGTCATTATTGCAACGGCACTCAAAGAACATGTCTTTATTCGTGCCTATTTTGGGGATTTTCTGGTTGTTATTTTGCTGTTTTGTATCGCGAAAGCCATTTATGCTTTTAATGCTTTATATTTGGCGATAGCTGTTTTTGCTTTCGCGACCCTGATTGAAATTGCGCAATTTTTCCATATTGCTGATGCTCTGGGGCTCGCAGAAGGGGGCATTGCAAGAATCGTGCTGGGTACCAGTTTCAGTGTCCATGATTTACTGATGTATGCCATAGGATGTGTTGCTGCCTATATACTTGACAGATTCCTCATAAACCCTAAATTTCGGCAACCTGAAGTACTATAAACAACGGCTCTTTTCTTCCAATACCTATTGAGCATTACGTTCACCCACTAATTTGTAACCTGTCTGAGAAACGAAACACAGGCTACAACACCGTGAAAATTATTAGTTGTATAGAGCGATTAATCGCCTACTGAAAAGCAACCATGGCTTCCAAGACTTCCATTCTATCAGACGCCCCAAAATCTCTATTCAGCTTTTCTTTTACAGTCTTCATTTGAGCAAGTAATTCATTGCTATCAAGCTCCGTGGAAAATAACGCGGTGAGTTCGATCAACCAACCATACACAGAGAATGCCTGACGATATGTACCACGAGCCTGCATGATTTTTGCAATTTCAAGCAAGGATTGAATATTGTCATCTGTTTGCTGTTCTTTAACAGCTTTCATAATCAGATACATCGTTTCCGCCCACGCAAGGAACAAACTGGAGTTTTCACGTTGGATACGATCAAATTCAGGCAATAACTCCGAGGCCTTTGTAAATTGCCCATCAAAAGCTTCGATCAGCGCCTGCATTGCTCTGGTATCCAATGCGAAATTGCTCCCACCCGCATATGATAAAAGCTTCTCCCCCATTTTTCGCGCTTTCACATAATCACCTTGGCGAATCACGACTTCGGTTCGGGTTAGCAACAAATTCGAGGTATCTTTACCACGCCCACTTTCAATGAAATCAGCATCCACTTTATCCAAAAACCGAATACATTCTTCATAGCGCTGGGCATCACACAACGCTTCAGCATATTCGGCAGATATGCATTTGTAGCAAGGCCATTCGACATTGATCTTTTCGAGGCTTTCTCCCGCAACCGCAATACGTTCTTCAGCATAACCAGGGCCGTCAAATTGTCCATAACAACTTCCCATATCCTGTACCACACAGATACTTTGTGGGCAGTCACGATTCTCTTCGGTATACGCAAATTCCAGCAGTGAAACGACCTCTTTGATTGCCTCTTTAGGTTCACCGCGATGGAGGACTTTACTCTGCATATACCAATGTCGAATATATAATTCTATCCAGGTAAAACCAGCACTTTTGGCCTCAGCCACTAATTCTGCGATATACAAATCAATTTCTTCATGTCGACCATTCACTACATCACTAGGCAGGTCAAAAATTGCATCAGCCAGATGTTCATGTCCTGCTTCACGCACCTCACCCACTGCATCGTATACCCATCCCCAAATGTCCATTCTAGGCCCCTACTGTTAGTAACTTAAGATTATTATTCAGTGCTTCAAAAACATTTACATTATCCGTCTTTTCATGGGCAGATAAGAGTTCAGCAATGCTCCTTAGAACCTGTGCTACTGCCAATTTTTTATGGCTCTCGAAGCTATGAAAGTCCCGAACAAGCTCATTGTTATAATTGATAAACAAATACTGATCAGTTTCAGCGTCTATGGTTTGCGTGAACTGGCGCGCCATCATCAAAGCTGCTGAGCCAATTTGCTTATCCATCTTGTCTGATTCCATACGCTTTTTCAGTAAAGCATCTTGATCTTGCGCCAGTATGAGCGGCAAACAACCCGGTTCAAAATGTGAAATGATGGTTTGGGCTCTTTCACTGTCAAAATGTGTAAGCAGGTCATCTTTAACCGCATCATCCAAAGCGTATTCTGGAAATAAATCAGCATTCGCCTCATTGGTACCAATAATCACCAGCTCCACATTCATCACTGAAGTTAAACGTTTACAGAAAGCAACGACACCATAGCGATAGCCATACAAGATAGGGATACCAAGGCTTTTAGAAATCAGCACTTCATAGCCATTACTGATTTCCATGGTGATACGCAATTTCTTTTCATGACTGCGTTGTACAATCTCGCTGACTCGTAACTCTCCTTCGGAGCTTGGTAAGGTGAGTTGCGAATACATTGCCTCAAAGAGTTGCTGGTCTGAAACAGCAGCCCCCAGCAGATTCACATTATGCCGTGCAATAATCCTCCGCCAATTGGCATCATTATCTTGCGCAATACTCGCCAAGGCATTAACCAGAACATCATTTATATGCGCCTGGATACGCTCAAAACTCTCATTCGTCTGCACTGATTCACGACTAGCAGTGGGTGTTAACATGGGAGTATCAATGATGCACCCGACAAAACCGGCCCAGCTTGGCAAGAGGTCTTTGCATTCATCGGTAATATGCATGCTACGTATGAAGATAGTGGTAATGCGGTTGTCCGAATTCGCATAATACGAACCATCTTGAATCCACAACAAACCGTTGACCTGGCAATCCTCTCTGGGCGTAATCGGAAAAGTAGCGATTGGCTCAAAATGATTATCAAAGACTTCAGCAAATTCCAGACCTGCTTTCTTCTGTCGAAGCACAGGCGTGTCGGTCGGTAAACGCCACGGTATTTTCAGCCGATTCACTGGCTGTTCACTATCATTGACATAAATATCAATGGGTAAAAGACAGCAGTATTTTTTGATGATTTGCTCGATGAATTCACCATCTGACAACACCACATAATCATCCTTCAAATGCGCAATAACCGATGAACCCACTTTTGTCTTAGCATGGGACTCTAAGGAGTAACGCTGTCCGCCTTTGCTACTGTATCGCCATCCTTTTTTAAGATTCTGATAAGAGGTGGTAATGAACTCTACCTTTTCAGCAATCACAAAAACGGACAAAAACCCTAAACCAAAATAGCCAATCGCATCTTCATTGTCTTGAGCCTGACGTAGTTTGCGTGTATAGCCATCGCCAATGATCGCGAGGTATTTGATGATTTCTTTGTCGGTAAGGCCTGAACCATTGTCTGTGATCGTAATTCTGGAACGTACCGAGTCAGTATGGATGTGTATTTCTGGCGTTTCGTTCCAACCATCCTCAATTCGCCTTCTCACACAAGCATCATGTGAATTCTGAATCAGCTCCCGAATCGAGATGATCGGTGTGGAATAGAGGTTCTCCCCTAGTACATCCAGCAAGCCTTCCAAGCTTACTTCTGTGTTTCTTATTTGGGTTGTCATGAAATTAATTCTTTAATCAGTATGTTGGCACTATAATACTGAATGCGAGAAATAGGTATCTCTGCCGACCACCGCCATTAAAGCCTTTGATACATTCACATATAATGTTGCCGAATAACGACTCAATTCAGATGCATGCTGAGTTTAACGAATCTCACGTGCTCGGACATTGCGTCCTTTGACTTTGCCATTCTTGAAATAATTGAGTGCCTTGCGGATAGCGTTGCGTTCGATAGCAACATAGGTAAACACATCAAAAATATCAATCTTACCGATCTGTTTTCCAGCCAAGCCTGCATCTTTAGTTAAAGCACCCAGCAAATCACTTGGGCGCATTTTATTCTTCTTACCTGCATCAATTTGCAAGGTGCTCATTGACGCTTGCAAACGGTAATTTGAATCACGTTTTAAGGTATCTGTGCTTTCTGATTGACTAGAGAACTCTTCATAATCTTCAATAGCAATGATCCGACTCACTTCCTCATTGGTATAAAGGCTCATTGCCAAACCAATTGCGCCTGCTCTGCCCGTACGACCAATACGATGCACATAGACTTCGGGATCATGTGGTAATTCATAGTTGATAACTACTTCAAGAGACTTAATATCCAGTCCACGCGCTGCAACATCGGTTGCGACCAATACGGGACAACTTTTATTCGCAAAACGCACCAATACTTGGTCACGCTCGCGTTGCTCTAAATCACCGTGCAACGCTAAAGCATCAATATCATGATCTTGCAACCAGTAGGCAACTTCATCACATTGAATTTTAGTTCGGCAGAACACCACGGCACTTTCAGGATAGTAGTGCTCGAATATTCCTAATAAGCTATCAGGACGCTGCTTCTCTGTGGTTTCATAGAAATGCTGTTTGATCACATTCGTTTCGTGTTGCGCATCAACTTTGATAGTTAATGGGTTGAGTAAGATGTCATTACACATCTTCTTAATGGCCTTTGGGTAGGTTGCCGAGAATAATAGAGTTTGACGATTGCGACGTGTATTACGCACGATATGCTGAATTTCATCTTGAAAGCCCATATCAAGCATTCGATCTGCTTCATCTAGCACTAACATTTCTAGCTGATGCAAATCCAATGTTTCACGACTCAAATGATCTTTGATACGCCCAGGTGTTCCCACCACAATATGCGCACCATGTTCCAATGAATCAGCCTGAGCACGTAAGGGCTTGCCCCCACAAAGAACCACAAGTTTTATATTAGGAATACTCCGAGCGAGTGTGCGTAACTCTTTTGCCACCTGATCAGCTAACTCCCTTGTGGGGCACAAAACCAAGGCTTGCACACCAAAAAAGCGAGGGTTGATACCATCCAAAATCCCTAAACCAAAAGCCGCCGTTTTCCCACTTCCGGTTTTCGCCTGAACGATAAGATCTTTCTCTTGAAGAATATGTGGCAGACTTTCTGCCTGTACAGGTGTCATGCTGTGATAACCCATTGAATCAAGATTATCAATAAGGGCGCTAGAGAGCTTAAGGGAAGAAAACTGTTTGGATGGCATGTTGATACACCGCTTTGGAATTGCGGTGAATCATATCAGTTTACAGTGGGTATCGTTTACTTTTGGTTCTCAAAAAATAGCTCCATGCTATTTTTCCAAACTTGTGGCAAAAGCTCATCTAAAGGAACTTCTTTTATTTGTGCGACGTTCTCAGCAATAAACGGCAAATATTTAGGTTCATTCTTGCGCCCGCGATATGGGACGGGTGTCAGATAGGGAGAGTCCGTTTCAAACAGAATCTTTTCAACGGGGGTCAATGCCACAATTTCGCGAACATTCTCAGCACTGTTAAATGTACTGATACCATTAAAACCAAGATGAAAACCTTCACTCAAACAGTACTCAGCTAAATCTCGCCCAGAGGTAAAGCTATGAATAACACCGCGCTTTGGCATATCTTTTACAAAATTTTGCAGGATACTCTGCATATCTTCATCGGCTTCACGGGTATGCACAACAATTGGCATATCAAGGTCTATCGCAATTTGTAACTGTCGTTCGAATGCATTACGTTGTTTTGCGCGATCTGAATGGTCATAGTAATAATCCAAACCAATCTCACCCACTGCCAGCACTTTTTTATGCAACGCATTTTCACGGATTCTGCTTTCTACATCATCATTATAATCATTCGCATCATGTGGATGGATACCCTGTGTACCCCACACTTTTTCATGCTGATCGATAATCCCCATTACCGTATCCAAATTTTCAGCAGAAACCGCAATGGTAATAATACGCGCGATATTCGCTGCTTGAGCTGCCCCAATCACATCTTCCAACGCTTGCCCTTCCAGGTAATCCAGATGGCAATGGGTTTCTATAATGGGATGATCAAATACGGGGATGTCGCGTTTTTTAGCCATG
>CACVAY010000022.1:2129-8788 GCA_902727985.1 uncultured Thiotrichaceae bacterium | reverse complement strand
CAACTTGATAATATCGCTCTGCACCGTCACATCTAAAGCCGTTGTTGGTTCATCTGCAATGATTAACTGTGGTTTGCAAAGCAATGCCATTGCAATCATAACTCGCTGGCGCATACCTCCTGAAAGCTGATGCGGATACTGTTCATAACAGGCTGCAGGGTCGGGTAATTTCACTTTTTTCAACATGGCTAAAACAGGTTGTTTTGCCGCTTTACGAGACATACCCTGATGAACTTCTAACACCTCTGAAAGCTGTTTACCAATGCGTAAATATGGGTTCAAAGCTGTCATTGGGTCTTGAAAAATCATCCCAATCGACACACCGCGAATTTCATTCAATTGCCTGGTGCTTAAGCCATTTAACGCCTGTCCATTAAACAAGACCTCACCGCTGGTGGAAGCATTCTTTGCTTGTAGCCCCAACATGGCATGAAATAGCTGACTCTTGCCTGCGCCAGATTCACCAACAACAGCCACTGTCTCTGCTTTTTGAATACTCAAGTCCACGGATCTAACGGCAGACAACATTCCTTCATCAGTATCAAAAATCACCGAGAAATCACGAAATGCCAATAGAGTTTTTACATCATTCATCGATCTTTCGGATCAAGCGCATCGCGTAATCCGTCCCCCATGAAATTTAAACAAAACAAAGTAATCACTAAAAAGCTGGCTGGGAATAACAGCATCCAAGGCGCTGATTCCATGCTTTCAGAACCTTGTACAATCAACACCCCCCAACTCGACATAGGTTCTTGCACACCTAAGCCCAAGAAACTCAGAAAGGATTCAAACAAGATGACTTGCGGCACTGTCAACGTCGCGTAAACGATCACAGGCCCAAGGCTATTTGGAATGATATGTCGACGAATAATCGACCCTGCACTTGCACCGCTCATGCGTGCGGCTTCAATAAAGGCACGTTGCTTCAAAGCTATCGACTGCCCACGAACAATCCGCGCCATGGTCAACCATTCCACTGCACCAATCGCAATGAAGATTAACCAGATACTTCGCCCAAAATACACGGTCAGCAGAATCACGAAAAACATAAAAGGAAGTGCGTACAACACATCAACAAAACGCATCATCAAAGCATCTGTTTTGCCACCACGATAGCCAGCAATCGCTCCATAAATCACACCGATGAAGAAACTTACCAAGGTTGCCAACAAGCCAACCATCAAGGAAATACGTCCCCCATGCAAAGTCCGCACAAAGAGATCTCGACCATTTTCATCCGTACCAAAATAGTGATGCGTACTGAAATCAGGTGGTGTTCCGATATTATCCCAATCAGGCTCATCAAATGACCATGGGCTCAACATCGGCCCAAACACACAGAGCAATACAATTACACTGAGAATCACCACGCTAGTCATAGCCGCTTTATTGCGATACCACCTTCGCCACGCTTTCTGCCCTGGAGTCATCATATTGTTAGGTAAATCACGCGTCATAACGCACCCTCGGGTCTAATACCTTGTACAACAGATCTACCACTAAATTCATCACGATAATGAGCACCGCGTAGAATACTACGACCCCCATCACCAAAGTGTAATCACGATTCAACGCACCTTGTACAAAATAGCGCCCAATACCGGGCAAACCAAAAATTTGTTCAATCACCACCGAGCCGGTGATAATCGCCGCGAAGGCTGGGCCAAGCCATGAAATAATCGGTAGCAAAGTTGACTTGGAGGCATGACGCAAAAGAATAATATGGGTCGGCATTCCCTTCGCTTTGGCAGTGCGAATAAAGGGACTATGCAAGGTTTCAATCAGGCTTGCTCGAGTCATCCGCGCAACCGTGGCAATTTGCGGCAAGCTCAAGGCAATCACTGGCAACACAAAATGTTTTAATTCCCCCCAACCCGCAACTGGTAGCCAACCAAGAAATACACCAAACACTAAAGCTAGAATCGGCGCCATCACAAAGTTGGGTACGGTAATGCCCGTCATTGCAAAACTCATCACCGTATAATCTGCCCAGCTGTTTTGCCGTAATGCTGCAATACTTCCCAACACCAAACCGATCAATAAGGCCAAGAACATTGCTAGAAAGCCAAGCTTCAACGATACAGGAAAGCCCAAACTAATCAGCTCGGTCACCGTATAGTCTTGGTATTTGAAGGACGGACCAAAATCACCGTGTAAGAGATTCCACACATAATGCGCATATTGCACAGGCAATGGGTCATTCAAATGATATACACGGTCAAGGTTCTCGGCAATTTCCGCAGGCACAGGGCGCTCAGAATCGAATGGACCACCTGGCGCCATACGAATCATAAAAAATGCGATGGTGATAATGATGAATAAAGTTGGAATCGTACTCAGTACGCGCTTTAAAACATAATTCAGCATAGAAAGTCTTGAGCTTTAGGCAAAGAAATTTCTCTTGTAATGGTCTCTGTGGGGAGGGATTATACTATTGACTGATTGGGAAACGAATGGTTGTTAGGATAATTACAGTCATAAAAGCGACAATGATAATCCCTCCATTCGGAACCAAGGCTCAGCCTTGCTTACGCGACTTAAGTCGCGGTTCCTGAAGAGGGCATTTACTCAGTCTCGGGAGATAACTCCTCTTTGACCTGTTTACGGGAAACAGCCTCGACCTGAAACTGGATTCCATCCAAGCCTACGATACGCACTCGTGTACCCTTGGGTTGATCTTCACCCAGTACAACCCAAGTACCATCACCCATCTGAATACGACCTTTGCCGTGCTCAATCGCTTTGGTTAACACAGACTCTTTACCAACAAAAGCCTCAAGACGATGATTCAAAGTAGGATCAGGAGATTCAGGCTCTGGAACTTTACTCCGATAAAACCTCCACCCCAGAATGCTCGCCGCAGAGGCTACGGCAAAGGTCATAATTTGTGCTGCCAGTGGCATATCAGGAATTGCCCAATACAAGGCGCCAGTAATCAAGGCGGCGAAACCAAACCACATAATCACAGCACCTGGTACAAGAATTTCTAACACCAAGAACAAACAACCAACCATTAACCAATACCAAAAAGGAATATCTTCCATTATTTATCTGCCTTCTGAGTTTCTTTCCACAATTCACTAATACCGCCAATCGTACCCACAAGATTGGTCATTTCCATTGGCATAAAAATCGTTTTTTGCTGATCGGACTCTGCAAACTTGCCCATCGCTTCCACATACTTCAAACCAATAAAGTAATTCAAGGCTTGAGGATCACCTGCGGCGACCGCTTCAGAGACCATCTGTGTTGCTTTCGCTTCTGCCTGTGCTTCACGTTCACGCGCTTCTGCATGCAAAAACGCCGCCGTTTTATCACCTTCCGCTGCCAAAATTGCCGATTGGCGCGTACCTTCCGCTTCGGTGATTTGCGCACGTTTACGACGCTCTGCCGTCATCTGCAAATTCATCGCTTCAATCAAATCAGCTGGTGGGTCAATATCTTTGATCTCGACACGTAATACCTTCACGCCCCAACTATTCGTTGCTTCATCCACAATCGTCAAAATACGATCACCGATTTCATCACGTTTACTCAACAACTCATCCAACTCAAAACCACCACAAACCGAACGTAAGTTCGTCATGGTGATATTCATAATACCGCGTTCAAGGTCATTCACTTCATACACTGATTTCGCCGCATCAAAGATCTGGTAGAACACCACGCCATCTACGGTTACATTCGCATTATCCGCAGTAATAACGGTCTGAGGTTGAATATCCACAACCTGCTCCATCATATTGACTTTGCGCCCAACACGTTGCACCAAAGGGAAAATAAACGCCAAACCCGGCGGCAATTCACGAACGTACTTACCAAAATGCTCAACGGTATAGGTATACCCCTGAGGCACCATTTTGACACCCATGAGGATGAGTACGGCAATAAGTATAAAAACCCCAAAACTAAATGAAGTGAACATAGGTTAATCCTTGTATTTTTTATTAAACCTGCACCATTTGTAAATAGTGCTAAAAAGCGAAAAATCAAGCTAAAGCATAGCTCAGATTTACCGGGTATATTGAATAACCCATGCATATCACAAGCCCGAAAACCAAGCCAACATCAGATTATTTTTTCGCACTACCCAATGTCATCATCACGCCAAGCGTATGTGAAGAGTCCGGCATAACCTCAACCATATCGGTTCCCGCGTTCGTCGTTTCTACACAAATAAACTTTTGATAATCATCAGCCTGCAAATCAGCCATAGCCCTCGCGCCTTCGACCCAGGGATTCCACACCACAGCACTACGACTACCCAAAGCATCTATTCGAATACTTCGCTTTGAGGCATCATCAACAAGATATAAAGCCGACGGTACATCCTCATAGATACGATCTACTTCTTCAGAAACCGTTACGGCTCCTCTCTGCTTCACCAATGTTTGGGAAGCTGATGTCTTATCCATGTACTCAACATCCTCTAAGCCTTTCACTGAGGCTTTTCGAATATCACTAACAGCAAAATAGCTATGTAGGGCCTGTGATAGTGAAAATGTCTCCCTCCCAGTATTGGCCGTTTTTAATTTTAATTTAAGAACCTTTCCAATTGTAATAAGTAACTGTAAACGAAACGCATATGGCCAGATGGTTCGAGTTTCTTCTGTATCAGTCAACGAAAGAGTAATCTGTGTTTCACCTTGATCTGTGGTTCCCGTTTTCTCGACAAACCACAAGCGGTTTCGCACAAAGCCATGCGCAGCCCTCCCCAATCCTTCTGGGTCATCCCCGAACCACGGCCAGCAAACAGGAATGCCACCTTTAATAGCTTTACCCGACTGATAAAATGCATTGTTACTCACGAATAGCAGCTCCTGACACCCTCTAGGCTGAAAGGACATAACTTGCCCACCATACAAACAGATTAACGCCGTTGCCTGAGGGTTATTCACCTTAATCAATGGAAAATACCCTTGTGATTCATCACCTTCAATAAACGTTAGCTCATCATCTATCGCAAAACGTGCATTCAAATCATCTATGTTCATATTTTGTCCTGAGTATAAAAGCTTGGAATTGCTCATTCTTCACTATTTTGGTTAATTTGCTAGCAATAACATACAAATAAGTCATTATTTCCTATATTCCTTGAACGCATCCACTTTTTATAACGACGGATACTATAAATGCGTTATCAGTTGTTCCCCACTATCAATCAGTAGAGCCCCTATAACGACTGATTCTTCTTATACCACTTCACGGACTGACTTACTTTCAAAGGAACCGATATGGCTAGAAATACCCCTTGTTATTTTACCTTACCCAAAGGCCTCTGGTGGCTATTCACCTTAATTGGCTTATCTGCACTTTTTTTCTTAATGATGAAAGCCAAGCAATTACCCATTGAAACAGACTTAAACAATCGTGCAACACAAGCACTCCAAGCCAAAAATATGCCTTGGGCTAAAACAGACTTGTTCAATCGAGGTCGAGATCTACTCCTAACCGGGGTTGCTCCCTCAAATGAAGCCCGCCAACAGGCTATTGCCATTGCACAGAGTGTTCAAGGGGTACGCACTGTTGACCACAACATCACACTGTCTGAAGTCCAAGCACCGATTTTAGAAAGCGCCTCGCTCAGTTTGATGCAATCCGGCGAGAAAGTGATTGTATCGGGCATGATGCCTTCACAAGATACTATTGATAAGATCGTAAATGAAACGCAACAGGTATACGGTATAAATAATGTCGAAAACCAACTCCAACTTTCTGATTCTGTCAGCCCACCTTCATGGCTAGCCTCTGTTGGGAAATTAATCCCCTCTCTACCTAAACTCTCCAATGCTACCTTAAATGCAGACAATGCAAACTTCAGTGTAACGGGAGAAGCACAAGATGCTGAAACACAACAAGCCCTTAGTGGAATCATCAACAGCATCAGCAATGAAATAGGGATTTCTGCCAACACTCAAATTGGAAAAGCGCCAGAACCCGTTGCAGAAACACCAACGAATGAAGCTATTCAAGCAGCCCCTGAGGCAACAGCAGAAATAGCAACAACGCCAGTAGAAGATACTAGCAGTGAAACCGCTAAAAATAACTGCCAACAACAATTGGATGAAGCACTGAACAAGAGCACCATTCTATTTGCGACCAACAGTGCCACCATAAGCTCAGTAAGCTATCCACTCTTAAACACATTAGGCAATGTTATCAATGAATGCCAAGCAATAATCGCCACTAAAGGCATTGAAATTGCAGGTCACACCGATAGCCGCGGCAAAGACAGCTACAATCTAAAACTCAGCCAACAACGTGCAGATGCCGTTATGGCATATCTGCAACAATATAATGTCAGTAGCCGCTTAATGCGAGCAAGAGGCTATGGTGAAACACAACCGATCGCTGCAGAAGACACCCCTGAAGGACTGGCAAAAAACCGCCGCATTACGTTTGTTATTCAATAGTCTCTGGAGATTTAACATGACTTATCTATTTTCAAAAATATTCGTTTGGCTCCTACTGGCATTCATTTTTGGTGTCGTAATGGGATGGTTTTCATCAACAGGGAAAGGAGAATAATTATGTTAGCACTTATTTTACAAACCCTGCTTTTAGTACTCCTCGCCTTTTTCTTAGGGTGGCTTTTGGGACGCCTCATGAAGTCCTTCTTTTGCAAACACTCTATTCAACAGCAATCTTCCATAATA
>CACVAY010000022.1:0-2029 GCA_902727985.1 uncultured Thiotrichaceae bacterium | reverse complement strand
CCTGAAGTAAATGCATCAGTTGACCTTCCTGATTCAGATAGCCTATCTGGCACTCTCAAAGGTGTAGCTTTGGCCGCAGCAGGTACTATCGCTGCAACATCATTGACGAATAATGATGATAAAGATACTGATGTTACGTTGGAACAGCCAGAATCAGGCATCGAAAATATGGAATTATCAGATGTTGATACATCCATAGAACTCGCCAATGCAGATATCAACGGTGATCAACTTTCTGACTTGGAAACCAGCAACGCTGAACAACTCGCAGTTGATGCTACAAATCCACTTGATAAGGGAATAGAATCCTCCGAAGCCAATTTCGAAGATATGAGTACTGAGGCTGATGATTCAGAACTGACAACTGATACCGAACCTGCTGAGCAAGCTGAATTCGTTCTAGATTCCGACCCATCTCCAAGCGACAATGACGATGCCCAAGCACCAGACTCTGATGACGTCTCACTCACAGGCTCAATCGCAACGGCTGCTGCCGCCGCTACGGCAGGCGCAGCGACACTAGCCGCAAGCAAAATCACCTCTACTTCGGATGACGCAAATAACGAGCCATCATCAACAGGACAAGCCTCAAGTATTGAAGGACTGTACTCCGATAATCTGCAAGTTTTCGAAGGCATAGGCCCTAAAATGGAGGAGATTCTAAAGTCACATCATATCAATACTTGGGATGACTTAAGCCAACAATCCGAACTGGGTATTCGTAACACCCTCGGGACTTATGGCGATCAATACCAAGGAGTAGAAAACGTTGACTCATGGATTACGCAAGCAAAACTAGCGTCAAATGGAGAACTTCGTGAACTTATTGAGCGCCAGAAAGAAGATGGTATTTCAAAAATAGAGCGTTTGTTTGGCTCAAGTGCACTTGAACAAGCATCAAATGCCACATCGGATCAGCAATCTATAGAAGCAGCTTCAAACAATGCTGATAATGCTACATCCACAGCGGATGCTGAATCGACATCTTCCCTAGAGGCAACATCCGCTGTAAGCTCACTTTCAACATTGGCTGCCTTCCAAAATATTCGTTCAATAGACTCCATCAATGACGAAATGTCAGAGCTCAATCTCATGGCTGGAGAAGTACTGGAGTTGAATCACCAAGAATACGGCAAACTAGGCCCTCTGCACTGTGGTGTAACCCTTCATGGTTTTATCTCTGTGGTTGGCGACGTTGCCACTGTTGAAGACAAGCAAACATTATTCTTTTCACGCAATAATATTAGTGTTCACCGCGATGAAGATACCTTCACCTTTATCAAATGGCTAAAAGAAACAAGCTAACCCCTCCTTCAGCCAATACGCTGGTTTATTCCTCTCAGTCTGAGTTTGAATAAACCAGTCCGTCCCATGCTCATCCTCCATACCACCACTCTCCCCCGACTGAACATTAAACAAGCACCCTTAAAACAAGTGCTTAACTATACTCATTGGTAGTTATTACACGTTTTGGGCACAGCAACAATAACAAGGGGATAAGCATGAAAATTACAGGTACCGTTTATAGCAAAGGTAACCGTGGGCGTTTAGCTGACGCCGTTGTGGAACTGTTAAAAAAAAGTAAAGGCGAGGAGAATTTCGAGAAAGTATCGTTAACCGCCTCAGATCGTGATGGCAATTTTGACCTTGGCGAAGTAAGCAAAGGAATCTACCAGTTAAAGACCTACCACACGGACAGCACAACTCCGAAAACCTTATGCATTGAAGTAAAAGAGAAAGAGTTCAGTCAGCGAGATGTGAACGATGACCCTCAGCAAGATGGGGCAGTCACACAAGCCAGCCCGAACAATCAGGCACGCATTGATATTAACCTCATGCACCGCTACGAAATCGCTAACGATATAGGACGAGTATTCTTCTACTCGATGGTCGGGCTGCTCTTTGCACTGGTTGTCGCCTATGCCTTTTTACACGCAAAATATCCTTCCGAAGCACCACCCGTAAATCGCTTTCTCACACAATACATCAGCAATGCGCAGATCATGGTGGATTCTTTGCTGGAAGAACA
>CACVAY010000021.1:14067-43549 GCA_902727985.1 uncultured Thiotrichaceae bacterium | reverse complement strand
TCAGAACCGTGATCCTGATGCATAACAACAGGAATGTGTGGATACATTTCTGTAGCCGCAGTGATTAGATGACGCAGGAAAGGCTCGCCTGCGTATGAACGCGCACCCGCTGAACCCTGCATAATAACCGGGGAATTCGTCTCATCCGCCGCTTGCATGATTGCGTGTACCTGCTCCATATTGTTTACGTTAAATGCTGGCATGCCGTAGTCATTTTCAGCGGCATGATCCAGTAGTTGTCTCATTGAAATCAGGGCCATAAGGTCCTCCTTAAAAGTGATAATATAAATATTAAATCAGAATATTCTATACCGATAAAATACTCGAATTGACTGTAATTCTTTCATTTTTGTGAAACCGATTCAAGCAACCCTCATTTGCACCAGAATCAACTCTGCCAGAAGCATTAAATGCACTTCTTTTCCATCGAAAAATCCTAAGTACTTTAAACAAAATAATAGAATTTTTATGGCTAATAACCATTAATCGATGATGTGATCACCAACACGTATAATTTTCAACATATTCGTACCACCATCAATACCCATCAAATCGCCCTTAGTGACAATCACCAAGTCGCCATTTTTAACCTGGCTTCTTTCGATCAAAAGCTCCACCGCCATATAATTCGCGTGCATTGGGTCTGTAATCGGTTCATCAATATGCACCGGATAAACACCACGATAGATACTAACTCGACGGCAGGTTTTCTTATGGGGTGTCAATGCATAAATAGGTAAACCTGAACTAATACGTGACATCCAACGAGCTGTCGCACCTGATTCAGTTAAAGACGCCACCGCTTTTACATTCATGTGGTTACCGATATACATCGATGCCATGGCGACTGCTTCATCGCTGCGCTGAAACTCGTCTCCAATACGATGGGAAGATGTTGTGACTCCAGCGTTATGTTCTGCTTCTTCACAAATCTTACTCATGGTCTCAATAACCAGTGCAGGATTGTTACCTGTCGCTGATTCACCAGAAAGCATCACCGCATCAGTACCATCCATGACCGCATTGGCAACATCAAATACTTCTGCACGTGTAGGAATCGGGTTAGTAATCATACTCTCCATCATCTGAGTCGCAGTGATTACCGCTTTATCCTTACCACGTGAACGTTTAATCAACATTTTTTGTGCTTCAGGCAAGTTCGCATCGCCTATTTCAACACCCAAATCACCACGTGCCACCATAATGACATCAGAAGCATCAATAATATCATCAAGCACTGGCTGAATAATAGACTCAGCACGTTCTACCTTGGCTACAATCGCCGCTTCACCACCGGCTTCTTCCATCAAACGACGAGCTAGACGAAGATCATCGCCATTACGCGGAAAAGACACTGCCAGGAAATCTACATCAATCTCAGCCGCTAATTTTATATCTTTCTTATCTTTTTCAGTCAGAGCTTCTGCTGAAAGACCACCGCCACGACGGTTGATACCTTTATTATCCGATAACTCCCAAGAGTTGATGGCTTTTGTATAAATTTTGTCTTCTTGAATATTGATAACTTTCAATACAAGCCGACCATCATCAAGCCACAACTCATCATCAACAACGACTTCTCTGGGCAACTGTTTATAGGTTAAACCAACTTGCTTCTGATCACCTGCATCGCGCCCCAGATTGGCATCCAGAACAAACTCATCACCAGCATTAAGAAAAATCTTGCCGTCTTTAAAACGCTCAATACGAATTTTAGGGCCTTGTAAATCACCAAGAATAGCGACAGAACGGCCTGCTTTCATTGCAGCCTGCCTGACTAGATCAGCACGTGCTTTATGCTCTTCAGATGAACCATGGGAAAAGTTCATACGAACCACATTAACGCCCGCTTTTACAATTGCTTCGATTGACTCCTGAGAGGTCGTTGCGGGTCCAAGAGTCGCTACTATTTTAGTTCTTCTCATAAGTTTAGAGATTACTCTATGTGAGATGAGTGGAAATTTGCCAAGCCTTAGCAAGGCTTGGCAACATATTTTTTATGTAAATGAGATAGATGACTAGCCTATGCTGCTCCTAAGTAAACAACATAGAGAAACTCTGTGAAATATCTCTGCACTGGAAAAGATCCAATACAGGCTACTATCTTCTAATACTAATTATTATTCAAGGAATCTCTAACCACTCTGATTAAAGATCTCTTGTGAGAGCCTACGCAGCTCGTTGTACTTTTTTAACCTTTAGCGCGCTCTTCAAGCATCGCTACAACAGGCAGTTTCTTGCCTTCGAGGAACTCAAGAAAAGACCCACCGCCGGTTGAAATATAGGACACTTTATCAGCAATATCATATTTATCAACCGCAGCTAATGTGTCACCACCACCGGCAACCGAGAATCCTTTAGACTCTGCAATTGCCATTGAAATCGCTTTCGTCCCTTCGCCAAACTGATCAAATTCGAATACGCCAACAGGGCCATTCCAAACGATTGTACCAGCATTTTTGATGACTTCTGCAAGAGCCGCAGCTGATTCAGGACCAATATCAAAAATCATGTCATCATCTTCAACATCAGCCACAGACTTCGTTGTTGCTTCAGCAGTTTCAGAGAATTCTTTACCGCATACCACATCAGTAGGAACGGGAATGTCACCACCGTTTTCCTGAGCAGCAGCTTTCAATCCTTTTGCCGTTTCAACCAAGTCTTCTTCGTATAAAGACTTACCTACATTGTGACCTTCAGCTGCAATGAATGTATTTGCGATACCACCACCAACGATAAGCTGATCAACAACTTTTGAAAGTGACTCAAGAACAGTCAACTTAGTTGATACTTTTGAACCACCAACCAATGCAACCATTGGACGAGCAGGATTATCAAGTGCTTTACCAAGAGCTTCCAACTCACCCGCCAATAAAGGGCCAGCAGAAGCGGTTGGAGCAAACTGACCAGCGCCGTGTGTAGATGCTTGCGCACGATGAGCCGTACCAAATGCATCCATCACGTAGATGTCACACAGTGAAGCGTACTGCTTAGAAAGCGCATCTTCGTTCTTCTTCTCACCGACGTTGAAACGTACGTTTTCAAGTAAAACGACTTCACCATCAGCAACTTCAGGAGCGTTTTCAAGATAATCAGTAATCAAACGTACTTCTTTACCCATCAAACCACCCAAGTGATCTGCAACAGGAGCCAAAGAGAATTGATCTTCAGGTTGACCTTCTGTAGGACGACCCAAGTGAGACATAATCATCACTTTCGCACCCGCAGCAACCGCAGCTTCAATAGTAGGCATTGATGCGCGAATACGCTTATCGGATGTTACTTTACCTTCTTTAACAGGTACGTTCAGATCTTGACGAATAAGAACACGCTTACCAGCAAGATCAAGATCGGTCATCTTAATTACAGACATGAAACAAACTCCTTAAGAATTCAAATAATTTAAATAAAAACATAATCAGCCTTTATTAAAATTATCTGCGATAAAACCTGTGTTTCGCACTTCAACACAGACCACCCACTGATTTTATTCACGACTAAACCGGAAGTGAATCTGATTTCTTAAACATTCTTTGTCGGACTAAAGTCCAACCTACATACTATTCAACATGGGTTATCTACTTTGTAGATTTGCGGGTATGAAAACACATCCCCGCAAATACCGGCCAACCCAAACAAACAAAATTTCATAAGAAGTAATGCTGTTCAGATTGCCCCTAACTGTTCCCAGTTCAAGGCGGAAAATAAGAGTTCACAAATGTGAATGACTATTTTCCAACGCCAAAATGGGGGAAATTAGGGGTGAGCAGCACAGTTTTAAGCTGAAACGTGCTCTACTAGACGAAGCATGTTACATGTGTAACCGTACTCATTGTCGTACCATGAAACGACTTTCACGAAAGTACCGTCTAGTGCAATACCTGCACCTGCATCAAAGATTGATGAGTAACCGATACCACGGAAGTCAGAAGATACTACTTTCTCATCTGTGTAAGAAAGCGTCTTGCTCATGTCACCCGTTTCAGAGGCTGCTTTAACTTCTGCACAAATCTCTTCGTACGTAGCTTCGTTTTCAAGTTCAATGGTTAAGTCAACAACAGAAACATCAACAGAAGGAATACGGAAAGCCATACCTGTTAGCTTGCCATTCAATTCTGGAAGCACAACACCTACTGCTTTAGCAGCGCCTGTTGAAGACGGGATGATGTTCTCGAATACAGAGCGGCCACCGCGCCAGTCTTTCATTGAAGGACCGTCAACAGTCTTCTGAGTTGCTGTAGAAGCATGAACAGTCGTCATAAGACCACGCTTGATGCCCCACTTGTCGTTGATAACTTTTGCAACAGGAGCAAGACAGTTAGTGGTACAAGATGCTGCAGAAACGATTGCTTGACCGTCGTACGTGTCATGGTTAACACCGTATACAAACATTGGCGTGCCGTCTTTTGAAGGAGCTGATTGAACAACTTTCTTCGCGCCAGCATCAATGTGTGCTTGACAGCTTTCTTCTGTTAGGAAGAAACCCGTACAGTCGATAACTAGATCAGCACCCACTTCATCCCACTTAAGGTCGGCAGGGTTACGCTCAGCGGTTAAACGAATCTTTTGCTCACCATCAATGATGAAGTTATCACCGTCAACTTCAACAGTACCTGCGAAACGACCTTGAGCCGTATCGTACTTAAGCATGTAAGCCAGGTAATCATTTTCAAGAAGATCGTTGATACCAACAACTTCCAGACCAGGGAATTCTGAGTGAATAGCACGAAATGCCATACGACCGATACGACCAAAACCGTTAATACCGACTTTAATTGTCATAGTTAGCTCCTTAGGAATAATAAAAAAAAGAAATAGTTAACCCGACCGAGGTCGGGTTAATTTATAGTTATTTAAGCAACGTCGTTAATTGCTGCGACGACATTATCAACGGTAAAGCCAAAGTGTTCAAATAGAACTGGCGCTGGTGCTGACTCACCAAAGGTCGTCATACCAATTACTTTACCGTTTAAACCAACATACTTATACCAACCATCTGGAATTGCCGCTTCAACAGCTACACGTGCAGTAACGGCTGCAGGAAGTACGGATTCTTTATAGGCATCGTCTTGTGCTTCAAATGCATCTGTTGATGGCATAGAAACAACGCGCACATTCTTATCAGAAGCTGCTGCTGCCTGTACCGCCAAATCAACTTCAGAACCCGTTGCGATAACGATTGCATCTGGCGTACCGTCGGTATCAACAAGAACGTAACCGCCCTTTTCGATATTAGCGATCTGCTCAGCAGTACGATTCTGATGTGCAAGGTTTTGACGAGAGTAGATTAAGCATGAAGGACCATTCTTACGCTCGATAGCCACTTTCCATGAAACTGCCGTTTCAACAGCGTCACAGGTTCTCCAAACAGCCATGTTAGGAATCATACGCAAGGTAGGAATCTGCTCAACTGCTTGGTGTGTAGGACCGTCTTCACCCAGACCGATAGAATCGTGAGTGTAAACGAAGATGCTTTGAATTTTCATCAATGCCGCCATGCGAAGTGCATTACGCGCATACTCAGAGAACATCAAGAATGTTGCACCGTAAGGTACAAGACCACCGTGTAAGGTCACACCATTCATAATGGCTGACATACCGAATTCGCGAACACCGTAAGAGATGTAGTTACCCGCGAAATTCATCTCTTTCGAGCCATTGTTATCGTTAATTTTAACGCTGGTTTCGCTGAAAGTGTTATTTGAAGGCGTCAAATCCGCAGAACCACCCAAAAACTCAGGAAGTACTGGCGAGAATGCATTCAATGACATCTTAGACGAGATACGTGTTGCTTGCGTTGGCGCTGCTTCATTAATGTCAGCAATCGCTTTTGCTGCATGCTCATCCCAACCTTCAGGAAGATCGCCCGCCATACGACGAGTAAACTCAGCTGCTTCAGCTGGGAATGCCGCTGCATATGCTGCAAACTTCTCGTTCCACGCTGCTTCTGCTGCTGCACCTGCTTCTTTTGCATCCCAGCCCGCATAGATATCGTCTGGAATTTCAAAAGGAGCATGTGGCCAGTTCATTGCTTCGCGAGTTGCTGCGATTTCTTCAGCACCTAGTGCTTCGCCGTGTACGTGATGACCACCTTCCTTATTAGGAGCACCTTTACCGATCACTGTCTTACAGCAGATCAATGTAGGCTTATTGGTCTTCTTAATTGCTTTCTTGGTCGCCTTCCTGATTTCTTTAGGATCGTGACCATCAACAGAAATAACCTGCCAACCGTAAGCCTTAAAACGCTTAGGTGTATCATCACCAAACCAGCCATCAACATTACCGTCGATAGAGATATTGTTATCATCGTAGTAACAGATCAACTTACCAAGACCAAAAGATCCTGCTAATGAACAAGCTTCATGAGAGATACCTTCCATCAAACAACCGTCACCCAAGAACACATACGTATTGTGGTCTACGATTTCATGACCGTCTTTATTGAACTGAGCTGCCATGACTTTTTCAGCAAGCGCCATACCAACAGCGTTGGTAATACCTTGACCTAGAGGGCCTGTAGTCGTCTCGATACCTGCTGTATAGCCATACTCAGGATGACCAGGCGTCTTAGAGTGAAGTTGACGAAAGGCTTTAAGATCATCCGTTGATAAATCATAACCCGTCAAGTGAAGCACTGAATAAGGCATCATTGAGCCATGTCCATTTGACATGACGAAACGATCACGATCAGCCCAATTAGGATTGGTTGGGTTATGTTGCATGAAATCGTTGTAAAGTACTTCCGCAATATCAGCCATTCCCATTGGGGCGCCTGGATGACCAGAGTTTGGAATTTGCACTGCATCCATAGTCAAAGCACGAATTGCATTGGCTAGTTCTTGACGAGTCGCCATAGATTAATCTCCTGTGATAATTTTTGACAGCAAAACTGATATAAGAGGAATATCGTAGATAAGACCAATATTCTTCTCCTATCAGTACTGGTAATGAAAAATGTTAGTAAGCTCTTCATTTTAAGAAGCCTATTAAAGCCTTACATCGCCTATTTCGACACCCCAAAACTATGACGTAGGTCAAATAAAGTCGCTCAGGGTATAAGAATTCTTGCACATTGTGTAGAAGTATTTAGAAATCGGCAATCCCTCTTTGGGAATAGATTTACAGATATTCTGTTACCTATTTTTGACCTATCATAAAACATTAGCACGCAAAAAATTACAAACATAACCTTCTGTTTAAAATTGATTTTTATCAGATCAAACACAAAGAAAAGATAAGAAAAAGCCATGCTCTTTAGAGATAGAACCCTAATTCGTCAATGTGACATTTTCATGAAAAACAAATTTATTTTTAAAAAACCTCTTCTATGTTTCGCAACTCAGCATTTCATCTGTAGGATTCAAAACATCTTATTTTGAACATCGTATTATGAGTCGTACCATCCATTCTGCATTTTCAAAGCTAATATTCTGGCTACTGCTTCTCACATTTAACCTCAACACCGCCAGTGCCGAAAACGCCCCTCGCCCCACAAAGAAAACCGCAGCACATTTGGTGGAAGCGATCACCTTACAACCTTCAGAAAGTACTATTACGCAAAAGTGGTTTGGCAGTTTGCACTTCAATGAGATCGTGCGCTTATACAACCAGGAAGAAGGTCGAATTCTGGCATTCTCTTTGCGCGAAGGTGAAACCATTAAACGGAATGCCAGCATTCTGCGTTTAGACGATAGATTGTTACGCGCTGACCGAGAAAAGAAACAAGCCGAAATCTCACAGGCAAAAACCGATGTGAAGCGTTTACAGCGCCTCATTAACCAACAAGTCATCAGTGCCGACGAGCTGGATAAAGCCAAAACAGCCCGAGCAATACTAGAAGCGGAAGCCAAGCTCTTAGATATTCGACTCTCCTATTTCAAAATTACCGCTCCTTTTTCAGGCATTGTTACTGAACGACATATCAACGCTGGCGATGCCATCTCCAAACATACACACTTGCTCACATTAGCAAACCCCAAATCGCTCGTGGTACATATTCGCGTCAATGAAAAGCCCCTGCTAAAATTGCGCGACGGACAAGCAACTACTATAGAAATTCCTTCAACAAAACAACAGTATCAAGGAAAAATTCTTCGTCGACATCCACAGCTAGATCCAGCAACACGACAAGGTATTGTTGAAGTGATGTTTGACACGCCACCCGACAATGTTTTTGCCGGACAATCAGCCACAGTGACACTCACCGAAGCTAAACAAGAGCGTTTACTGATACCTCTCGCTGCACTCCAACGTGATCAACAGAGTGAATTCGTTTATCTCATTGATGAAAACAACAAAGCAGTACGCACTCCCGTCACGAGTGGTGAATACTTTCCGAATACTGTTGAGATCAACTCAGGCATTCATGTTGGGGCGCAAATTATCACACGGGGTTTCTTAGGATTGAAACATGGCAAGCTCGTCAAAATCATCGCTAATAACAAGAGTCCGAAAGAGTGAAACAAGCGACTAACCTTTCAGGCTGGGCAATACGTCACCCGATTGGAGTGATTATGCTGACACTTGCTATCGTGGTTCTGGGCTTGTTTTCAGTGCAGATGATGAAAATAGACCTATTGCCGCAAATCACTTACCCAGAAATTCGGGTACGGGTTCTTGATCCTGGTGTGCCCGCGACCATTATGGAAGACGAAATCACCCGTCAGCTAGAAGAACAACTGACCATCACTGAAAACGTCACTGCCATGACTTCCCGCAGCCGTGAAGGTCGTAGCGAAGTCAATCTCTCTTTTGAATATGGCACAGATATTGATGTTGCCTTACGTGACGCGAGTACGCGCCTGGATCGTGCAAAACGTTTTTTGCCCGAGAGTATCGATCCTCCGGTGATTTTTAAACGTGATCCCTCACAACGCCCCGTTGCAGAATACGTGCTGAGTTCATCCCTCAAAAATGCTTCTGAATTATTAGACTGGGCAGATTATTCGCTCAGCAAATCACTGCTAACCTTGCCTGGTGTAGCAGCCGTCGAAGTTGGCGGAGGCCGTGAACGCGAAATCCAAATTCTTACCACCACTGAGCGCCTTTCTGCATTTGGCTTAGACTTGAGTGATATTGCCGATGTATTAGAAGATAACAATATCAACACCACCGCTGGGCGCTTCTTTACCGCCAACGGTGAAATCAATGGACGCACCACAGCGCGTTTCCAGAATGCTACGGATATTGCCAATCTCACCATTCCCAGCATCTCTGGGCAAACGCTCAAACTCAGTGATATTGCAGATGTTAAAGACTCACTTGCCGATGAGAAGCTACGCATTCGGTTGAATGGCTCTCCAGGACTCAAACTATCGATTCAAAAACAGCCGCAGGCAAATACTGTTCAAGTGGTTGATACCGTGCAAGCAACAATTAATGCGCTTCGAGAACGAAAACAATTACCCGCAGACATCCGCATTGAAAAGGTAGCTGATCAAGCGATCTATGTCAGGCAATCCCTGCAAAACGCACTAACTGCCGCCGTTAGTGGAGCGGTGCTCGCCATGTTTGTAGTGTATCTATTTTTGGGCAATTTAAAACGCACACTGATCATTGGCTCGGCTATTCCCATTGCCTTGCTCATCGCTATCACCTTGATGTCTTGGACAGGACAGACGCTCAATATCATGACCTTAGGCGGACTTGCCTTAGGTGTCGGTTTGGTTGTCGATAATACCATCGTCATGATGGAGAACTTGTATCGTCACCAACGTGACTCCAAAACTATCGAGCAAGCAACACAAGCAGCTGGTGAAGTTACCAGCGCCATTATCGCCTCCACGTCAACCAATCTAGCTGCGGTTATACCCTTCTTATTTATCGGTGGGTTAATCGGATTATTGTTTGAAGGCTTGATCGTCACCATCTCTACCGCCATTATCGGCTCGATGCTGGTTGCCTTAACACTCGTTCCAGCCTTAGCTGCACGCATTAAAACCTCATCAAAACCTGCCTTGATCAGACGTCTCATCGACAAAGCCATTGAATATTTACAAACAGCTTACCGCTGGTTACTCAGACATTTATTTAAGGTTTGGTGGCTAATTATTGCGGCTTTCGCTATTGGTTTGTATTTCAGCAGCATTAGCCTTTTCGATAAAAAATATGATTTTCTACCCAAGATGGATAATGGTGAAATTCAAATTAATCTCACTGCTGACCCAGGCATTTCCCTTGATAGCATGGATGACTTGGCACAGCGTGTAGAAGATATTCTTTCCAAAGACAACGATATAGAGGCACTTTTCACAACTGTCGGAGGCTTTGTATTTGGACGCTCGCAATACGAGCGCAGCAATCGTACCAATATTAAGGTTTTACTCAAAACAACTAATGAAAGAAGTCGTAGCGTTAATGATTGGATCAAACACACACAAAAGACACTCAAGGAAGCACAACTGGTTGGTGTAAAAATTCGTATCCGTAATCGGGGCATCCGTGGTATTCGTGTATCCCAAGGTGAGGATGATTTAAACATTCGTATCAAAGGCCCTGATCTAACAACGCTCAATGAACTAGCCGATCAAGCGATTACGGAACTGAGTGCAATCGAAGGATTAAGCAATCTCGCGCATACCAATGAAGCCAATGAGCAAGAGCTAACAATTGTATTAAATCGTCAAAAAATTGCAGAGCTTGGGCTGTCTGCCAGTGAGGTAGGCAATTTTGTACGCTTTGCTATTGGTGGCAAAAAAGTCACTGAGCTGATTCAAAATGACAAGCGCATTGCCGTGGTACTGCGTCTTGATCGTAATACCTTAAATAATCCTGGTGACCTTGAAAATATCTTGCTCTTCAGCGGTACACAACCACGCCAAGCTATACGATTAAATGAAATTGCCAACATCGAATGGCAAACGGCTCCCGCTACCATTATGCGCGATAAGCAACAACGCATGATTGAGGTTACTGCCAGCCTCAAAGACGATAATACGCTACAAAATATTTACGCAGAGGCAGAAGCTGCCATGCAACAGGTCAATATGCCGGATGGTTATAACTGGTATGAATCTGGGGAGATTGTCGCGATTGAAAAGAACCAACAATTGAGTCGAATTATCTTATTACTCGCCCTCTTTTTGGTGTTTGTTGTGATGGCAGTGCATTATGAATCCTTACGCAACCCCATTATTATTCTACTCGGCGTGCCCTTCACCTTAATTGGCGTATCGATTGGCTTAAATATCACCGAAACCAATCTTTCTATGCCCGTTTGGCTCGGCATGATCATGCTATCTGGCATTGTCGTCAACAACACCATTATTCTATTAGAAACCATCGAACAGCATAAGACTGAATATACCGATCTCTATGATGCAATCTGTTACGCAGCAGGTTTGCGGTTACGCCCCATTCTCATGACCACATTAACGACCGTCATCGGTATGTTTCCGCTGGCATTTGCTTGGGGTGAAGGCTCTGAAATGCTACAGCCATTAGCCATAAGCATCGTTTCAGGTTTATTATTCGCCACGTTGGTGACATTGCTCTTAGTGCCAATGATTTACCGAGGTTTCTATGCACGAAACATTTAAAGCTTTTACGAACTAGGCGGAGACTCTTTTCCCTTTCTTTCGTCGTTTTGGTCTCTTTCTTTGCGTCTCAAGCTTTGACTCTGCAAACTGCAAATTACTTCTCATACGTTCTACTTCATGATGAGGAACGACTTTCTTATTCAAGAGCCTTTTCAAAAGGCTTGCACCCATGCGGAAGTCATGTGCATTAATCGCACATACAGCTAATTCATCATGATACATCCATTCATAAACAGCATTTTCTACAAACAGGATATCTTTCGGTAGGACACCCCCTTTAATATCTTTACAGAGTTGATAACCCAAGAAAAAACGTCCAGTAATGCGACAGAGCTTCAGCATTTCAAATAGACCTTCAAAACGCTGTGGGCGAAAACGATAAGCCTTCAAATAGGCTTCGATTATTTGATCTACCGGCTTGCCTTGCTTGCGTAAACAACGGGCCACTTCCAGCATCGAGACGTACACTTCCTCACCCCAACCCCCCATAGCTACGCGCTTACTATAATGTTCGATTGCTTTATCATATTCAAAAAGGTCACGGTACGTCTGAGCTAAATAGAACTGGTATCTTGTATGGCCAGGTTCTTTTTCAAGCGCTGCTTCCAGCACTTTAATATCATGCTTGTATTTTTCTGGGTCTTGGCTCCTATCTCCATCGCGTGTTGCTTTCATGACATAGTCACCGTAATAGTTAACAAACGGCTTTACCTTTTCAGCGAATAAAAATTCATGTAACACGCCACGCCATTCCCATGCCACATCAGAGCGAATAAGCTTTGTATTGAAATACACTAACTCATTCAACTGAACCCTAAGGTTGTAAGCATCTGCTTTAAGTGCAGCGAATTGGAAGTTGGGGCTCGTTTCAAGATAATCATCAGCATCAATGATGAGTATGTAACCTGCCTTCTTTTTTGCACGTTCGAGGGCTAAGTTGCGATTATGTGCAAAGTCTTGCCATTCATCTTCAAAAAGCTCTCCAGGAATATTTTTTACATCGAAGAAATGTTGAACCTTTTGCTGTGTGCCATCAGTAGATCCAGTATCACAGATCACCCAATAGTCGATATATTTAGCAACACTTTCCAAACATCGTTCTATGACTGCACTTTCATTTTTCACAATCATGTTTAAGCATATAGTGGTTTTTTTCGTAGACATAAGCTTTCAATTAAACAACATCAAATAGAATCGCTCCTGTAGAAGGAGTCTTTAAGAAAAATAATAAGACCTCTAGATCTGAATTATTAATCCCTCGATACATATACGACAAAGATTTCCAGACGAATTGATACAACAAGAGGAAACTCTGCTATTCGTGTAAAGCGTGATCCTGCATCTTTGCCCCTTCTGAAAACTTAATTCAACGAAACCAACTGATCCATCGCTTCCAAACCTACTTTCTTATGCGTAATGAGGATCACGGTACGACCTACCGAAGCCTCAAGAATATTCTGCATCACCCGCAGCTCCGTTTCAGCATCCAGATTTTCTCCTGGCTCATCTAAAATCAGTATGGGCGCATCCTTGAGTAAAGCACGTGCAATCGCTAAACGCTGAATTTGTCCACCGGAAAGCCTGGTTCCCGCTTCGCCAATCCAGGTGTCGTAGCCCTCTTCTTGCGACTCGATGAAGTCATGAATTTCAGCGATCTTACAAACCTCAACAATCTGTTCATCGGCTGCCTCAGGATTAGCCAGCAAGAGATTGCGTTTAACCGTACTGTTAAACAGATGTACCTGTTGTGAGGCAACCGCGAATTGCTTACGCAGCTCTTCCGAGTCATAGGCTGTTAGCGCATCATCACCCAATGTAATCTGCCCTTGCTGCGGATCCCAAAAGCGCATCAACAATGCAATAATCGTACTTTTTCCTGCCCCACTTGGCCCAACAATTCCTACTTTTTGCCCTTGCTCGATACGCAACGAAAAATTCTCTAAGGTGCTTTTAGATTGCTCGGGATACGCGAAACTGACCTTGTCGAATTGAAGCGTAAAGTCTTCAGGAATTGCTTTAGGAGAGGCAGGTTCGCTCACCTGAACAGGTGTATCAATAATCGCGAAGATACGTTTGGCTGCTGTCAGCGTCTGCGGTAAGGCTTGCAGAGCCAAAGGTAACGGCATAATCATTTCAAAGCTTGCCAATGCTAATAAGGCCAACATCGGTAGTTGTGCAGGCTCTAACTGTGAGGTGGCGAGCAATGGAATGGCCACAATCACCATCAGCCACATCGCCAGATTGGCAAAGAATAAGGTACTACCCTGTGCCATGCCCGATACGCGATTTAGTGATGTTTGCGCCTCAAGCACTGATTCACTCTGCTGCGAAAGTGTCTCCGTTAAGCGCGCATCAGCCTGATAGATTTGTAACTCCCCCATCCCCTGAATGCTATCAATGACCTGTGTTTGTAAAACGGCCGATTTCTCGACTAATTCCTCGCCGGGTTTTTTACTAAACTTATTCGCTATCAAAGGAACAATAAGACCTGCAACCACTAATAATACCAGCTCAACTAACATCAATTGCAGATGGTAGCGAGACAAGAATAACAGCACGATAATGCCCGCAATCAACGCCACCATAATTGGTGAAAACGTACGGAGATAGAAACTTTCCAAGGTATCAATATCAGAACGAATACGCCGTAATAAATCACCAGAATGATAGTGTTGCAATGCTGCTGGCGCTAAGGGCTCCAGCTTCTCGTAGAACCAATAGCGTAATTGCGCGGTAATCCGAAAGGTAGCTTCATGTGTTACCAGGCGCTCCAAATACCGCCCACCAGTCCGTGCTATTGCCAAACCGCGAATCGTTGCCGCAGGTGTGAAGTAATTCATATCCACACTCGCAATCCCCGCCAATGCCATTGCTGTAATGAACCAGCCAGATAAGGTCAACAAACTAATATTGGCTAGTACGGTTGCCAAGGAGAGCAATACCCCCAGCAAAACCCAACCCGCATACGGGCGCAATAGTTTGAACAATCGCCAGAGAATGAGAAGATCCTGTTTCATTCATTGCCCTCCCTGAATTGTTCATATAACCGAGCATAATGCTGCATGCTCAGTAACTCCTGATGTGTACCTTGCTCAAGCGCTTTACCGTCTTGCATCAAAATAATCTGATCAGCGTTTTCAATGGTATTGATTCGGTGTGCGATAATTAATACCGTGCGGTTTTTCGACAAGACGTCAATACTCTGCTGAATCAATGCTTCACTTTCTTTATCCAAATGCGCAGTAGCTTCATCCAAAATCACAAAAGGCGCATTTTTCAAAAATGCGCGCGCCAAGGCAAGACGTTGCCTCTGCCCTCCCGATAAATTCTTCGCATTCTCACCTAATTCGGTCTGATACTTCTCAGGCAAGCTCATAATGAAATCATGAATATTCGCCAAACGAGCCGCTTTCTCAACTTCCGCCAAACTCGCTGTTGGCTTACCTAAGGCAATATTCTCAAACACGCTACCCTGGAATAAATGCGGGGTTTGTGGAACCCATGCCAAGTGTTCTCGCCATTGCTCAAGATTGATCGCCTTAAAGTCGCGATCATTAATGCGAATCGTACCCTGCTGCAATTCCAGAAAACCTAATAACAACTTGGCTACTGTCGATTTCCCTGCACCACTCGTACCGACCAAAGCAACGGTTTTCCCCGCAGGAATCTCGATATCAAGGTGATCTAACGCATTTTTGTTGCCATTATAGCTATGCACCAAACCTTGCATGGCAATCTGTATATCGTAGGATTTAAAAATCGCTTGTTCAGCCGCTTGACGATTCTCAGGAACCGGCGTTTCCAACACCTCGATAATCTTTTCAGCAGCGCCTATTGCTTCCATCCGCGCATGATAATGTGTCCCCATATTGCGCAACGGCAGATAAAACTCGGGCGCGAGCAGCAATATAAAGAAGCCATACAGATAATCAATTTCGCCATACAACAAACGAAAACCAATCAGCACTGCAACAATCGCAATACTCACTGTCGCGAGAAATTCCAAGATCAATGAGGATAAAAAGGCAACTCTTAAAACCGCCATGGTGCTTTGACGGTACTCCTCTGAAACACGTGCAATCACCTTCGCTTCACGACGACTTGCATTGAAGAGCTTAAGAGTCGTCAGCCCCTGAATCATATCCAAAAAATGTGCACTCATACGTGCCAACTTGCGCCATTGCTTCTGATTAAGCTTTTCCGCCCCTTTGCCGATCAGAATCATAAAGAATGGAATCAAGGGCGCTGTCACCAGCAATACCAAGCCTGAAATCCAATCTATCGGGAAAATAAACACCAAGATAGCTAGTGGCAATAACGCTACCAAAGACATGGTTGGCAAATAGCGTGCGTAATAGTTTTCCAACGCATCGACGCCATCAACTATGGTATTTGCCAACTCGCCACTACGCTGTCCTATCAGATAATCAGGCCCCAATAATTGAAGATGCTCATGCAGTCTCATGCGAATGTCTTGTTTGATCTTCGTCGCCGCACGAAAAGCAATCTGTTCGGATAACCAACTCAGCACAGCACGAACACTAAAAATCGCCAGAATGCCCCACAACCAGGGCATCACATCACTCAATTGTTGCTTGTTAAAGACCACCCCTGTCAAGGCATTCGTCAGCAACCAGGCCTGCGCAATAATCAAAAAGCCAGATAATAAACCAACCGCAACCGCGAGATTCAGGTCACGTTTGACGTATTTTTTAAGGGATTTTAGGAAATCGATTGTTGCCATTGAGACATTTCAAGTTGGAGAAATCAAAAAAGAAATAACAAGATGAAGACAAGTATTTTACACAGGAAAACCTGCTTAACATTGATTTATAACAATCTATGCAAAGAACACCAATCAAGTCGGCTTTATCTTAAATCTATACTAATATTTATGCTTATACCTCCATTAACTCTACTAATCAAAAAGGTGTAAATAGATGAAAAACCCTATCAAAATTACCATCACCGGCGCGGCCGGCCATATTGGTTATGCGCTGGCATTTCGAGTCGCTTCCGGACAAATGTTCGGCCCTGATCAACCGATTATCCTTAGACTGCTGGAAATACCACAAGCGCTTTCATCTCTTTACGGTGTCGGCATGGAATTGGAGGATTGTGCACTCCCGCTGCTGCACGATACTGTTCTTACCGATGATCCCGCCATTGGCTTTCGTGAAACAGATTATGCCATTTTGATCGGTGCCAAGCCTCGCAGTAAGGGAATGCAACGTAATGATCTGATTCTGGAGAATGCCAAAATCTTTGCCATGCAGGGACGAAGCATCAATGAGCATGCCTCTAAGAACGTTCGAGTGCTGGTGGTAGGTAATCCAGCCAATACCAATGCCCTTATCGCTTCAGCCAATGCTACCGATCTTCACCCTAGGCAATTTACATCCATGACGCGTCTCGACCACAATCGGGCACTGGGACAGCTCGCTAACAAGACAAATAGGCTAGTCGCGGATATCACACGCATGATTATCTGGGGCAATCACTCGATGACCCAATACCCTGATATCGGTAAATGCCTGATTAACGGAACCCCTGCCTACGATCTGGTTACCCGAGACTGGGTTATTGACCACATGATTCCGCGCATCCAGCGACGTGGTGCAGAAATCATTGAAGCACGTGGTCTCTCTTCTGCAGCATCAGCAGCAGATGCCGTGGTTGATCATGTTCGCAACTGGGCATTAGGCACACAGGAAGGGGACTGGGTCAGCATGGGCGTTGCCTCGGATGGTAGCTATGGCATCAGTGAAGGCGTGGTCTTTTCTTTCCCCGTTACTTGTAAAGATGGAGAGTATGAGATTGTTCAAGGACTGGGTCTTGATAACCTAGATCAATCACGTCTTAAGACATCGGAAAAAGAACTTCTGGAAGAAAGAGCAATAGTCAAAGACTTATTGCCAAAAGGCCGCTAAACCGGATTCGAAAACAAGCCACAGACCAGAATAATCTGCGTCTTTTAAGTGCTGAGTAAATGCGATTTAAAAAAGCGGCGGGGTTTCAACCGCCGCAAAGGGGGTAAATCTTTTGGGTATTCAATGACTAAAGTATGCCAAAAAAACAAGAATCAAATGTGAAGAAAATAAGGAGTTTCAATGGTAACTCCACATTCTCTTCACCTTACATCCTCACTCTCTCCTTAATCGTTTGCCAAACTAGCTACATCCAACATGCAGCACATTAATGCGCTGTCACAGAACCTTCACCATCAGTAGCAATAAGCTGCCGATAGCTCCATAATTGGAACCCACACGGGGTAGGTTCTAACCCCTTCAGGGGGGGTAGCTGTGCTTGAACCTCCTATTCTTCGCTATTTCCCTGGAACCAAATTTAATCTTCAGAATGCTCCTTGAGTGCTTTCGGTTCTTTCTCAGGATGAGTGAGCAAAGGCAACATCGAATTTGATAAATTGGTTAACAATCCACCGGAATACAATAAAATGGCACCGCTGGCACCCATTCCAAGTAACAGCACACCAGACACGCAAGCGAAACCGAAAGCGTTATTAATAATTTCACTATTGTTCATACGTTGGTGGAGTTCGGTCGACATGCCTAATAGATAGGGAAGATGCATTAAATCGGGTGTCATCAATAAGATATCAGCCGTATCCTGAGCAATAGTTGCTGCTCCATGCAATGATACTGAGACATCTGCTTTTTGCAGGGCGACTGAATCATTTATACCATCACCGATAAAGCACACTTTATGTCCTTGAGCCTGTAAGCTTTCGACATGATTAGCCTTGCCTTCTGGTAGTGTTTCTGCAAAATAGTGATCAATTCCGAGCGTTTTTGCCAGATAGCGAGTCGGTTTTTCCTGGTCTCCGGAAATAATATAGGGCGTTATTCCCAACTCATGTAAGGCATCAATCGTTTGTTTAGCTTGTGGACGTAAAGCAGGTTGTAGTTCAATCGCACCCACCAGCTCATTTTCGCCAGTTGCAATATAAACCATTGAGTACCCCTTATCACCGCCATCATCTTCCCTTTGATTGATAACATCAGGTACGGCAATACCAGCAGCATCGACAAAACGGCGACTACCAATCATCACCCTAAGCGAAGCAGAGTCCTGATTTTCATTTGCTAAATCAACCTTCAAACCGTGACCAATCGCGTAATCAGTATTAAGTACTTCTAAGCTAGATACACCCTCTTGCTGTGCATGTTGGCAGATGGCTTGAGCGATGGGGTGTTTCTGCCGTTGTTCCGCACTCGCCGCGTATTGCAACAGTTGGTGTTTACTAAAGCCGTTGCAGGCAATTAGCTGCCCGACTTTAGGAACCTCTTCAGTCAGCGTCCCCGTCTTGTCGAAGACAATGGTATCAACTTGTTGCAGAGTATCCAGTGCTCGACCATCCTTAACCAGAATGCCATTGCGTGAGGCAATTCGCAGGTAGTTCAGTACCATGAGGGGTGCAGACGTACGCATCTGATAGCCAAAACCACTGTAACTCAATGCCATCGCATGCCCTAAACCGAGAAACGGCAAAGCCAGCCCTGACGCTAACATGGTACGTGAAGCACCCTGCTCCACCAGTTTTTCACCACGCGCCTGAACCTGATGCTTAAACGTTGCGGCATGTTCCAGTGTCTTGGCAATCTGACCTGTAAGCGTATCTGAGCCCTGTTTTTCTACAACAATTTGAATACTGCCAGAAATAAGCAAGGTCGAGGTAAAAACCTCATCACCTGTTTTTTTCTCTACGGGTTGCGATTCGCCCGTCAACAAATGCTGATCGACCAAGGCCTCACCACTACTCACATGCCCATCCACCGGAATCATATCGCCCGCTTTGACAATAATGACGTCCTGCGCCTGCAAACTTTCTAGGGGTACTTCAATTTCAGCGCCTTCTTTTAACAACCAGACAGTGTCACCCAATTCACCAAAAATGCGACTAAAATCAGTTTGTGCCTGCCGTTCGGTACGAGCAACTAAGCGATTAGCCGTAAAAACGGCGGTAAACAACAAGCCGGCAGTAAAGAAAAACCCCATAAAGATGGCGAAGCTGACCGATAAGGCATCCAGTATGACCACACTCAACTTGCCCTTATTGCGGTAGGAGCGCCAAACACCTCGCATCATGTAGGTGTAATTGTAGGCGAGCAAAGGGAGTCCTGCTAAGCCGATAACGGGAGTCGTCAGTGCTCCCAATCCTATAAGGCCGACTGAACCTAACGCCACACGTTGTTGTTTTGCAGCTACAGCTTCTGCTGGAGACATCGTCGAGTCCGTTTTTTTCTTGATATCAGGTTTCGATTTTTTACCCTGAGAGATCAATGCTGGGTGCACCATCCTATTTCGGCTGCGTACCTTATTCAGCCCGCGCAATACAACGCCAGCACTCGCACCGACTGCCAGGCCGGCAAAAATCACGGGGAATGGCATAGCTTACCTTTGATGAGATTGACGTTAGGCTTGGATAACAACACTAGCCTCTCCCAAAGCATCTTCATCCACTTCAACGCCTAAACCCGGCAAATTATTATCGACCATCGACATCATGCCATTCTCAACCCGAATGGCCTCGCCCTTGGAGGTTGACAGCGAAGAATACGTATGAAGATCAGTAGAGGCCAGTAAACGGTTTGGAGCCGTGCTCAATGCTAGATGCACAACCGCTGCCGTGGTGATTTCAGTGGCCCATTGCGCTTCCATCGTCACCGCAATACCTGCAGCAGAAGTAATATCACGAGCTATTCTGCCTTGGCTCAAGCCGCCCAATTTATCGATCTTCAAGGTCATTAGCTCGCAGGCTTTATCGGCTTGCGCACGTAGCACTTTACCCACATCCGTAATAGAATTATCCAGCTTCATGGCGCGATTGGTACGCGCTCGAACAGAAGCACATTCTTCGTACTGCCAACAAGGTTGTTCCAACACAAAATCCAGATGCTCTACCGCTTTCAGAACATACAGCGCTTCATCGACCCGCCAGCGACCTGACGCATCCACGGTGATATGTTCTCCGGGTTGACGGTTTTCTAATACAGCCTCGATACATTCCACATCTTCGGCCAAGTTTCCACTGCCAACCTTCATAAGCAAATACTGGTAGCCATCACTTCGCCAGGCATCCGCCTCTTTGGCCATATCGGCGGGCTTCTTTAATGGCAGACCACGATAAATAGGCACTTCTTCACGCAGTCTCCCGCCCATTAACGCAGAAACTGATTTGCCTATTGATTTACCAAAAATATCCCAACAGGCGATGTCAAAGGCCGCTTTGATAGAACCATGACCATCAATCAACGACATGGTGTGTTGGATATCATTGAGATCGCAGGGGTCTTTGTGCAGTAAGTGTCGTCGCACCAACTCCGCACTACTCGCGACTAAGCCGGGCGCATAATTTGGATAACCTCCCACAGCGCCCACCTCGCCATAGCCAACCAGCCCTTCATCAGTTTCTACTTTGACGATAACCACATCAGCACTGGACACACCAGGCTCCAGGGAGCAGGTGAATGATGAACACAACATTGGTAAATGCTTGTGATAGAAAGAAACGTTACTAATACGCATAAAAACTCCTTAGGCATCTCCAGTTAGAGATGCGAATATGTACCCATTATCGGTTTTAGTGTTAGACCCAACTGTTGCGCTATTGCCCAATAGAGAATGGTGTCTGCTGTAATCACTGGTTTATCAAGCATTTTTTCCAGGGTTTGCAAAATGGGGAGCGTCCTGACAGCAGTGCCTGGAACCACGATCGCTTCAGCTTCCGGCGCACGTTCAGCAAGCTTCTGAAATGATTCACAAATTAATTTCTCTGATGGTGTGTGATAAAGTGTCAATGACTCCTGAGGCTTGACCAGGCCAAGATCATGCAAGTTGGCAGCAGCAATAACCTGAAAGTCACACTGCCTCATGAATGCACTAAACTGATCACGCCAGTTGTGCTCATAGTAAGGGCAGTTAATGGCAATTTTATTGACACCTCGTGCTCTCAAGCCATCGACAATGGCCAAGGAAGTCATCACGCAAGACACCCCAGAGGCTTGTTGCATTGCATCACAACGCGCACGAGCTTCTGCTTCGGAATTCGTCCCTGCCCATGCAAAGGGCGTACCCACCTGCGCCACCAAATCACACCCCATCGCTTTCAGCCTTTGGGCATTAAGGTTTAACTGATCCTGCACATTAGCGATACTCTCTAACTGATAATCAAATCCTGGTAACATCAGAGGGGATTGTCGTACTCGGATATTTTCTTGCACAGTCGTTGGAAACTCAGTGACGGCTGGCTCAAGCCATTCCGGTGCTGTCACAAAACCGACCACAGGAGACTGGTCATGTTGAATATTTTTCATGCTGGGAAGTATTTCATTGGATTGAATCAAACAAAATACGTCCAGACTATCTCTTAACGTGGTCATTGAAAAACCCAAATTATCCATGCTGAAGGATTCAATATAAGCTTCATTGCTTGTCACCTAGTGGTTCTTCTCGAATATCATCGAAATTCCCTAGAGGAATCGCCAGTCCGGTTTTCCAATCATAGCGAAAGCGTTGGGTTTTTGTGAGCTCACCCAAATAGACATGTATGGCAGCAGAAGGTTGATCGTTGCCTGTCTGCACTGAATGAATACTCTCTGGGGAAATGCTGAGCACATTGCCAGTGGTCACTTGCTTGATTTCCTGGCGCACTAGCCTGCCATTAATCACCTCAAAGAAATGGTTCTCTTCAACACCCTCATAGACTCCGATAATTGCCGGGATTCGGTGATCATGCGGAGGAACCACCACTCCTGGCGGCATGCGGTAATGCAAAACACAGAGAGTCTCGTCCTCGTATAAAGTTACATCGTCATCTAACGGTTTAAAGATCTCTTTTGCCACGGCTAAGTTATTGCTCAAAAGCTGCTGCAACAGACTGTGAACTTGATCAACAGGCTCTTCAGCGATAGCCAGCGCTTTTAATTGATCCAGGAAAACATCCAGTCTCGTTTTCTCCATAAAACGTTAGGCTCCATGCTCAATGACATGCGCAGGCTCACCCAGTGCATTATCGTCAACGACAACACCAAGTCCGGGTGCATCGTCATTAAGCCACATCTCACCATTATCAACAATAATAGGGGCGTTGGTGGCGACGGTTAGTGAGGAATAGTTATGGCTATCAATGGTACTAATTAAACGGTCGGGTTGCGTCGTCATGCCAAGATGAATGAGCGCCGCAGTCGTAATTTCAGTCCCCCATTGCGTCGAATAGGTCAGCCCTAATCCACCCGCTGATGCGAGATCACGGGCAATCCGTGATGGAGATATGCCACCAAACTTATTCAGATGAATCACGATACTGTCACAGGCGTTATTCGCATAAGCGCGCATAACGTCATGCACACTATTAAGGCTGTTATCCAACTTCATGGGAAACGTGATTCGCTGGCGTAAGGACATACAATCATCCACGGTCCAGCACGGCTGCTCGATGGTAAAATCCAAATCACGGACAGCATTCAGAATGTATAAGGCCTCATCAACGCGCCAGTGCCCGGCAACATCGACGGTATATAACTCATCGTTTCTTCGCTTCGAAATCACTCCGGCAATACGTTGTAAGTCCGCCTGAATATCACCATGTCCTACCCTCAGCTGAAACATGCGGTAGCCTTCAGCACGCCAGTCTTTCACCGATTGCACCATATCCTCGGGTGCTTCGGTCGGAATAGAGCGATATAACGGCACCCTATCCATTAACTTGCCACCCAGCATTTCATGTAGCGGTTTGTTGACAGATTTACCCAAAATATCCCAGCACGCCATATCGAAACCAGACTTGATAGCGCCATGTCCATCAATCAGGGACATACTATGTTGAATCGCATTCACATGTCTTGGGTCTTTACCCATTAAATGTCGACTAATCAGTTCGGCACTGCTGGCAAGAATGCCGGGGGAATAATTGGGATATCCTCCCACCGAACCTGATTCACCATAACCCACCAAACCACATTCCGTTTCCACACGCGTGATAACCACTTCGGCCTGTTCAACACCAGGCTCCAACGAACAGGAAAATTTCCCACACATCATTGGAATTTCCAGACGATATAATGTAACTTTTTTAATACGCAAAACAGATCTCTCCTTTAAGAACGACTACCGCTCCGATTTTTCATCATCCCCATGGTGACGCCCATGACTCGGGTTTCCCCGTCTTGTAATTGGTAGGCAGGACGCGCATGACTCCAGCGTAAATTATCGATAATCGCAACATCCGCACGTTGCCATTCCAGAGCAACGGACGCCTGGTTGTAGGCGGCATACACCGTCGCGATGTCATCATCACTCAATGGTGTTCCATCCCCTAACTCCATGGTAAATGGACGTTCTGCATCCGGTAAGTTATTAAACCCCGGCCACTGGTCAAAGAACGCAGCATGGCTCACTAATCCGGCAAAATATAAGTCCTTCCCCAGCCTATCGTGATATTCAAAAGCATCCACAACATAACTGGTGCGTAAGGTGCCATCAGCCAGCCATTCATGATCCCAGCCCTGCGCCTTCACATAGTTTTCCGCCTCTGCTTTGGAGTCGGTATAAAACGTATCCTGCCAATGCTTGTAGACCATCACGTCAGTGGCATATTTATCGGTCATATTGCGGACATAGCGGATGCCTTTTTCCTTCAAGGTCTGTCCCAGGTCGGTTTCCATCAAGGCATCGGTAGTTGCTTCATTATTAGAGGCCAGGGTCTCTCCCCCCCTGCTTAGAGATGACAAAGAGCCAATGACGAAACATTGAGGAAAGCTAGGGAGATAACAGGCTTCATTGTGGTAGCACATATCGATATGGCAGGGCGTATCATCGATACCAAACACTTTGTCACTCCACATATTGCGCGGTGCGGACCCACCTTCATAGCGGGTGAAATCCGCAAAAATCATTTCACCATACTTTTGCAACTCACTGAGATGCGTCATGCCGGTATTCGCCAGAACGACCAGTCCCTTGTCTTGCCACTGCTGATGAACCGCTTCGGTTAAAGCTTCAGGCTGTGTGAATTTCTCACAGTCCAGACGATAGCTCTCCATATCAATCCTTGGATGCCCATCACCAAAGGGATAAATAGTGCGTAATTGATCATTTTTCATGATTTGACTCTGTTTCCTTGTCTTGCAGTCCATAATCCTTAATAGGCACAAAATCGAGTGAGTTCAGACTTTGTTGCTGTCTGCCTTCCAGATAAGCCTCTAATGTTGATTTCCATTGATGAATTCGGCGACTAAAACATTCATGGGTGTACCAGGCGCGGCGGGAGGTGAGTACGGTATTGGGTGTTTCCAGAAAGAAGTCCACCACCAATAGATCCAAAGCTACGCCCCCTATTTGACCTGTGTGCAGTGCATCACGAACGGCTGCCATATCCATCACATCATCGGGGGAGATATTCACCAGCAAGGCGCTGGGTTTCATACGTTTCAGCGCATCCGCATCAATAACATGATGAGAATCATTATTCAGCGGTGTCGTCATCAGTACCACATCAGAGGTTGCCAGTAGAGTCTCAAGATCGACACCTTCAGCGATTAGACTGTCCCGTGGTGAGCGGTTGTAATACTGCAAACGCATATTGAAGCCGCTTAGCAGTTGCGCGACATAGCGTCCGATATTACCAAAGCCAATAATGCCTGCCGTTTTACCTGCCATTTCAATACCGGGAAAGTCAAAACAATCGGTATTCCCCTGACGAACTTCATGATCAATGGCCGGAATCTTACGCATACCTGCCATCATCAAGGCTACGGCATGTTCTGCCACAGAAGACCCCGTGTAGTTTTCGGTATTGAAAATCTGGATACCATGCTCTCGGCAATAGCCTGAATCAATAAAATGCGTGGAAATCGTGGTCGCAATAATGGCTTCTAGCTGCGGCATCTGCTGTAGATAATCTGCCGTCAAATTCATATACGTCGTGATGATGATATGGGTATCAGGATTAGCGGTTACCGCTTCATCCAGGGAAAAACCAGGCTCTGTTTTTTGATACCAGACACTTTCCAACTGATCATTTAAGTCTTGTAGATGATCTTCCGGAATCGGCTCACGGTTATTGAGAATCAAACATTTTTTCATGGATTAATCTCATCCTCTTGTTTGAGAACCTGGTAGATACAATAGATAACTTTACGATCCGCATAACCTTCGCGCTTAGGGAGATAAACCACAGGCTCACTCACACTTTCACAGCGTAATTCGCCTCGCTCCTCAAATCCTCGCAAAACCTCGGCATAACCGTACTGTTCAAACAAGACTTCCTGTTGTGTGAACACCAGATACCCTTGGGAGCGCACCAGACGACAAAATTCTCGTAACACTGGAGCAGGATCAGCGATCAATGAAAATACGCCGACACAAGCAATGGCTGCAAAATGGTTATCGGCAAAAGGATAAGGTGTCTGACTCAAATCCTGGGCTTTTACCTGCTGGTAATGTCCCGTTGCTTCGGCTTGTTCCAACATATCTTGCGAGATATCGATACCCGTGACATCACGATACCCGTGCTGCGCTAATACCTGGCCAACCAGCCCTGTGCCACAGCCTGCATCCAAGATGGGGGCGTTTGTGGGAAGATAATGTTCTAGAGCATCCGCTGCCGTGCGATAGCATTGATAACCCCAGTCATCGACTGACTGGTTGTAGACTGGTGCGAATTGCGTATAACGCTCGACCACATCTAATTGCTGTAGATCGGTTTGTGAAAGGTCAGATAAGTTTAAGGTCTCACTCATGCCTCTATCTCCTGAATCACTTGCTCGAAGTCGGTGTAAGGTTTACGGGGAATGCTTTGCAAACGCTGTGCAGCGTGATCGCCATAGCGGTCGATTAAAGGTTCGACCCACAATTGGGCAATATTTTTGGCCCCCACCAGATAATACAAATAGCTTTTTTCTGCCGGCATCGGGACATCAAAGTGGTGTAACGCATCAAGCGGTTCAAACTGATAAGGCTTGTTAGGCTCATGCTGTAGCACCAGACTCATGGCGTGCTGCAATCGGGTATTGCCACTGCCTAGTCCCAAGCCGTTTACCGTGCCATCAATCAACTGACATCCGGCTTCTAAGGCCATCAGCGGATTAACACTGGCAAAGCCCGTATTGTCATGGGCATGAAATCCCAATAACCCTTCCCAATGCTCTCGCACAATACCGACCATGGCGCGGACATCATCAGGTCGGCAGGCCCCGCGAGAGTCGGCAAGGTAAAATATATCAACGACCTCAGATTGTTGAACCTGTTGCGCGACATCTATAAACTGCTCTGGCGATAGCGTGGAAATATTCACCAAGTTAAGACTAGCAGCGATATCATAGCGAGCGGCGGCCTGCGCGACCGCTAAGGCTTGTGGTAGCTGTTCGATAGTGGTAGGAATTCGTACTAGGTCCAGCACCTCATATCGGCTGGCAAACAAACTCTCTGGGTCAGTTTCACTAAGACTGATCATCACTGCCAGATTGCTAACACCCTCTGTTTTTTCACGAAGACCAAACAGTAAATCAGCATGACAGCATGCGGCTGGAGGTCTGTCGGGCTTATCACTGATGTAGCCAACCTCTATGGCCTCTACACCTGTCAGCGCGACTCCTCTTACAACGTCAAAAATGTCTTCTCGGGTAAACCCCCAGTCATTTAAATACCCCGCATCACGGAGCGTTGCATCTAGCACACTATGACCATCGGTAAATAGACGGCTCTGTTGAATAGTTTGTTTGTTCATGAAATAGTCTCAGCAGTAGGATTTAACACGGATGACTGCTCTCCAGCAATGCGACCAAAAACGAGACATTCCGTGATGGCACAACAACCCAAACGAGACATTCCGTGAACGCCTCCCGTCACTTCACCAGCAGCATAGAGACGTGGTATGGGGTTGCCCAGTGGCGTCATCACTTGAGCCTGAGCATTAATTCTCACGCCCCCCATAGTGGAATGCGCTTTGGGCCAAAGGCGTACACTGTAAAATGGCGCTTTGAGGGGCTTAGCTTTGACGGGAATAGGTTTAGCAAAATCATCATCACAACCCCGTGCAACATAATCGTTATAGGTTGTTACGGTTTCTTTTAAAACATCATAAGGAAGCTGATGGAATGCGGCTAATGCTTCCAGGCTATCAAAGCGTCGTGTCACTTTTTCATCCATGTGGTCGTAGATCATATCACCCACGATATCCAATGCCTGTTGATCGGTAATCCCGATAGGGCAAGCCGACAATGCCAACATCTTGTCAGCACGAGTTTTACGATCCGTCCATTCATTGACAAAGCGCTGCCCCGTCTCTGGGTTAATCATCAATCCATAGGGGAAAATAACGTAGCTAGCAAAAACAGGCGCTACCCCTCTTCCCTCTTCATCAGGTGACGCACAGGGCAACATTTGCAAATGTTCCATATCAACCAACTCAGCTCCTGCCTGTTCAGCAATGTGTAAAATTTCGGAGGTCGAATCATTAAGGCTTGTACGCAAAGCATTTGCTCCGGCAGCTTCATCACTAAAACCACCACTGGCCAGAATCACAGATTGCTGAGCGAAAAGTTGTTGTGCACCTTCAGGATTGCGTAACTCAACCCCTATAACAGCCCCGTCGTCACACTGAATGAGAGCCTCCATGACACTTTCCATGTGAATTTGAACACCCAAATCTCTCGCCATTTCAAGCATTGGATTAATGATATTTCGTCCTTGAATATCTTCAATATTATGACAACGGGGTACTGAGTGACCGCCAAGCTGCTCCAGGCGTGGCATAAATTTCACCCCAAAATCTTTTCGCAACCACTGCAATACATCATAGGAATGCTCACATACCAACTGCACCAATTCGGGGTTATTGCATCGACCTGCACGCATCATGTCTTCGAACATCAACTTTGTCGAATCAGCAATGCCGTAACGGTCTTGCATAGCACTGTCGACAGCAGCAAGCGCACCACCACTGATCCAGGAGTTGCCGCCACAAAAGTCACGCTTCTCCAGCACCCGCACAGAACAACCTGCCTGGGCTGCAACAATAGCGGCGGCCAAACCAGCAAAACCGCTACCAATCACAATGACATCAACACTGTCGTATTGCCTATACATAAGATGAATCTATCTGGCGGCTCCGACCGCTTTTGGCGGGATCATCAGCTCGGCCGCTTTATCCAACTTAGCCTGACTGACATCGATTCGTTCACGATAAAAAGCGTTGCGTTCGGGATGAACCGTCAATAAAGACTGGTAGTAGGCAATTTCAAATTCGATAGCTTTCCAAATGGAGGTACCAGGGTCTTTTACCTTTGCCAGATCAAACATCGTGTGAATGGTGCTAAGACGATCAACATCAGCATCTTGCAACGAACCAGCACTACCAGGGTTCACGAATCCACCAATGGACACATGCTTACCCGCTTGACGCACTCGACGAGCCACATCTTGAGTTATCTGCACCACTTCGGGGTTATCAACATCACTGATCCGCATTGAAAGTGACAAATCCAGACGACCGATAACGACGGTATCAATATCCTGAAAATACGGACTGGCTAATAAAACATCTAGTTGTTGATACCCTTGTATTGTCTCGATATTGATAGCCAATAATGGCGTAATACCACTGCCCTCATAAGCACCTTTTGTGGTAACAACAAATTTTTCCAGCGCATATTCCGACTCAATCATAGGGCCAAGAATACCATTAACACCAATAGCACGTAGGTGACGCAGGTCGGTCTTGGCTTCAGGGCCCGCAATCTTAACGAGAATGGGGAGCTCACCTTGCCCTAGGGAATGCAGATGATTAATCTCAGCATAATTCATGTCTTCCCATTCCGTACCTGCCTTGAGGGATAGCAGCCCATAATCAGACTTTAACTCTTCCAGCATGAAATTTAGATTGCTATCCATAAAACCTTCCTTTGTTTGTTTTAGAATCATGATAT
>CACVAY010000021.1:0-13967 GCA_902727985.1 uncultured Thiotrichaceae bacterium | reverse complement strand
GCGCTGTCACAGAACCTTCACCATCAGTAGCAACAAGCTGCCGATAGCTCCAATAATTGGAACCCACACGGGGTAGGTTCTAACCCCTTCAGGTGGGGCTTGCTGCTTTCTAATTTTCAACAAAGCGATATTGACCATAAAGAAAATGATCAATATCAGCGAACTGGTTGCCTCAGCAAGCTTTTGCAGGGGAAACCAAACCGCTAATAAACTAATAACAAGCACCACAAAGACAGTCGCTATAACAGGTGTTTGACTACGCTTGGAAACTCGGGAAAAGAAGGCTGGAATCCAGCCCTGACGACTCATGCCGTAAAAGACACGAGCCGCCATAATGATTTGAATCAGCGCGCCATTTATTACCGCGAAAATACTGATAAACGTGATAAGAACCGGTTTATTGCCCGTTGCTGAGGTATAAATATCGGCCAAAGGAGCGGCACTTGCCTTCAACTCCGCAGGTGATAAATTTACCACCGCAACCAGTGACACCAGGGCATACAACAGCGTCGATACAATCAGCGCAATCAAGATAGCTCGTGGCATATTTTTCTCAGGCTCTTTCACCTCTTCCGCTACATTCACCATATCTTCAAAACCAATGAAGGCATAAAACGCCAGAAAAGCCCCCATAAAGATGCCCGACCAAACATAACCTTCTGACAAAGAAGGGAGTGTTGAAATAACCTCAGGTAAGGTTGAAAGCTGCTTGCTTCCCACCGCAATAATTAACAGTAGCCCAAAGATCTCAAGCCCTGTCAAAAAGGCTGCCACTTTGACCGATTCGCTAATCCCCCAAATGGCGATGAGACCCAGCAAAAATAGCACCCCAATGACAACAATACTTGTTGGCAGGTCACTAAAAACCTGAATATACCCAGAAAACCCACGCACAATGGTCGCCGCAGATAACATGCCCGCAAAAGCAATCAACAAGCCCACCATCGTTGATAGCCACGCCCAACCAAAACCTTCCTGTAAATACACCGCTTCGCCAGCAGAAACCGGATATCGGGAAGATAATTCGGCATAGGTAAATGCTGTAAACGCGGCTACTAATGCTGCCAACATGAAAGCAATGGGGGCAAAGTAGCCTGCTTCGCCAGACACTTTACCGATGAGCACATAGATGCCAGCACCCAGAATATTACCCAAGCCGTAGAAGACCAATAACCACAGTCCCACGCTACGTTTTAGACCAACCTTTTTTTGTGACGACTCCACCGATGCCTCCACGAATGTGATTCCCTTAACAATCTCAACCTAGGATAGTCACTCAACACAGAATTCGTCCTTGACACTCATCAATTCAAAAAAACTGACACCCTTTATCCCACCCGTTCTTGCATTATCGGAGGGGCTAGCGGCTTCATTCTGGCTGAACGACCTCACTCATGCGGACTTGTAAGGCATTTTTGAAAAGACTTGTCTTTTATTACCTAGGTAATAGTTCAACCCGGCGGTTCAGTGCTCGTCCTTCTGCATGGGAATTAGAAGCGCGCGGGTTCCGTTCACCTTTTCCTATCGCGGCAAGAATACTGGAATTTTTAACACCATTTTGCACAAGGAATGTTCTAACCGAATGTGCTCTTTGTTGCGACAAAAGCATATTGTTACTATTACTCCCCACATTATCCGTATGCCCGACAATGACCGCTTTGAGGTCAGGCCAGCGTTGGAACTGATTGGCCACATTCTTCAGAATGCTCTGTGCATTAAGTGTTAGATTGGCAGATCCAGTATGGAAGTTTACCCCTTCCAATACGCCAGAAAACGTCGGTGCAGGTAAATTTATTTCACATCCCCGATTATCAACTTTAGCCCCTCTTTTGCTCAGAGGGCAATAATCCGTAGTATCGGGGAAACCATCACCATCAGTATCATGAGGCGCGACCTTCATCACCACTTGTGCTGGCGCAACTGGACGCATAATGGGTAGTGCCGCCGGAATGGGTTTGGCCTCAGGTACAGCTTTTCGTTTAGCCCCAAATTGGTAGCCTAAACTGACACTTGTTGCTCTCGCATCCGTGTCGTGAAAATCGGCGCCCAGTCTAGCAAAAAGTGGAGAGGTAGGTGATTGCCACTGTGCACCAATTCCATAACTCAATTGTATATTTGTTTCTTTTTCATAAGGAATACTGCTTGGCTCCGCATCGTTCTGAATCGCAGAAACCCCCGCTTTACCATAGACCCCCAGTTGCGGAATGATCGTCGGCTGAAGATACCCCACATGCAAAGAAGGAATAATGTATGAAATACTGCCTTTTTCGCCTGTATCGCTGTTAGATAATCCAGCTTTACCCATGTTAGTAAGCGCAAGCTCGGAGAACCAGTGCTCATTAATTTTATAGCCAGCAAAAAAGTTTACACCTTTATCGGAATCATCCGTGGTATGCCAACCATCTGCCTTACCTTCGGGGGCAACATGACTACTTACAAGTCCACCGCCAGCATATAAACAACTCTCATCAAAGGCACCTTCTAATGTGCCATTACCGCACATACTGTGTACCTCTCCAGACAAGGCAACACAGCCTGACAAGGAACACACCATGAGTAAGGACTTACGTCTTTGATGGCTCAAAGAATGGTACTGTTTTACCGCCAATAGTAGCAGTAATAGTAACAAGCTATTGAACCCAAAACTTCCCCCTGATCCTGTTGGAGCAGTCTTGATTACCCCACCGTCACCTCCAGGCAATTGCGCCAGAACCTCTAAATAGTCATGCACATTATTTGCATTATCATCCTTTGGTTCATTGATGCCCGGCTCAGACTCCTCTTCATCGGTTAAGCCGTCATCGTCAGAATCCGTATCACGGAAGTCGAAAATACCATCGAAATCACTATCCGGATTTTCAAGCGCGATACCATTGGTAGCACCCTCCACATCCGTATCAACCTCATCTGCCAAACCATCATGATCAATATCCGTTATGCTATTTAACTGACCTTTCAACTTCGCATCAACCACATCCCCCCAAGATGCTTCAAAAAAATCCGTCAAGTTATCATTATCGGAATCAATGTCCCTGAAATCAGGGATATCATCATTATCACTATCGACCGCTGTGACGTAAAAAGACACATTATCGTGCAATCCATCGCCATTGCTATCTGTATAATTATCGATAACTCCATCGCCATCTTCATCGACAACAATCACTCCTGGAATGGCTTCTACGCTATCAGGGATACCATCGTTATCACTATCCCGGTCCAGGCGATCAACATTGCCATCCTCATCGGTGTCAATATCTTTTCCATCAGGGCCAAGCTCTGCTAGATCCGGTAATCCATCGTTATCATCATCTAGGTCAACGCTGTTAGGAATGAAATCCCTATCGAGGTCAATACCCGTTCCATAGATACCAGGCTCACCGTCAATTACATCGGGAATACCATCATTATCAATATCGATAAGGTTATCAGCATGACCATCGTTATTGGTGTCCATCAGCGCATACATAGTGGCACTTATGTCACTAAAACCATTGTTATCGCTATCCTCATCCAGATAATCTGGCGTGCCATCATTATCAGTGTCTTTCAATGTAGGATTGACGAAGCCATTGGTATCAAGTAAACCATCGTTATTGTCATCCTGATTACCCGCTTCCAGCGAATCAGGCAGGCTGTCATTGTCACTGTCCAGGTCTTGGTAATCAGGGTAATTATCCTGATCCGTGTCAACTGGTCGTGTTGCCTGCGGCTCACCAAAGATATTGCCGCTTACACCTGCGCTATCAGGAATTCCATCACTGTTACTATCAACAGTGGGGTTATCTAATACGCCATCACCATCGGTATCTGCCGTTTGTGAATCAACCAGCTGCGTTTCGAGTAGATCAGAAGAGCCATCTCCATCGGAGTCCAGATCACGGATATCCGCCACACCGTCTGAATCGATATCAACCAGGTTATAGCCAAGACCTCCGATATTACTCTTATCCGCATCGATACTATCCGGGATACCATCCAAGTCTGCATCTGTAGTGATGTCATCAAGCACACCATCGTTGTTGGCATCATAGATTACGGGATCAAGCCTGCTTCCTTCATTTAGATCGTGGACACTGTCATTATCTGAATCCAGATCCTGGAAATCAGGCTGGCTATCAGCATCACTATTTACTGGTGCATTCAGCAATTGGGCATTAAAAGTATCATCTGTTTCCAGAGCATCAGCCAAACCGTTACTACCCTTTTGACTGTCAATAACACCGTTATTATCACTATCCAATTGTGCGATTTGCGTAGGGTTTAAGCCACTTTCAGCCAGATCGCTAATACCATCACCATCCGCATCTAGATCCAGCTCATCTAGCCTTCCATCCCCGTCGGTATCGCCACCATTTTGGGCTGTGGCCTGTTCAACCAGGTCAGGAATACCATCGTTATCTTTATCCAGATCTTTAAAATCCCCGACACCATCACGATCTGCATCGCCATCGACAAAGACTGTCGCAGTAGCCGTTTCGCAATTAGTCGGGTTAGCTCGCTCACAAACTTCATACATAAGCTTATGGGTGTCTTCAGTGACCCCAATGAGCACATCAACAGACCCCCTTACAGCATTCAGAATCACACCGGAATGTGAAGTACTCAGTTGTATCAGGGTTACATCAGCTATCAGGGCAGTCCCCCCTTCCAAGCTATCATTCGCTAACACATTCGGAATTGCAATGCCGCCAAGGGTATTCAACACACTGCCGCTATCATTTGATGTATTCAGATTATCTATCACCAATTCACCACTGGTAATATCAGGACTTTCGTTACCCACGCTATTGGTAATCACCGCTGCAACATCATTCGGTATTGCGTCGATATCTGGATCAAACGTACCGCTATCAGGTATCCCCGTATTAAAGTTCAAGCTCCAATCACCGTTACCGTCAGGAATAACCGTCCAGACGCCCCCCCCCACACTAACAGTCAATACATCACCGACTTGTAATACCGCCGTGCCTGTAATCACAGGTGAAGATTGCTCGCTGGTAAGAGCTGTTACCGTTGGTACTGCAGACACGTTACTGTCGATGGTATGAGAATGAGTAGTGGTGCCGGTTCCTGTATTTCCCGCCAAGTTAGTAGTGCTAATATTTGCCTCAATAGTGGTATCAGCCTCTAGGTCACTGCCCGACACGGGAATGGAATAGTTTCCAGCCGCATCGACTGGGCCAGTAAAAGTACTGCCATTGATCGTCAAGGTAACACTATCTCCCGCAGAGAATTCATTACCCACGACACCAGTGACATCAATCGTTGTCGCCGCTTCATTGATATTAAGTACATTGTCTGCGGTCACATTATCGACCGAAATACTGGGAGTCGGCAGGGTGCTATTGACAGTATGAGAATGCGTTGCTGTACTCGTACCGACATTACCTGCAACATCAGTTGAGCTGACGGATGCATCAATAGTTGTGTCATTGACCAAATCAACTCCCGGTACGGCAATACTATAAATACCTGCTACATCGACTGCCCCAGTAAACGGATTACCATTGATCGTCAGGGTAACAATATCTCCCGCCGTGAAGTCATTGCCCACGACACCAGTAATATCAATCGTTGTCGCCGCTTCATTGATATTAAGTACATTGTCTGCGGTCACATTATCGACCGAAATACTAGGAGTCGGCAGGGTGCTATCAACAGTATGAGAATGCGTGCTTGTACCGGTACCGACATTACCTGCAGCGTCGGTTGAGGTGACTGAGGCATCAATAGTCGTGTCATTGACCAAATCAACCCCTGGTACGGCAATACTATAAATACCTGCAGCATCGACTGACCCAGTAAACGGACTGCCATTGATTGTCAAAGTAACAATATCTCCCGTAGAGAATTCATTACCCACAACACCTGTGACATCAATCGTTGTCGCCGCTTCGTTGATATTAAGCACATTGTCTGCGGTCACATTATCGACCGAAACACTGGGAGTCGGCACGGTGGTATCAACAGTATGAGAATGCGTGCTTGTACCCGTACCGACATTACCTGCAGCATCAGTTGAGCTGACGGATGCATCGATAGTCGTGTCATTGACCAAATCAACTCCAGGTACGGCAATACTATAAATACCTGCTACATCGACTGGCCCAGTAAATGAACTGCCATTGATCGTCAGGGTAACAATATCACCCGCAGAGAATTCATTACCAACGATGCCAGTGATATCAATCGTTGTCGCCGCTTCATTGATATTAAGCACATTGTCTGCGGTCACATTATCAATCGAAACACTGAGAGTTGGCAGGGTGATATCAACAGTATGGGAATGTACTGTTGTACCACTACCAACATTACCTGCAGCGTCGGTTGAGCTGACTGATGCATCGATAGTCGTGTCATTTACCAGATTAGAGCCTGGCACTGCAATACTGTAATTACCTGCCGTATCGACGTTACCGGTAAATGACCCCCCATCAACTAGCAATGTAACAGGATCACCCACATAAAACTCTCCAGCTACAGACCCCGTCACCGAAATAGATGCGCCAGATTCTGCCAAATTAATCACATTATCTGCCGTTATGTCATTAACTGAGATTGTAGGGGATGGAGGCGTTACATCGGGTTCAGTAATAGTGACGTCCACATAGGCAATAGAAGATCCACTATTAGTATCTGTCATTTCGTAAGTGAAAATCTCATCGGCAGGATTAACACCATCGCCTGCAACAGTTAAGGTACCATCGTTCTCGAGTGTTACCGTAACCCCCGTGAAGAGAGTAACCGTATCGCCTCGGTTGATAGGCTTATCATTAATACGAATAATTTCTAGCGTGTCACCTTGACGATCAAAATCGTTGGCAAGTACATCAATATTGTAAGGCGCGTTAGCAGCCGTCGTTAAAGCATCATCTTCAGCAACGACGACCGTTTGACCAGAATTACCCTTAACAAAAAGCCATGAGTCATTACGAAAGTCCCCCGCATCCGCAATACCTATTTTTATACTGTTAGGCTGCCCCATTTTAATATCAAAGGTAACGGGGATGGTTACTGTCAAGCCATTCATTTGTGTATTCAGACTATTATCTGAATTATTTCTATAGAGAGACGGATTGGCAGATTCAAAACTCGTTGAAGTATGCTTAGGGTTTGGGTCACTCATGACATCCCCATTGAAAGGGGGATAAGAAGCGGCATTATTGACAGTATCGATGCCAAAGTTAAGACCGTTCGGAGCCAACGCTCTGTTTTGCCCCTCAGAAATAATGGCCATGGCATCATTCACCCCGGCATACACAAAACTATTGTATTCCTCTGAACCGAGCACCACATTCATAGTGATTCTCCCAACATCACCGACCGCAATACTACCAAACACATCCGGGGTGAAAGTGATTTCTAGCCAAGAAGCGTTGAAAGTACTACTACCTGCTATGCTATTAAAATCAGGGTTGTCCACTATACCACCAACAGCATTAATACCCGCATTCGCAGAGTTTGGCCCCGTTACGGCGTTGGCTTTTCCAGTGGAAAAAATGATGCCACCGTCAAAACTGATAATGTCATCACCAAAAGGCAAACCAGCACCCGAAGGAACTAAACTAAAAACTCCTGTCTGGGCTCCGCCACCATGATAACTGGCAGAGTGAATAGTGATGCCCTCCCCCATAATACTTGCAGCCAGATCCAAGGCAGGATTGGTTAACGTAGCTGCGTCAGTTATGCTGATATCGGCATGAGCAGAGGAATAGAAAGTTGTTGATAACAGCCCAGTAAGAACCAATGTTCTCAATGAGAACTTAGTGAGTCGCTCTAATACATGAAAAGAAGCCATCTTAGAATCAAAGCTAGCCATACAATCCCCTTTTTTATTATTCTGTTAACACGCACATACTGTATCGACAGACGTTTAAAACTTAAGCGTACTGGCGTCAGGACGTAACTTGTGAGTGTGTTAAAATTTATAAGTTTATTTATTCGAAATACACACGGCTTAGCCCACATGGCTCTCAATAAATAGGCAGGGCAACGCCTAAAATTTCAGATACCAACTTAATAACCATACTTGCAATAACAAGTGATAATGCCAGCTGGGTTCTCTGAGACTTGAAAAGCAGAATGAAGAATACTGAAGCCCCGTTTCTTCTCGATTAATTGCTTCGAACATTCATTTTCGTTGAGACCGAAAAAGTTATAATAAATAAAATTTGTTCAAATACCAATCAAGCTCTAATTAGCCTAGCGTTCAGTGCCTAACTTGTCTATAGATTCCGCTAGAAGGTACATCACTTTTGTAAGGCCACTCAGCGGCCATGGACTAAAAGCCCTACATCCAGCTATCAAGTATCATATTTCCATTATCTTTATTTGACGGATTTCGATGATGTTCCAGATAGACAAGAGGGAACTGGTTTGTAATACAAAAGAACTCAAACGCATCACTCGACCCTTTACGATCGGGTTAAGAGAATATAACTCATATGGAAATCGCATGAACACATGGACAAATGCCCACCACACTCCCTTAGCAATAGCGCTAACACTGGCGATATTGGGAGGAATGGGCGCATCATTTATGCTGGATGACCCAACGCATGCCGCATTACTGGGGATTGTCATGTTTCTGGTCACCCTATGGACGAATGAAGGGTTACCTTTGGGAGTCGTTTCCTTATTACCGCTAATTCTCTTTCCTGCCTTTGATGTGTTGCCACTGCAAGTAACCGCGAGTAATTACGCTAACCCCGTGATCTTTTTGTTTCTCGGCGGGTTTATGTTAGCCATCGCCATCCAGAAAACCGGCTTGCATCAATTTTTAGCCAACGTAATGTTGCCAAAAAGTGCCGTCACACCCCGTAGCGTCATCTTTTCATTAGGGCTCATTGCAGCTCTACTCAGTGCCTTATTATCCAATACCACCACCGCGCTATTACTCTTACCCATCGCCATGTATCTGACACAAGAACGCCTCTATCGAGCACGCTTTGTTCTGGCCATTGCCTATGGTGCCAGCATCGGCGGGATCATTACCCCCATTGGCACCCCGCCAAACTTAATCCTGATGGGCTTCCTTGAATCTCAAGGCTTGGAAAGTATTCGTTTTGTGAACTGGATGATCATGACGCTACCTCTGGCACTCATTATGCTTACCATCATGCCGTGGTTATTGAGCATAGGTTTACCCAGAGAGCATACGAGCTTTCAACTACACAAGCCGCAAGGAGCCATGACGCCTAAGCAACGCAAACTCACATATACATTAGGTCTGCTTGCGTTATTACTCATCCTAAACAGTCCAATTGAGCCGTGGTATCCCGGTTTGGGACTCAATGAAAAACTCATTATGCTGGGTTTTGGCTTACTAATGTTTATGCCTGGCATGAATTATCTTCAATGGGAAGATACCAAGAGTATTCCCTATGAAATCATCTTTCTGTTTGGCGCAGGGTTTGCGATCGCTAGCGCCTTTATGGATTGTGGCTTGGCAGAAGTCGTCGCTAGCAGCCTGCAAAGTCTGTCATCGCTCCCCTTATTTGCTTTGATTGTGTTAGTCGCCATCTTGATTACCTTCTCGACCGAAGTGACCAGCAATACCGCCTTGATATCACTGGCATTACCCATCATCTATTCTCTTGGCAAAGTCTCAAGTATAGATTCCACTCTGATTCTCATGGTGGCAACCATCTGTGGTAGCTATGCCTTCATGCTACCCATCGCCACACCGCCGAATGCGATTGCCATTAGCAGTGGCGCATTAAAAATAAAAGAGATGATGAAAATCGGCTTTGTCTTTAATATCACAGGTATCATCCTGATCTCTCTGATGGCATGGTTTTTCTGGCAATAAAGACACCATCAAGAAAACTCAACACCAAGGATTTAAAACAATGGATAATGAAACAATTAACCCCGTCATCACCAGCCAACAACAATTTGATACCGCAGCAGCCTATATCGAACATCTGCAGAAAGGCTTGGTCGACTTCCTGAAAAAGCCCAAACACACGCATATCGTGCACTTTCCCATCGAAATGGATGATGGCACGGTAAAAACCTTCGAAGGTTATCGCGTCATCCATAACCGTGTATTCGGCCCAAGCAAGGGTGGCATCCGTTACCACCCTGATGTTTCTACCGATGAAGTTACTTCTTTCGCCAAACTCATGACATGGAAATCTGCGCTGATGCACCTGCCTTTTGGTGGGGCAAAAGGGGGATTAGTCTGTAATACAAAAGAACTCAGCCAGAATGAACTCAAACGCATCACTCGACGCTTTACCACTGAATTATTCGATGTCTTTGGGCCAGACACCGATATTCCTGCACCAGACATGTATACCAATGCCCAAACCATGGCGTGGATTTATGACACCTATGATGTACTCAACAGCGGTAAAAACAATCGCCCTGTCGTGACCGGCAAACCCTTAGCACTGGGTGGCTCTCTGGGACGTCCGGAAGCCACGGGGAAAGGCTGTATGTTTGCCACTCAGCGTTTCTTGTCAAAAGCACTCATTCCAGATTTAACCGAAATCGCAGGCGCAAGAGTGGCCATCCAGGGCTTCGGCAATGTCGGTTCTGTCGCGGCAAACGAGTTTCATCGTCAAGGCGCGAAAATCGTTGCAGTAAGTGACAGCTCAGGCGGCATTTATACGGAAAATGGTCTAGATCCCGATGACATTAGCGCATTCAAACAGGAACATGGAACGGTTGTCGGTATGCCAAATACGCTGACTTTAAGCAATGCAGAATTACTGGAATGTGAGTGTGATATTTTGATTCCGGCAGCATCGGTCTATCAGATTACCGCCGATAATGCTGCCAACATCAAGGCCAAGCTCATTGTTGAAGGCGCTAACGACCCCACCACACCCGCCGCTGATGCCATTCTTAATCAACACGGGATTTACCTGATCCCCGATATTCTTGCCAATGCCGGGGGTGTGACGGTTAGTTACTTCGAGTGGGTACAAAACCATGCAAATGAGCAATGGGAACTCGATCATGTTAATGAGAAGTTACAAAAGAAAATGGTGAAAGCCATCGATGCCGTATTCAAACGTTGGCAGGATTACCGAGTCGGTGAATGTCAATGCCCTGAAGCCGTCGAAGGCGTACCACCAGACTTCCGAACGGTCGCTTTGATTGTTGCGATTGAACGCGTTGCAGAGGCAACTTTGGTACGAGGTTTATGGCCCTAATGTGATTTAAAGAAAGCAACCTTATAAAAAATCTCTATAAATATCATGCAGAAGTTAGTTTTCTCTTCTATATTATTAATATAACTAATAAGAATTTTCGATGCTTTATAAAGCATCGAAAAAATAAGAAAGAAACTAAAAGAGGGCGTAATTATGCATCCAGATATGGGCAACCGAGATAAAGCGAGACTTGAAGAAATTATTCGTCATAAGAAGTTATTTAGAGATCGTGCTAAAAAATTTCAAAAGGAACGACAATTCAAAGCCTCTATCGATAATCAAATTAAGAGTGTCGAACTCGATAGAGAAAGAGCCACTATTTACCTAAATTTCTATGCGGTACACAATCCCGCAAGAAAGTCTTATTGGAAAAATCGCATTAAGCTTTTCCAAGATCAGAAAAACCACCTCATCACCGTAAGACGCCAGTTAGATGGCCAACCGGGAACACCTCACACGCCACTTGATCCAGATAGTATTAGCTCAACCTCCAATGCTGAAATTATTCGTCGAGTAAAGGCCAGCCCTCAACAAGATACCGCGCATAATCTTATCCTGAACAAGTTATTAGTCGAGAAATACCAAGCAACGAATATAGATTCTGACCTTAACTCTCCCCACTACAACCCAAACCACCTTGGATACGATGTCGTGCGTAATGGACAATTACAACATCCCCTTTTTCGTATCAGAGATATGAATGGGCTACAGGCTATTCACAGTCAACTACCTTTTGCGGGCAACAACGAGAAAAACAGATTTCCCCATATAAGCAATAAAATCAACAACAAGAAAATGGCTAACAGTATTTTCATCCGTGACTTTATGCATATTGCCAGTGCAGGAAATATGACCGTAGAAGATTGGTTAATTGAAGACTTGGCGCTGAGGTCCGATTTTGCGCATGATTTTAATACTATTGTCGATCAAATTAATGGCCATATTCCTCAACTGGATATCAGTAAATTCAGTGGCATTGCCCATCGAGATGCCATGCAAATTATTCCGAATTCTGTAGCCATTCCTGGTAATACAACCGTTAGGGCTGACCAGTTTGTTGGCGCAATGATGTCGAACACACGCGTAGAAAACAATGTCATCAGCTCAGAAGGCCACCTACAAGGCATATTTGCTTCAGATGGCGCATTCAAAAATTTGGTGATCAAAAATAATAACCTGAACATTGCTGGCGCTCATTCGATAACGATTAATGGCTTACTCAGTGGTGATGTATCAGGAAACAAAGACCTGAATGACAATGCCTTAGCGGATGACAAAATCCATTTACTCCCTTTGCGTATCGGCGGCGGAACCAATATTTACATCATTGGATTTGTAAATAGCCATGGCGCACCGGCCGCAGAACATTATGAATATGAGCCAATTAGCAACCTCGGTAACATTCAAGATCTCCGTCAATCCACTGAAGGTGTCAACAACAGAGGCACATTCTACGATCAAGTCAATATGGCTGAACTGCATAAGGAATATGCAGCACTGAATAAGACGATTCGCAGAACAGCTCAGGGATACCATCAACTCATGTGGAACCTGGTGCAAAAAGGACAGGCAAGGCTTGTTAAAGAACCCGCTTGATCAGCTTCATCTCACAGAGAGGGCTTTGAACAAAGCCCTCCATCAATGACTCTCATTTTCTCAAGAATTGATCCATACCAATGTCTGAATGATGAAGAATATGTCAGAATATAGCTTTCAAAGACGTAGGATTCATCGTGGGACAAGAAGTATCACATTCACATTTTTCTCAAGAAGAATTCACGCTTTACCAACAACGTTTGGAACAAGAAACGCAATTATTCCTTGAGAAATTTGCAGCGGGAGCGTTCTCAGCAAAAGCACCCGTGGGAGGCTTCGAAATCGAAGCATGGTTGCTAGATGACGCCATGCGCCCTGCCCCCATCAATCAACGCTTCTTTGATCATTTCAATAATTCACTGGCGACACCTGAACTCGCAAAATTCAACATCGAATTGAATAACACACCACTGCCAATAAAAGGCGACTGCTTTAAGCATTGGAGTGCCGAGTTTCATCAGCTACTCAATGATGCGGATGTGGCAGCGAATGAATTGGATGCACATCTGGCGCTAATCGGTACCTTACCCACCTTGCAAGAATCCGATTGCTGTATTGAAAATATGTCAGCCATGAAGCGCTACAAAGCGCTGAATGAAACCGTCCTTAAAGCACGAAACAATCAGCCACTAAGCTTGGATATAAAAGGGAAAGCACATCTGCAACTCACTCCAGACTCAGTGATGATGGAAGCAGCTACCACTTCTTTCCAAATCCATATCCAAACACCTTGGAAACTGGCACACCACTATTACAATGCATCCATAATGGCTTCTGCACCGCTTATGGCAATTAGCGGCAATTCGCCGTTTTTGTTTAACAAACAACTCTGGCATGAAACCCGTATTCCTTTATTTGAGCAATCGGTACATGCTGGTAAAGGCCTACAACGGGTGAGTTTTGGTACAGGCTACGCCGAGCATTCCATCGCTGAATGCTTCACGGAAAACCTTGAAGGGTATCCCATCCTCTTACCGATGCTGTTTGATGATGAACCTCAAGCATTTAGCCACTTACGTTTACATAATGGCGTAATCTGGCGCTGGAATCGTCCGCTGATTGGCTTCGATGATGACGACACGCCCCATATTCGCATTGAACAACGCATACTTCCGGCAGGCCCAACCATTGAAGATATGATGGCGAACTCAGCCTTTTTCTATGGCCTGACACAAAGCTTGATGGAACAGCTACGTTCTCAGG
>CACVAY010000020.1 GCA_902727985.1 uncultured Thiotrichaceae bacterium | reverse complement strand
CTACTTCATTGCCGAAACGAAGGGCACAATGTCGAGTATGGAATTGCGAGAAGTTGAGAAATCTAAAATTGCATGTGCTAAAAAGTTCTTCTGTGAAATTTCAGCTGAGCAAGTGAAGTATGATGTGGTTGATAGTTATGGGAAGTTGATGGATTTAGTCAGTCAGTAAATCATTTTATTGATATTGGGCAATAAGCTGTTTTTTGTGCACTTCATTCATCGGAAGATCCTTAATGGCGCTATGCCACAAGGTTCTTGCCTGTCAAAGCGCTTTATGGCGAATGCGAAGGTTTCATCAGGCAAATTAATTGGTGGGTAAGTTGTCCAACATCCTTAGGTCAACTAGCTTAATTTCTGGTATCTCAACACCCACCAGTGAAGCCAGAGTCATCGCTGTATATTCATTGACGGGCACATCTTCTGGCTCTAAAGGCGTGGCAACAATCGCTCCGGACAAGTCTTCGCCCAAATACGTGAAAATACGAAATTCATTTTTGAAAACAAGACGCTTGAAACTATCCGTGATTTTCCAGATAAAGCCAGACAGCGGACGGGATACGAGCTAGACCGCGTGCAGAATGATTTGGAGCCTGAAAACTGGAAGCCATTTAACACAGTAGGTCAGGGTGTACGTGAAATACGAGTACAAGTTGGCACTCAGTATCGCGTTATTTATGTGGCTAAATTTGATGATTCAATCCATGTATTGCACGCTTTTCAGAAAAAGACACAGAAAACTCGAAAAGCTGATATTGATTATGCAAAGTCAGCTTATAAGGAACTCATAAGGAGGTATCAGTAACATGACAGAAAAATATAATAGTGTGTGGGATGAATTGGAAAAAGACCCCGTGCAAGCAGCAAATTTAAAGCTACGCTCAAGTCTTATGAGGGAAATTTCAAAGTTTGTAGAAAGCCAAGAATTGACGCAAGCAGAAGCAGCTAAAAAGTTAGGTACAACACAGCCACGCTTAAACGATGTGCTCAAAGGTAAGATTGATAAATGCACGGTTGATCGTTTGGTAAATATGCTTGAATCGGTTGGGTACCATGTGGAGCTTTCAGTGCTCAAGGTTGCTTAGATTTAGGCCGTACCATAGTTGGTGAGAAAGCAGTAACATTGTCCTTCTAATTGAGAATCCCAAACAAATTAGCTTGCTCCATTTGCTGTTATCTTTAGGAGCATGAGAAGCCTTTACTAGCGGAATAACAACAAATTTATCTTATAAGTACTTATAGTACTATCCAGATCACGTTGCTTATACTTAAGCGATATCCAAGGGGTTATATCATCAATAAATCACATTTTGAACTCCTCTCTATATGCTGTGGAGTAATAGGTGCTTAATTCTTCTGGTATTAATGTTAAGAGACTCACGAACAACAAATGACTATGAATATCCTCATCGAGGTCTATTTTGATAACAAAATAGGAGTCGTTGAGGTAGTCGCAAAAGAGTCAAAAAAGAAGAGAAAGTTGGTTCCTTCTCAGTGTTAGCCTTGTATTGCATCTATTATAGCTCCATGGAACTTGCAGAGTCCGAGGATGTTAAACAACTCATTTAACTATACTGCATTTGATACGATGCTAAAGAAGCGCTCTAATAAGCTATGCATTTCGGAGTTGAATCTGTCTTCCATGTTGTTTTTTATGATTATTTTATATTGGGTATTTATCAATGGCTATTAATTTTGCTGACAGTTGTCTTATTAACAGAATGCGCTACTACATTGAGCTTTCTCCTGATGATGAAAGCTTATTGATGGAACTCGAAAAAGATGAGGTAAGTTTTCGTTCTCGCAGAAGACTCAATCTTTCGAATTATCCGACTCACCTGTTTATTGTTAAATCTGGTTGGCTATATAGTTATACCGATCTTGATGAAAAACGTCGCCAAGTGTTACGAATTCATTATCCCGGTGATGTTGTAGGTCTCACAGAGATTGCTATGCAAGAGCCTTTTAGCGAGATGCGAACAGTCAGTGATGTTGTGTTGTGCCCCTTTCCGAAAAGTAGAATGGACGAAATTTTTATTCAATCTCCACGACTTACTGCCTTGATTTTTAGCCTTGGCATGCTTGATCAGGTAGTATTATTGGATCGTTTGAAAATGATGAATAGGGCACATGCCGCCAATCGTGTCGCACATTTTTTCCTTGAAATAAAAGCGCGTTTAAAAGTTCATACTGCCGATCCGGGAAATGCCACTTTTGATATGCCTTTGACTCAGGAAGTTATAGGAGACGCTATCGGCTTAACTAATGTCTCTATTAGCAATGCGATTCGGCGACTAGAAGCTGATAATCTACTTTCCAGTGAGAGAAAAACAGTCACTATTCATGATGAAGAAAAGTTGAAGGCCATGGTCGATTTTCAAGATCGTCATTTTAAAATTGATACATCATGGTTCCCTCATAAGTAGTAAATTTTTGATCAATGGATCACTTTATAGCTGAGCATAAACGAGATGATCTTAATCTCCGTTTACATGGTTAACTCAATAAAACACATTCTGGATAACTAGCACTGTGAGTACCTTTGTTCACATTTCTGATCTGCATTTTGGACGTGAAGTGCCCAAAGTCTTGGCTTCATTATTAGAACAGATTACTCGAATCCGGCCAGATATTATTATTATCAGCGGAGACCTTACTCAGCGTGCGAAGCATAGTGAATTTTGTATAGCGAAAGACTTTCTGGAGCAACTTGAATATCCTTATCTGATTGTGCCTGGAAACCATGATATTACGACTTTTCGTGTCTTTGAACGTTTCTTTTACCCGTGGAAAAAATGGCGACAATATATCTCAACTGAGCTTGAGCCAGCATCCCACACAGATGAGTTTGTGGTTGTTGGTGTGAATACCGCGCGTCGTTTTGGCTGGTATCTTGACTGGTCCCGAGGTCGCATCTCACCATCGCAGACGCAACGTGTAATGCATGAGCTTGAGCAGACTCCGGATAGTAGCCTTCGCTTACTGGTTGCCCATCACCCTTTTTGGTTACCAGCTGCCTATGAATATCGTCATCTCATAGGCAGACGGGATCAAGCTTTGCAAGCTCTTCAGCAAGCTGGTGTGGATATTATCCTTAGTGGTCATATCCATTTAACCTACAGTAAACTAAAGCAGGGAGTGATTATCTCGCACTCTGGGACGACTATTTCTAATCGTTTGATACCTCATCATCCCAATAGTTTTAATGTAATAAGGGGTAATCGAGTTGAATTATCTCTGCAGTGCATGGAATTTGATGGGGTAAAGTTCCAGCCTACAAAATTAAGTCACTTTGTGCGTAGTGACAGTGGTTGGCAGCAGACCTAACTAGCTATGCTGTCTGATCGTGCTTCGCGGAACTTACTCAAAATAGGATTTTTTGAAGAGATGAAAACACCTTTTGATCAGCTACAGGCAAAAGTTCCTGCCTTTATTAACCCAGATTCGGGTACTGCCGAGCAGGTTCTTCCTTTATTAGAAGAAGACTCCCGTTTAGAAGTCTATGCACTTGAACCCGTGGCATTGGCTACTAAAATAGAGGAGGCTGTCCGTTGCAATGTTGCACGAGTTATTGTTTCCGGCGGAGATGGAACCATCGCACTAGCTGCGTCAAAAGTTGCCCAAAGCGAAACTGAACTGGCGATTGTACCTGGTGGGACATTAAACCATTTTTCTTCAAGGCTAGGCATTCCTGAAGATACTAGCGCTGCTATTGATCTGGCAGTGTCCGGTTCCACAGAAGCCGTTGGTGTGGGTTATGTGAATGATCATTTATTTATTAATACCAGCTCAGTGGGCGCTTATGTGCATTTCGTGCGCACGCGCAATCAGTTACAGTCGGATATGGGGTATCACAGTGCCAGCATCATTGCAGGTTTGCGACGTTTGATACGCTTTCGAAGCTCTAGAGTGATATTGGATCAAATAAAAATTCGCTCACCATTAGTCTTCGTTGGGGTTGAAGAACGAGAACTGAGTTTTCCTCACTTAGGCCAGTATCAAGATGAAGGTCGGGAGGGGTTGCACTTGATTGCTGTGAAAAGTAGGAGCCGTTTTGATACGCTGAAAATAGCCATAAATGCAATACTTCGCGGTATTGATCCGCTAGACAAAGCTGAAAAAGTTGAGAATAATGTGCTGGATTCATTGCAACTCGACTTCCCCCAAAAGTCTAGCAAACTCTATGTTGCCGCTGATGGCGAGCTGGTTAAATTGGAAAGTCCACTCCGTTATCGGTATGCGAGGAATGAACTGGCTGTAGTCACACAAAAAAGCCAGTAAACGCCTTCATTACTTATGTAGTTAGTAGAGTGACTAGGTTGTATTATCCTCATCAGCTAAAGTTGTGGTTACCAGAATTTCTGAATGTAGGGATTTATGTACTGGGCAACGATCTGCAATTTGTACCATGCGAGCTTTCTGTTCAGGTGTAATATCTCCGGTAATTCTGATTTCACGTTCAAAGCGATCGACTTTGCCTTTCTTGGTTTCACAAGACTCACAATCTGCTGCCGGAATTTTCTGATGACGAGTCGCAACTTCCACCAGATCTATTGGGAGCTGTTTATGGCGTGCATACATATTCAGTGTCATAGCCGTACACGCACCTAAAGCCGTTGCCATAAAGTCAAACGGCGCTGCACCGAGATTGCTACCACCATAACTCAAGGGTTCGTCGCCTAGTAGCAAATGCCCGTTACTATTTACCGTGCAGAGGAAGCCTTCTTTCTTGGCGGCTCGTACCTGTGTAACGCCTTTTTCATATTCAGGGTAGGTGCGATCTCCAGGCTCAGAATCATCAATATAGCGAGAAGCCCAAGCTGCCAATACACTCGCCGCATAACGGGAGTCTGCTTCATTCGTGAGTAGATGATCAGCATCATCTAGTGTCACAAAACTCTTTGGGTGTTTGGCATTAACGAAAATCTCACTTGCCTGCTCAATGTTGACAATTTCATCGTGTGGAGAATGCATGACTAACAAGGCTTTGCGTAAACCACCAATGCGTTCACGAACATCTTGCGCATTTACATCATCAATAAATGATTTACGGACTTTGAATGGGCGACCACCGATATTCACATCACTTTCACCATCAGATTCTAATTGTTCGAGGTGATCGGAAAACAAATGCAAGATATGTGCAGCATCTGCAGGCGAGCCAATGGTTGCCACCGCTTTTGCTGATTCAATGTGTTTTGCTGCTGCTAACACCGCAGTGCCGCCTAAGGAATGTCCGATGAGAATTTCAGGTGCTTGATGTTTTTCTGTTAAGAAAGTAGCTGCTGCCATTAAATCCGCCATATTCGAAGAAAAGTTACTGTCTGCAAACTCGCCTTCGCTTTGTCCCAAGCCCGTAAAGTCAAACCGTAATACTGCAATGCCTTTCCGTGAAAGTGCATCCGCAATATGCACTGCCGCCTTAATATTTTTCGTGCACGTAAAACAATGGGCAAATAGGGCATAGGCAATTGGTTTACCAAAGCTGGGTTTGTGTAGAACGCCAGATAATTGTAAGCCATCTGAATTTTTGAAGGTGACGCGAGGCATGGAATACTCCTTTGAGGTTTATTCTGATGAGTATCATGCGGTGTCGTCGTTTTGACAAGTCTCTTGCGATTTTTGTGCAGCATCGCCAGCGATTATTCGGGGTGAAGATCAGCTAATCTGGGTCATTTAATAGGATAATACAAAGATTGCTGTGTATATTATTTGCTAAGCGCACTAGGAAAGCTGTCCCCATACCGCATAGACTGGATCTGAAAACGGTAACTTTTGAGAATACACATCGTCTGTAGGTCGTGGAAGACCGCGAAGGCTGAAGGTATTTATCTGTTCGAAGCCATGCGTTTGATGGAAAAGATTAGCAACAAAGTGCAGTTTCTCATAGGGATGTAAATGACTCCAGGCGTTGATAGCTTTTGGTGGAAACCAGCGCTCACTGAATGTTACGACAAAGGTTTGTCCGCTCCTTAACATACGACGAATTTCTTCCATGATGTTAAGTGGCTGAGTCAGATATTCTATGGATGCGGTGCAAATAACTAAGTCAAAGCTATCTTGGTCAAAGGGGAGTATCGATTCCGCATTAAGGTCATGGATGTGGTAATCCGTTAACTGCGGATTGGCTTCTACTTCTTCGGCGTTCATACCCAACCCCGTGACTTCCAGATCAGCAATCGTGTCTGGCAAATGCGATTGCCAACTGGACATTAAATCCAGCACTTTCATGCCGGGTTTTAAAAAGCGGGCGTATAGTTTAGCGATTTCTGCACGAGCGGTCTCATCCAAATGAGAAACGATGCGGGGTTGAGCGTAAAAAAGCGTATCGGAGTTTTCATCCATGCGGCAAAAGGCTTCTGGTTTAAAGAATTCAACCGGTGCATCAGGATTACGGGCTTGTAATCCCGGCCCAGTATCAATTATCGCTTTAACAAGGTCTTTGGGTTTTTTTGATATGGCAAGTTCGTCTTGCTGTTCCAGAGTCAGATGTAACGCAAATTTTGCGAGTGGATGATTGCAATCTAGCGTGATGGAGTCAGTGTCAATGGCGATAACGTGACAGGGTCGCAGGTCATTGCTATCAAATTCGAGTCCTTGACAGATTATCTTTTTGGGATAAAAACGACCAAGCTCGGGCTCAATGCTGGCGAGTTGTGGATGCGTTTTGAAATGCCATCGATCTAGCTGTGTGACCAAATCTGCATTCCAGGCAGGTGTCATTGTTCCGGGCGCGAAGTTTTGCTGCCAGGTTTCTCCGGCTGCTAAGACCGCAAGTATCGAGGAGGTAGAACGCTTTAGCGTGTCATCAGTGACGTTCGCATGATTGATGAAGGTAATATCACTATGCTGAGTGTCGTGACTCTGCCATTGAAGCGTGGCAAGGATATTATCTAAGTATAAATCTGACATGTGCGATTTTCCTGAAGCGACATTGTATGGTTGTAATGTAGCAAATTGGTTAGTTTCAGCGAATGAAGCCTACAAGGGTGTCGTTATTACTGGCTTGATGCTTTCGGAAAGGTTTGAGTGTTAGGATGCTGGCATGTCTTTTGTTTAACAAACAACAATTTTGGTGAGAGTATGAAAGCTGCACGAAGACGTTATCAACACGTTGCCACGCTCCTATTCATTGCGTTTGCGTCAGCTACCATTGGGCACTTCCTGACGCTATACACCAGTGAAAGTGAACTTAACAGCTATGTTGTACCGAAGGTTTACGTGGAGCGCTGTAGCTACCAGTTTAATAGTGAAAACTGTGGAGAGCAGGCTAAAGATGTCATCTTTTTTTCATCGGATAAGTTTCTCGGGTTTACTAAAAATTGGGCGGTAGGTCGAATAGGTGATTACAAACAGTATATGTCGTGCTTTGAGCCTAGCGATGATGCCTATACGGATGGAACGCATTCGACGCTGACAGTCGTGGTAGCTGGTCCAGATTTGTTGGAAGCGCACAAGCTTTCTAAACAACTGATGATTGATTTTGCCAATGAGTTACCTGAGAAAAAAGAGCGTGTTTCCCATTGTATTGAAAAATAGTCTACCCCTGAAAACGAGGCGTTACCGCTAGTGTTTTGCCAGACTTTTAGTTCTTTCTTGGTGATGCCCATGCCTGCAATCTTTCGAAGAGTTTTTATCCGTCATAACCCAGTTTGTTTTATATGGTACACGGGGTCAGCTTATCGTAAAGTAGTCTCTATCGTTCAGTACTGTTAACAGTGCCGCGACAATCAACTCGTTCTATAACATTCGGGCATACTTACTATAAAATCTGCTGGGTAACCGTATTTAACGACCACTTAACATTCATCAAATATCACGCAATGGAAGAGTATGAAGGTATGCAAGATGCAGATTATTATCAAATCCTAAAGCTAGATCGAGAAGCTTCCCAAAAAGAAATCAAACGTGCTTATCGAAAACTTGCCCGAGAATACCACCCTGATGTGAGCATACTTAGTGATGCTGAAGAAAAATTTAAAGAGATGGGGGAGGCGTATGAGGTGCTCAAAAACCCTAAGAAACGTGAAGAGTACGATCGCCTAAATAACTCTTGGCAGGGCCGACAAGAAGACTCCCAGCCTTCCTACAGCTCGCAAAACCATTATGGCTTTGATGAAGCTCGGTATAACGAGAAGCATGCGGCGGAATTAAATAGCGCTTTTGATGATTTGTTCGGTGGTGCCCAGAAAAGTCGGAGATATGCTGAGGTTGATGGTAGTGGCGATCATCGGTTTGATACGAGCGGTAGAGATATACACGCTAGAGTCATGATTGATTTGCAAGATTCTTTAATGGGCGCTTCGCGTCAATTCACGTTAACGATACCTGTCACTACTCCGCAAGGAGCATTAGTGAATCAAAGGAAAACGCTGACCGTAAAAATTCCAAAGGGGATTCTTGAAGGAGAGTGTATTCGTGTTCCCAAAAAAGGCTGTCTCGGTATGGGGGCAGCAGCGGGGGATTTGCTGCTAGAGGTTGGGTTTAACATGCATGAGTGCTACACCGTTGAAGGTAAAGATATTTACGTAAACTTCCCTGTGACTGCACAGGCGCTTGCGTTAGGCACAAGGGTTCAAATTCATGTGCCCAATAGTCGCTCGAGAAAAGTCTCTTTGATTATTCCTGAAAATTCTCAACAAGGTAGCAAGATTTGTTTAAAAGGTTATGGCATTCCCAGCCAATACCCGGGTGACTTCTATGTGGTTTTACAGGTGTCAGTTTAAGGAACCTCTGATCAAGTCCAAACAATATTGGAACCGAGGCTTTAGCCTCGCCTAACGTAAGCGTCTAGCCATCCCACCTACCAATCACCTTCCGGCCAGCTAAACTGATCCTGCCAATTAACAGGATTCAGTTATGACCACCACAAATGAAGATCAAAAAGCAGATAAACCTGACGACATGA
>CACVAY010000019.1 GCA_902727985.1 uncultured Thiotrichaceae bacterium | reverse complement strand
CATGTTAATTAGTTTTTTTCATTCTTGATTTGCTTGGAAGGAATCCGTATTTCTGTTGGAAACTCGTGGGCATAATATTGAAGTGACGAATGCTACGTGAGGCATGGCTAATTAAAGAGGCAAAAATAACAACCATGAAGAGGATCAGGAGCTGTAACCCCCCCTCTGTTAGCGGTATAAACAGCAATAAGAGCACTTTGATCACAATAGCAACCCCGCGTATTTCAAATAAGGCAATACAGCTACTAAAGAGATCGATAGCAAATAAGCTCAAGCCACTCATAATGACAGCCATTGTCCATGGGAATAAGAACTCATAGGGTTGATCAAAGAAAAGCCCTCCCACCAGAATACTGAAACACAGGATATGCATGGCCCGTAATACATTGGCAACCGTTCTTTGATGAGGAAACACGCGATACTCATGGGGAAATAATAGTAAGCGCTGTTTATTCGTCATTGTCGTTTTATTCAGTGATTACAGATGGGGCAATTAGGGTTTTTAGGGAGTTGTATCCGTTGCCACTCAAGAGATTGCGCATCGAGCAGCATCAGCTTCCCCGTCAAGGCTGAGCGGTCTAATAAGACATTAATCGTCTCTTGGGCTTGCATCGTACCGATGATGCCGACGACAGGGGCTACAACGCCTTCCATGGCGCAAGTGACGCCTTCAAGGTTGTTATCACTATACAGGCACTGATAGCAAGGGTTTGCAGCATCACGAGAGTCGAAGGTTGCTATTTGACCATCTTGTCGAATAGCAGCCCCTGAAATCAAAGGTGTTTTGAGTTTTACCGTGATTTTATTCAGCTGAAAGCGGCTGGGGAAATTATCGGTGCAATCCACAACGGCATCAGCTAATGCGACTTCAGAAGCCAGCTCTTCATGATCAAGCTCATAGCCCAAGGTTGTAACCTTAATATCTGGATTGATGGCCAAAATCCGTTTCTTGGCGGAATCCACTTTCAAGTCATTGATGCTATCTTGAGTATGAATGACCTGGCGCTGCAAGTTAGATTCTTCTACCGTGTCATAGTCACTAATCACCAAATGACCAATGCCAGCAGCTGCCAGGTATAAAGCCACTGGTGACCCTAAGCCTCCCATACCAATCACTAAGACACGTGCGTCGAGTAAGCGTTGTTGGCCTTCCTCACCAATGGCAGGAAGCTTGATCTGGCGATCATAACGGGATTTCTGTTCCGGGGTCATGTTGGATTAACCTCCGCCACGATGAAAGTATCGCTTAAATCGCAGCATATAGCGTTCAATCTCTTCTTCTGTATGTTCAGAGAAATCAAGTTCCACATGCGTTACGGGAAGCGTGAGCCCCGCAATGACTCTGGGGGGCATTTCTTTCAAGGTAATAGCTATTGAACGAGACTCATGAGTTAGCTGGTAGCCATTTGCGACTTTCTTGATGCTGTATGGGATAGAAGCATTTGGTAATGTATCGTCAAAAACCTTAATGCTCATACCCATATCGAGTGCAATAGGAGATGTGCTCATTGTGATATTAGCCACCCGCTACCGGAGGGAAAATGGCGAGTGTGTCGCCATCATTGAGCGGAATCTTTTTTTGTTCGTCGTACAGATAGACACCATTTTGTAGCACCAAATAAGCTTCATTATGGCAAATGCCATAATGGTCGATGATGTCATAGGCCGTTGTTGATGGATCAACTTCCATCATGACAACATGCCCGTCCGCATCAGCAGGTAAGAAACGCATTAATGTTGCAAAAAGTTTACATTCTATTTTCATATTGGTCGCTTACGAGAGTTACATCAAGACAGAGTTTACACTCATTCGGCCGTGCTGCTGCGCTTATGTGTGTCCACCTGTTACTCCAACATAGGCATCCATAAAGTTTAATGGGTTTTCCATGAGTCGCTCTTTCCATACACCTAGCGCGGTCTTGGACTGTATCAAACCACGAATAGCGCCAATGTTTTGGGTAATACCCAAGGTGTTAGCACCGACAATTTTATCGCCATCAAATTGAAGACGGATATAGCGGAAGTTATCCGTATCGACTAACTCAGCACTTTCACCGCCTTCTACCCCTTCCCAAAGGCCATAAGAAACTGAAATGAGTCCTAGTGTTGCCAAGACATTCATCAGTACAGCACCTTGATGTATGGCAGAGCCTGGATTAACCATATTCTTAGATGAGATCAAACCATGATCAGAGGCGGTTGGTTGAATCGCTTGAACGGTGTATTCACCCGTAGAGAAATCCAATCCTTGAGCCACATCGCCTGCGGCAAAAATATCGGGAACATTGGTTTCCAAATGACGGTTGACCAATATACCTTCATCCACTTTGATGCCACTTCCTTCAAGGAAAGCGGTATTTGAGCGTACACCGGTTGCGGATATAACAAAGTCCGCTTCAATCGGTTCTCCATTGGAAACACTCACCAATAAGCGCTTGCCTTTATCTTCAATGCTATTCACTTGAGAGCTGGTCAAGACCGTAACGCCTTTATTTTCACACCACGTTTTCAACATGGTTCCACATTGCTGATCAAGCATACGAGGCACCATACGGTCTCCCATCTCGACAACGGTTAATGCGGCACCCCGTTTAACCAATGACTCCAGAATAATACAACCAATGAAGCCCGCTCCGATTTGTACTACCACAGAACCCGGTTTTACCCCTTCGACAATCTTCCGTGAGTCTTCTAATGTCCAGCAGTTGCTGACTTTAGGGTTATCAAGTCCTGGGATGGGTGGAGAAATAGGGTGAGAACCCGTTGCGATCAATAGCTTGTCCCAGTTAAGAAGAGAGTCATTACTCTCTAGCGTAACGGTTTTGTCGTCAGGGTTAATCGATGAAACACGATCTCTAACAACATTGATATTTTTGTTGTCGTAATGATTATCCGTTTTACGAAGATGAGAGCCTTCTTCGGTAATGTTTTCTTCTAAAAAGTAGGGGATCGCCATACGGGAATAGGGCGGTTCTGGCTCATCGCCAATCAGCGTGATCATCGCCTTAGGATCGAGTTTACGAATAGACTCTGCTGCGACAACGCCAGCAGGTCCGCTACCTATAATGACATGATGCATAGAATAATCTTCATGGTTTGTGTTGGGGGTTGGGTTAGGTTCAGCGGCTTCTATAATGTTATCAGTCACTTCGTTCATAGCAGTTTGAATAGAGTCTTTCACCTCTTCTACAGGAGTAGATGCTTGTGTGGGCTCTATTGGTTGTGGTGTGGAAGACTGAGCAGGGCTGCTCTTTTCTTGCCCGAATAATCGTTTGATAATGTTTAATATACTCATTACAGGACTCTTATGACGGTTATTTGATCCCTGCCATAGTAATGAATCTGTCAATATTAACTATTGTGGCAGGTGATAACGTGGACTTAAAAAGGTGGTAATACCGAGCCGTTTATACGCTAATGGGAGATCAGTACGAAACTCCATCTCCCCATTAGCTATTTAACACGATGATGATTGATACACCTTGCAATATCAATGCAGGGTGCAATCAGTATCGTTTAGGCAAGACTTAAGCGTTGACGCGTATCATCTGTTGGTACGCCAGTGCTATCCCAGCCTCTAAGCTCATAGTATTCAGGAAGCATGACATCCAGTTCTGAAACTCTGCCTTTTGCTGGTCCCGTTTTTGCTACATCTTTGAGCAATCGTTTTGGCAGATTGTCATCAGCACCAGTTAAACCCGCTTTAAGGTTAAAGTCACGTTCCATATTCCAGATACGTTCGCCGACCTCAAGTAGTCTCTCAACACTCCAGTCACCTTCACAGGCTGAATCAATTTGTGGTGCAATGTTATCCATGCCCCACGCGAAAGTGGTGAATAAACAAAGTCCTGCTGAATCAACAGCGGCTGTTGCATCTTGAAAGGCAATAACAAGACCTGCTTTGCCCTCAGAAACAAGAGGGTCAGTCTTCTCGGGTATACCTAGTACTTCAGATGCTACTGTGTAACCTCTAAGATGACATGCGCCACGGTTTGAGGTTGCATAAGCCAGCCCCATTCCTTGTATGCCACGTGGGTCGTAAGCAGGAAACTCCTGACCTTTTACCGTCATGGACAAATCTGGCATTCCATACTTCTCACAAAGACGCTTAGAACCCAAACCAAGATCTTTGCCAAATTCGGTTGCAGCAACTACCTGTTCTGCACACCAAACCAAAGATTGGGGTGAACCGAATTCTAGTTCAACTCCGCCAGTGTGCTCGGTAGTTATTGCACCTTTCTCAAATAACTCCATTGCTGCGGCAATGGTAGAACCCAATGTAATAGGGTCCATGCCATCTTCGTTACAGAGGAAGTTAACGTAAGTCGCAGCATCGAGATCATCTACACAGGTATCAGAGCCCAGAGCCCATGCTGCTTCATACTCAAGACCTCCCGAGTTGTGATGATATTGCGGCTTATCTTTAACCGAGAAGTGACTTGTATCGACAGTGGATATGCGTCCACAGGCAATCGTACAGCCAAAGCAACCCGCGTTGGTAGTTAGATTTGGTTTGCCATCAGACTCGCGAGGTTCAAGCATGGCTTCACCGGAGATTTTGCTCGCACCTTCAAATTGCACATCTTGCATATTACGAGTAGGCATTGCCCCGATTTCATTGATAACGTTCATCAAGACTTGTGTTCCAAGTGCAGGTAAACCTGTTCCTGTAACAGCATTTTCAGCCAGTACTTCTTTTTCTTGTGCAGTACTTGCCATGAAGCGTTTAGGGTCTTTAATATTAGAAATCCCCTTGGTACCACGAACCGCTATTGCTTTAAGGTTTTTGGAAGCCATAACGGTGCCAACACCTGAGCGCCCTGCGGCACGATGCAGGTCATTGACAATAGCTGCGTATAGACATCCTGATTCTGCGGCACGGCCTACTGCTGCTACACGAAGTTGTGGATCGTGGTGCGCTTTGTGTAAAATTTCGTCTGCCTCCCACACTGATTTGCCCCAGATATCATCGGCAGGTAGAAGTTTCGCTTCATCATTTTCAATGTATAGATAAACAGGTGTGGGTGATTTTCCTTCAAAAATAACCATGTCCAATCCAGCGAATTTCAGCTCAGGGCCAAAGAAACCACCTGAGTTAGAACAGGCAATAGCACCCGTTAAAGGGCTTTTGGTAATGACTGAATAGCGAGCACTGGTAGAAGCAGCAGTCCCTGTTAACGGTCCTGTCGCAAAAATCATTTTGTTTTCTGGTGATAAGGCGTCTACTTCTGGATCAACTTCGTCAACCAGATAGCGAGTACCAAGGCCTCGTTGACCAAGATAATCCTTTACCCACTCCTGATTGAGTGGTTCGTAACGTAAAGTGCCTTCTGTTAAGTTGACACGTAAAACTTTATTCGTCCAAGCCATAATATTTCTCCTTAAGCCGCACTTTGCGCATTATCAGTTTTCGCAGCCCATTCTTTCATGCGGCTAAATCCCGTCGCATCAGCCTCAACATAGGTAATCGCATCTGTTGGGCAAGCAGTAACACATTGTGGGTCGCCGCCACAAAGATCGCATTTGGTGACTTTACCCGTGTCAGTGTTGTAATTGATCGTGCCGAAAGGGCAGGCGATCGTACAAACTTTACAGCCAACGCAAGTTGCTTCATTGACTTCTTTAGCGCCGGTTGCGGTGTTAATGGTGATTGCATCGACAGGACATGCTGTCATGCACCAGGCATCGTCACATTGCGTACAGGTGTAAGGAACAAAACGTCCCGCTTCATGGAATGTGAATATTTGAATACTTGATTTGATTGGGTTGAATGAACCATCGCGTTCGAATGAACAAGCCAGTTCACATTGTTTACATCCTGTGCATTTATCGGCATCTAGATATAGTGATTTTTGCATTATTGTATCCTCCTGGAGTTGTGTGCCAATGGCCACTTGATTGCTTAAACGGTATTATCTAGTCCATTTGTTTGCTAGCTTGTTAGTCCAAATACTTTGACTGACTATCCATAACGGCTGATACGAACATTCCATGGATATTTTATAGGCCGATTTTTTACCGTTGCGCATAGAAGACTATATTCTTTCAGTATCAGATTTTTTATGTCAGCTTGGGATTATCACTCATTATTACAAGCACCTAAGAGTGAGGTATGAAGAGTCTAGCTTTGTCTGGATCTTGATATTTGTCATATGGTATCAGATAAACCTTTGGAAAGGTTGGATCAGAGTGATCTCACCTGCTTCGATGATTTGGATCAGTCGTCATTCTTTTTGGGATTCTCAGTCTATTAATCGAGATAGTCGTGACAAGGAATTGGGGAAGATACTTGATTTGATATGGTAGAAATGGGGGTGATAAATCCTTCGCAGCCCGCCTTCGGTTTCGTTCAGGCAACAATGGATCCCTAATATCAATACTATACTATGTCAATGACACGTAATGCCTACATCCCTTATTTGATTTTAATGCGGTGGCTGTTGCTTGCGGGTCTGATTGGCTTTGGTGTGTTTATGGCATGGGACACGGGTTTACTCCCGAATATGCTGGCTAACGATAATACGCGTTTGAGTATTATCATTCTGACACTGTTCTTTTTGGCAAGTTTGCATTGTTTTGATCGTAGTCTTTTTCTTTCGCATCAATTTAAGGTCCTACACGCCCACGCAAATGTAGAGTCGTCTCCTACAACTTCCGGTGTGTCACCTGTTCGGGACTACTTGCAGCACCCCTCATTAAGACCTTCTTCCACAAAGAATGAACAAGATATTTCACTGCTCACAGAGGTGCTTGCTGAAAAAATTCGAGGTCAGCATCAAATGGGCTGGTTTGCGACGAGTGCATTAATCAAGCTTGGCTTACTGGGAACCGTCATTGGCTTTATGTTGATGTTGGGTTCCTTGGATAATATCAAATCAATGGATCTTGAGCAGGTTCAAGTGCTTATGCAGAGCATGACTCAGGGCATGAAAATAGCGCTAAATACGACCTTGTTGGGTTTGGGTAGTAGTCTACTGTTAGGCGTGCAGTATTTATATTTAGATCGTAGCGCCGATCAACTCATTGCACAGACAATTCAACTTTCTCAGCAGGATATTGAGCCAGATAAAGCCGATGTGGATGTAGTGGATAAGGTAGCAAGCTAGTGGCGATTTTTAATCACAAACGCCCTATGGATGTTGACCCTTTTACCGACTTGCTATTCAACGCACTTTTGACGTTTACCTTTCTCTTTTTTATGGTGCTGTTACTGCTTAATCCTCCTGCTAAAACCGGCATCATTGATCCTAAAGCGGAGTTTATGATTACCGCTAGTTGGGAAGATGGCAGCCCCAATGATGTTGATACCTGGGTAGAAGGGCCTGATGGCAAATTGGTGTGGTACAAGCATTCGCAAGACGGCTTAATGCACCTTGATAGAGATGACCGTGGATTAACGAATGATATGCAGCTTGTCGATGGCAAAGAAATCATCAATCCATTAAACCAGGAGGTCATCACGATTCGTGGTCGTCCACCGGGTGAGTTTGTGGTCAATCTACATTACTACCACAGTGAAAATGGTCGAGAAGTTCCGGTGACGGTTTATGTCGCAGAAGTGAATCCCAAGCTTCGTGTCTTGCACTACGCCACTACGACGTTGCAACGACAAGGTGAAGAAAGAACAGCCGTTCGTTTTAGTATCAATCATGCTGGCAAAGTAGAAAAAATTAATAAACTCCAAAAATCTATCGTCAGAGGCGGGAAAATATGACAGAAATTCAAGCCATTTTGATCATTGCCTATGTGTTACTGACAGCTTTGCTGGTTTTGCTTCTGCTATACGGGCGCCTACATTATATTTTCAAGTTGATGTTGGTGGTTTCAGTCGGGGCTTTATACCTTTTTAGCTATCAAGGTTGGAAGCAGGTTCAAGGCTGGCCCTCAAAAACAGATTTACCTGACAGCTTCTTGCTGCATGCGTCGGTGATTGATGAGCCTGATCAGGAGAAGGGTACGAAAGGGCAAATTTTTATCTGGGCCTCTACCTTAAAAGGCAGTTTCCCTGTCAGCGAACCACGAGCTTATGAAGTGCCATACGATCAGGAAGTACATGGCTCGCTAGAGGATGCATTGCGCAATATGCGGAATGGCAATGTGCAATTAGGGGCAAAGAAAATGTCTACCGGAGAAATGAAGAAATCACAATATCGTGATGGCGTGGGCGATGAAAGCTATAAGCTGGAATTCAAACCCTTGCCTGATCCTGCGTTACCCGAGAAATAGCGAATGAAGCCTCGTTTATATCAAGCCCAATGTGTTCTGTTTAGCCTATTGCTTGCCTTGCTAAGTGCTTGCGATTCCGGCTCAAGCCAAAGCAGTGATATGAGGAAATACTTTCCATTGGAAAAAGGTTTGATATGGGAATATAAGCATGAGCTTGCTTTGACTGGAGATGAGCCGGTAATCAGTACCTTCCACATTGAAAACCTGGGTGAAAAGGTTTTTCGCGACAAACGTTATTGGGTGCGACGAACCAGTCATGGAACCGATTATTATTTAGGTGAAGATAAAACGGGGCTTTTTCGCTATGGCAAACGAACCATCGTCGAAAACGAGCCGAGATTAGATGCCTCCCCACGAATGGTATTACCTCTGCCAGTACCAAACAAAGTAGGAAAAGCCTGGTCGGTGCTTACGCAATCCTACACTTTGCACAGAGTGTTACCCAATTACGAACCTCCCCATGAAAATATAGCCCACTTTCATATGACCTATAGTGTGGTTGGCTTGGATGAAGACGTTTCAGTGCCCGCAGGACAATTTAAACACTGTTTACTGATAGAGGGGCAGGCACAAATAGATCAATTTGCAGGAGCCAATGAGGGGACAGGAGAAATAGAGATTACGACCCGCGAATGGTATGCACCTCATGTTGGCATGGTAAAAATGGAACGCATTGAGCCTTTGGATGGTAGTGTATTTAAAGGGGGCAAG
>CACVAY010000018.1 GCA_902727985.1 uncultured Thiotrichaceae bacterium | reverse complement strand
AGGTATTCCTTTTGAGACCATCGAAACGGCTAAGCACTATATGGAGAAAGCGAAAACAACGACAGGGTTAAATGTCGTGGTAAGAATCATTGATAAGGTCTATGAAACGGGTCGAAAGTATTCAGCGAGGTTTAAAGAGACAATGACCATTCAATTTGATGATTATTTGCCAAAGTGGAACTACACAGCCATTCCACAGACTGAATAAATCGGTAAGTTATTTACAGACAGTTCCTAAGTAGATGGTGATGCTTGTGTCAAATGCAGTATTGTCTTTTGGTGTTTTTAAAGCTGTCATAAAATCGTCGGGCATTCAGAGTTCTTTAAGAGTCACTGTGTTTTAATGATTCTCATATTGTTAAGGCTCTCAATGTTGAGTCATTGTTAGCAGTATGGAGAGAGCAAAGGGGGTAATAATTTTAACTTTGCGTATCTTTTATCTGGGAGAGTCAACACGAAGGAAATACCGTCGAGAAGTATTGCCAATAATTATAATAAGAGTGTGCTTTTAGGCATAGCCATGAGACTGAGATAACAAAAATAAACAGGGTCTATGAACATCTTCAGCAAAACAACATGGGCAATGATCGTAGGGAGTGTCTGTTTATGGGGGCTTTCGGTAGATCATATTGCGCGTGCAACTGAAAAGGAAATCACAGCTTCCTTGCAAGACTTTTCAGAATCGACTGAAAGTGGATTAATAAAGCCAACCTTAATCGAATATAAACGTTCTTTTCTTAGTTCGACGCTATCCGTTTCTCTAGCCTCAGATCATCCCAGTATTGATAGTATGTTAGAAGATATTGTCATAACAGGGAAAGTGCAACATGGCCCATTAATTATTACTGATCAAAAACTCGTGTGGAAAACGACGCATTTGGATTTTTCACTCCACAATAGGGTGAATGTAGATATCAATGAGGAGATCGTCTCAGCGCACATGTCTGTTGATTATAGCTTAAGGCGTCAGGTCGGAATCAAACTCAATTCGCTAAACCTGGATGTTGCAGGTATTGAGTTAGCATCTAGAGATATTTTCATGAACTATGATTTTCAGCCAGATGACAAGTTTCCGAAAGAGTTGGAGTTTTCATTGCCTGACCTGACGCTAAGCGATGGAGAGAACCAAGCTCAGATCAGTGATGGTAAGGTTTCGCTTGCACTATCATCGACCAGGCATGAACGAGATTCTGTGCGTTTTATGGCAAAAGATGCCAGTTTAGATATTATGGATGTTATTAACAAAGAGAATATCAAGTTTGCTGTTGAAGTCGCATTTACCGATAAAGATGTGGTGAGTTTTGAGACAGATTTAGTGTCAAAAGATAACAAAAAATCTTCAACGAAGATTAAAATGGATAACCTAAACCTTGATAGCTTTAAGGATACATTTGTTGGCTTTATAAATTACCGAAATCTGAGTGAGCAAATCGATTGGACGCTTGAGGATTCAGCATACAGTCCAGATGGGCAAGATCGCTTATATGAGTTGTTAAGCCGTCTTGATGAAAATGGGAATGATATTACGGATATGCTTGCTAATCGGGTACTGACACCCAATAAAAGCAGAATACAGATCACTCAGTATGGTAATAATAATCTATCAGCTGATCTGACCTTCTTGGGTTTGAGCAATATAAAACGCCAATCACCTTGGTCTAACTCGCTAGCAGGTACTATCAAATACAATAAACCCTTCTCAGCAGATTCATGGTTTAACCAATTAGAAGATTATACTTATCAAGCAGTCATAGAGAGTAGTCAAGCCAATAATTTGGCACAAGCCAAGCGTATTTCAGCAGATATTTCTAACTAACGCTTTTATTTGCTTCAGTTTTATATTCTGTTTACTCTATGGGTAACAATAATAAACCCTAGGTTCAAATGACCAGACTATGCCCTATCAAGCTTTTGCTCCTAAGCATCATCACGTTTTTCATACTAGCAAGTCACTCTCAAGCGGCTGTTTGGGAGACAAAAAACCAATGGAATGATGTTTGGGAAAAACATTATCAAAATTGGGTGAAGTTCTATTGGACTGCTGACAAGTTCATGGATAGTCGCCAACCGAATTATTATCTGATTCCACATGACTGCGCGGATGCTGTATACCTGATGCGCCTTATTTTCGCTTATGAAAATAAACTGCCATTTGTCATTAAAAACCCGAATAAACGCAGTACTCTTATCAGTAATTCAATGAATAAATGGGATAAAACGAAAGACCCTACCAAACGTTTACGTCAATTTATTCGCTATCTAAATGGGGTTGTGGGAACAAAGTCAATCCCCTACGACACTTACCCCATCGCCTTATCAGAACTTAAACCGGGTGATATTTACGTTGCTCCTGGCACACATTCCTATCAGATTACTGATATCACTGAAACCGGTGTGCCCGTGATTATGAGTTCGACAACCCCTTTGGGGCCCAAATTTTTGGCGAAATTAACATCATTTCCTTTTTTTGTACCAGAGCATAAAAAACAATTGGATGGGTATCGACGTTTTATTCAGCCTCAGAATATTAAAAAGCCGATTGATAAGCAGCCAAAATACAGTAATGAGCAATTCGTAATAGCCGCTGAAAAACAGTATAACTTTATTTATTTTACAGATGTGATGGCTAAGAAGCTGGGTAAGCGCCCCGAAACCCGGGAAGAGAAGAGTGAGCGCTTAATCAATGCACTTTGCTCTTTTGCCAAAGAGCGAACCAACTACGTGTCATCAGCCATTTTCTATATGGAAAACATCCGCAATAACACTAAGCGTAGTTGTATGGATGCGAATGAGTATGATTATTATTCGACACCTTCTCGAGATAAGCGTTTAAAACGATTCTTTGAAGAGGTTCGGAATATCGCCTTTACTAAAGGTGCAAAAACAGATCCCTCAGTATGGTCTGCATTACGCGTTGCCCAAGCAATATATCAACCACAGCCAAATGCTCGTAATTTAAGTGATTTAGAGTACTTTTGCCAAATCCCTTTGATCGAAGACTCACGAGAGACGATTAGTCTGCGTCAACTTTGGCTTAATCTGGCACGTGGACTTGTTTCATCAGACCCTAATGCGCCGCTTGATGCTCGTTGGGGAAACGCAAAGACAGTTTATAAAAGTTCATGTCCTAGTTATTAATTATTCGAGAAGTTTTTGGCAGAACTCACACCAGATCAATAAAAGTTTACCGTTTAGACCTTAATAATTGTGATCTAGCATGAGTCCGATTATTTTCTGTCATAACGATAAGTCTAAAACACGAGTTGGTAAAACCCCAACTTCATTGATCAAGTGAGCTAATAACAATGTCCGAAGTCACTGCCTACCCAGAAAATATAGCTGATACGAAAGATACCCCTCCTAATGAATTAACTCGTCTGATGAGTGAAAAGGTTAATTTAGGGAGTTGGAAAGAAGACTGGAATTCTTGGGTGCAAAAGTATATTGCCGCTGGCATGAATACCAAAGAATTTGATTTAGTGCTTGAAAAGCTCGGGCCGGATATTTACCATTTTCCACTGTTTACCGAAGCGTTTTGTCAGGAAGTCATCACTGTCGCAGAATACATAGCGGATTGGACAAAAGCTCGACATGACTTCTATCCGACTACCGATGTTTTGTTGCAAGACATTGGTTTGGAAGAGATGTATCGTAAGGTGTTAGAAGAATTCTGTCATCCTATTGCTCGGCGTGAATGGCGTCTCGAAGGTCGGCGTTGGACTGATACGATTACAGATGAAAGTTTTCTGGCGCGTTATCGCGCTGAAGACCAGCAGTTTCTTGCTATCCACAATGACTTTGCTGACTACTCGTTCACCGTTGGTTTGAATACGGATTTTGAAGGAGGTGGAACCTGGTTCCCGCGCCAGCAAGTGCTTGGTAATCCAAAAGGAGGGTATTGCACCTTATTCCCGGGCATTACCCATCCTCACGGTGGGCGCCCAACGACAAAAGGAAGGCGCTATATTATTGTATCTTTTTGTCGTCGTCGGAATCTGTATGTTGATTAACGATAACAACATATGTCTTTTCTATGAAAAATCGAAGATTATTAAAAGTCGGTGTCGCTCTGGGTAGTGGTGGTGCCAAAGGCTGGGCGCATATTGGTGTGTTGAATGCTTTGGAAAGAATGGGTATTCGACCCAGTATTGTAGCAGGAACGTCTATTGGCGCTTTAGTTGGAGCAGCCTATGCATGCCAACGTTTGGATAAGCTTGAAAACTGGGTATTGCCGATGACATGGAAAGATATCATTGGTTATCTTGATGTGTCCGTGAAAAGAGGGGGGTTAATTGAAGGGGATAAGCTATTAGAGGCGATACAGCAAGAAACTTGTGATGATATTTTGATTGAAGAAACCCATAAACTTTTTTCAGCCGTCGCAACCGAGCTAGGTTCTGGACAAGAGATTTGGCTTAGAGAAGGCTCACTTTTGGACGCTGTTCGTGCTTCTATTGCGATGCCTGGCTTATTTACTCCAGTTGAGCGAGACGGTGAATGGCTCACAGATGGTGCTTTGGTGAATCCTGTACCGGTTTCATTATGCCGTGCGATGGGCGCTGACATCGTTATAGCAGTGAATGTGAATACAGATAATTACGGTCGATATGATTTAGATGGAATGTTGAGTGCGCCACAGCAGAGGGTTGATTTGAAAAATGATGATCATAATGGGGTGAGTATGTGGGATCGTGTATCTAATCAGCTTGTAAACAGCATTCAAGATAGAAAAGACATGATTCTGTCACGTATCGCATGGGGTGATTCGCATGCACCAGGCATGTATGAGGTGTTTGGGCGTACGATCAATATCATGCAAGATCGAATCGCACGTAGTCGCCTTGCGGGTGATCCACCTGATGTATTGCTGACTCCGTATGTGCATGATATTGCCGTTATGGATTTCCATAAAGCAAAGCAAGCTATTGCTGAGGGTGAATCCAGTGTTTATCGTATGCGTCCCGCATTAGAGCATCTTAAACAAGCTACTCAGCAAAACTAAATATGTTGCTTTTAGCAATCAAATTCTGATTATCTAGAGATTTCGTCTGCTAGATTTTTTTCCTCAGCAGCCAAATTAATATCAAAACAGGGATGCCCATCAGAAAGGTAATAAAGAAGAATGGGCCATATCCCATACTATCGACCATACTTCCAGAATAACCACCAATTGCTTTGGGTAGTAACAGCATTACTGAGCTGAAAATTGCATACTGGATTGCAGTAAATTTGATATTCGTTAGTGTTGATAAAAAAGCAATAAATGCGGCACTTGCAAGACCTGCTGAAAGATTATCAGCGGAAATGACTAAGTACAGCATAGGTAAGTTATGACCTAAGTTAGCGAGTACCATAAAGAGTAAATTGGTAAACGCGGATAATAGGGCGCCTAAGAACAGAATACGGAAAATGCCATAGCGTGTGGCCAAGATCCCTCCAAGGAAGCCGCCTAGAATTGTCATGATCAAGCCAAAGGTCTTAACTATGCTAGCAATTTCTGGTTTGGTGAAGCCTAAATCTTGATAGAAAACATTAGAAATTACCCCTAGGACAATGTCTGAAATACGATAGAAGCCAACCAACAATAGCAATAATAACGCTAAATTCTTACCATAACGTAAAAAGAAGTCCTTTACTGGAGCGATATAGGTTTGTTGCACCATAGTACGATTTGCAATGCCTAGTTTTACCATAGCAATGGCGGAGCTAATGGCTAAGCCAATAGCAATAAAGAGACGTATGCCTTCTATCAACAAGCCCGCTAGTGGCTTATTTCCAATAGCAGTTTGTGCAGTTTCCTTGATGTCTCCAATGAACCCCTGGGTCAACAAATAAGTTCCGACAAATACGCAAACTGTGAGAGCAAAGAGGAGTAAAAACCGCCCATAATCAATTGCAGTGAATGCATGTGTGTTTTCAGTAAAAGGTTCTTGTTTTAAATGTGTTTCACGACGAATAATCGAGCCGATAATAAATGCAGTGAGCAGTAATAGTGCTACCCAAATGAGAGTTTGTTGTGCATCAAACAGAAAGTTGATTAACCAATAAGCTATAACTATCGTCATAGCAAAATAGCCCAGCTTGACTTGTTGATATTGAATGAGAGACTGATTATCAGCTTTTCGCTGATGCCGTAGAAGCAACAAGACACTAGTGATGAGCAGAGTGCGCACAAACCAAACAAAGCTTTGTTGGTAGATATTGTTCCCATCGGCCAAGCTGTTTGCGAGTTCATTACCAGCAAAGAGTAGTGCAATCAGTGTTAGCGCATAGTCGCCAGTTAGGATGTTGCGCATGCTTTGGAAGCGACCCGGCTCAGGGATGACAAAGGTAGTTGCTATACCAATGAGCATCACGGCAGCCATTGTCATATACGTATATGACCAAGCAGTAAAGTTATATGAGCCTTTGTCCGACCCCCAATAGCTTGCAAGAAAAAGTGCGCCCGCACCAGCAACTAGCATGCCGATACGATAACCTGCGACATAGGTTGATGACATCATGGGCTGACTGTCTTCATCAGCAGCTTCGATTCGATAGGCATCAATGACGATATCTTGTGTAGCCGAAGAAAAGCCCAATAGCACAGCCGCCATAGCAAGGTATTCGAGCTGTTTACCTTGTGTGACAGGGTCTGTGACAGCCATCCAGAGAATGGCCGCAATAATAGCAAGTTGAGCTACTAGCAACCAGGCGCGTCTTCTTCCTAACCAGCGTGTTAAAAGTGGTAAAGGGAGATGATCAATTAGAGGTGCCCAGACAAATTTGAATGAGTAACCGAGTGCAGCCCAGCTAAAAAAAGTGACGGTAGAGCGGTCTAAGCCTGCTTCACGTAGCCAAAGGGACAGTGAGGAAAAAATGAGTAAGATAGGAATCCCCGCCGAAAAACCGAGGAATAACATCGCTAAAACACGCGGATGAATGAATGCAGCACCCGCACGTTGCCACTGTTGGAGTGTGTTACTCATGAAGTAGGGAACTCGTAATCGTAATCAATAGTTAGTGGAGCATGATCTGAGAAGCGTTCATCGCGGTAAATAGCAGTGTTTGTAACTTTACCTTTTAAACTGGGTGAGAGAACATGATAATCAATGCGCCAGCCTGTATTATTCGCCCATGCTTGTCCACGATTAGACCACCATGTGTACTCGTGTTCTTCCTGATCTAACTCTCGGAAGGCATCGACAAAGTTATAGTCATCAAAGAGTACATCAAACCAGGCGCGCTCTTCCGGCAAGAAACCAGAGTTTTTCTTATTACCTTTCCAGTTTTTGATATCGGCATTTTTGTGTGCAATATTCCAGTCGCCAGTGATGATGTAATCGCGCTTAGAATCAAGCATGTCTTTAATTAAAAACCCCGCTTGCTTTTGTCCGCCCATTAATTCATCGACACCGACTTCTTTCATCGTTTCATGATGCTTTGTTTCAGAAAGAGGTAAGAAATAATCCATGCAACGGTATTTAACTTGCTGACGCTCCTCTTTAGATGAACCAGAGGGCATGTACAATGAGATGACACTTAAGTTGCCAAATTGTGCTTCTAAATAACGCCCCTCAGAATCGAATTCTGGATTACCCAAGCCGACAATAACATTGTCGGGTTTGGTCTTGGCGTAAATAGCGACACCGCTATAGCCTTTTTTCTCTGCATCATGATAGTAACAATGGTAGCCTTCGGGTTTGAAAATAGGATCAGTAAGTTGCCATTCCTGGGCCTTGGTTTCTTGGATGCAGACAACGTTGGCTTCTTGTTTTGCCAGCCACTCAAAAAAGCCCTTTTTAGCCGCGGCACGGATACCATTTGTGTTTGCCGTAATGATGCGCATTAACCTTCCTTTCTTCTTTTCTTTTATGGTGTATAAATTATCGCAGTTTTAAGATAATTCTGTGAAACAGCCTTGAAAATATCCACTGCGTGTAAAGTTGCGCTATTATAACGAAATATGAGCAATCCATTCGTTTATTCTGTTGTTTCCTCACGCATTCATCCACGAATGACACATCTCTATGCTCAGCATGGTCTCTCAGAAAAAGTTTTTAGCTCGACACGTAAAGCCATGAACTTGATTAAGAAAGAAAAGCCAGAATATTTGGTTGCGGATTTTCTTTATGGCTATAGCAATAATTATGCTGGCGTCAATATCAGTAATTTGGATGTAATGTTAATGGCGTTGCAGCGCTATTCACCAGATACCAAGGTGATTATTATTGCCGAAAAACATGAAATTGAATATGTCCCACATCTAGATACCATTATCCCACTGCACGGTATTTTACAGCATCCTGTTGCTGAAGCTGATCTTGCAAAGTTATTGTAATAGTTCATTGCTTTGCTTGAGATGGTCAATCGTGTTGCTTTGGAGCATACTGGGCGTTATGTACCTATGTTGCTAAAGCCAAGTATAAATGGAGCGTTTGGTTAATGGGATAGTATAGTTGGATACTAAACAAGCTTATTTTCTGTCTGAGTTTATGGTGTTGTAAGCTGATATATTTTGGCCGTTTCTATAAACCACCAGAAGAGTGATATCACAATTAATTTGAATGATTTGTTGTGGTGATTATAGTATTAGCAATTCGCTTAGATATAAGGATTTAGTGATGAATAGAAACGCCATCAAATTGCTGGGAGTACTGATTACAAGTTTCTTTATCGTAGCTTGTAATCCAGTGGCACCTACTACAACCGTGAAGGTTTATAAAGCTCAAGGCTCCATAAGTTGTGATCCAGGTTCAGGTACGAGTTTGACCGCTATGTCAGGTATACTTAATAAAAGTGGTATTGCTGTAAGGTCTGCGCATTGTGGATCAGATGGACTCGTTAGAGCGGCTGTTTGCGGAGTGTCTACGGGGAAATTAAATGTTTATGAAATTGATGCATCTGATTTGAATAGTGTGATAAGAATGGGTTTTAAAAAAGTCGAATTATTAAAAGACTATAAGCCAGGTTCTTGTTAAAAGGCTATTTGCCAATACAGAATGAACTGAAAATTTCCCCAAGCAGATCATCAGCCGTAAATGCCCCCGTTATCTGACCAAGAGATTCTTGTGCATGACGAAGTTCTTCTGCTAACAACTCGCCAGCATTGAAGTCGA
>CACVAY010000017.1 GCA_902727985.1 uncultured Thiotrichaceae bacterium | reverse complement strand
TGAAGAGTTTGTGTTGATACTTGCCTCTATAAGCAGTAGTGCTATGCTTCTCCAACAAGGACACCCACACATTAAAAACACTCTACGGGGCAACAATGAAAATTATAAAGTGGTTACTCATCTCCCTCTTCTTCGTGATCGTGCTAGTCGGAGCCGGTGCAGCATTTCTGATTTCGAATTTCGATGCAAATCAGTACAAGGATCAAATCACTTCTGCTGTTAAGAAGCAGACTGGGCGAGATATTGCTATTGATGGTGAGCTTGAGCTTTCTGTGTATCCGGATATCTCACTTGCGCTTGGGAAAACCACCCTTTCTAATGCTGAAGGCTTTGCTGGCAAACATTTTGCGCAAGTCGAGTCAGCTAACGTTTCCGTTGAGTTGCTCCCACTCCTTAAGAAACAAGTTACCATCGATGAGATTCGCTTGAACGGTTTGGATTTGAATCTCCATCGTAAAGCTGACGGCTCTACCAACTGGGATGATCTTGCCAAGCCTTCAGAGGAAGAAAAAGAGCCAGTAAAGGAAGAAACACCCAATGAAGTAGTGACTGAAATGATGAACAACCTTTCCGTCGCCGGCATCAGCCTGAAAGATGCGAAGATTCATTGGCGTGATGATCAAGGTGGACAAGACATTACCCTCAACCCGGTGAATTTGAAAACGGGCTCATTCAAGCCTGGCAAACCCTTACCTGTTGAGCTAGATATAAACCTTACGCAAAAGTCTCCCGCAATGACCGTGAAAGCGGAAATTGACAGTACGGTAACCATGAGTGAAGACAAACAGTCTTTCAGCTTTGCAAAGCTAAAACTCAACACCGTCGTTTCAGGTGAACCTCTCAGTGGCGGTACATTGACGGCAAACCTGACTGGCGATGTGAAAGCCAACGCACAAACCCAAGCCTTCTCTGTTAAAGGTTTACATTTACAAAGTGAGCTAACGGGGGAACTGGTTTCTGGTGGCAAGTTATTGGCAAATGTTCAAGGTAACGTGAATGGCAACGCTAAGAAAATCACAATCCCTGATCTTAAACTCAATACCAATCTAACTGGCAATCTCATCCCTGAAGGTGCGGTTAAAACTGATCTCGTGGGTAATCTGGTCGCTGACTTGGCTAACCAGAAAATCACGCTAAATGGCATGAAGCTCAATAGTGCCATCAACGGCAAGCCACTCGCTGGTGGTAAAGCAGATGTTTCACTCAGCAGCAATCTCAACTTTGATATGGCGGCGCAATTGCTAAATTTACCGGGCTTGGTTGTGGATGCGACCTTGCAAGGTGGTCATATTAAGGATGGCACTGCCAACACCAAAATCACCGGCAGTCCTTCGGTGAACCTTGGCAAAACATCTGTAAGCATGCCAAACCTTGATATCAACACCAATGTAAAAGGCGGTATCGTTCCAGGTGAGACTTTGTCGCAACAGGCAAAAGGTGCCGTCAATCTCAATTGGGGAAGTGGCGCTGGTCAGATTGATCTTGCTTCACTGGCAGTGAAATTAGCTGACCTTCAACTCACGGGTAGCAATGTGCAGATTCAGCCGCTTGCTGAAAAGCCATCCGTAAAAGGTAATTTCCAGACGAATACCTTCAACCTGAAATCACTGCTAAAGACGTTAGGTATTGAACCTCCTGTAACCGCAAACCCAGCAGCAATGACAAGCACTCAAGCAAGCTTTGCTCTGGATGCTAACACTGAAAAGGCAACGCTAAACAATCTAGCCCTCACATTAGATAAGAGCAAAATCAAGGGCTCACTCGGTGTAGCTGACTTTACCGCTCCAGCCATACGCCCAACGCTGACGATTGATAGTATCAACCTTGATGATTATTTAGCGCCAACATCGGATGCACCTGCAAGCGCCACGACAGCGCAAACTTCAGGCGGTAATGCTGAGCTATTACCCATGGAAACCCTTCGTGGTTTGGATATCGATGGTTCATTGAAGATCGGCAATATAATCATCAATAAGCTGAAGCTCAGCAATATAGTTGCCAACATAAAAGCGGATAAAGGTTTAGTCACCATTGATCCTGCAAACGCAAGCCTCTACAAAGGTAACTACACAGGCAAAATCACTTTAGATGCTCGCCAGGCAACACCAACCATGCAGATGAAGCATGAGTTAGCAGGCTTACGTTCCGAAGGCTTATTGTTCGACTTGTTTGCCGATAAATATGTATCTGGCGATACAAAAGTCATCACTGAAATGTCATCGAAGGGTAATAGCATTGACGCCATTCTGGCGAATCTAAATGGCACAACTTCAATGAGTTTCACCGATGGAACCATTCGTGATTCCAGCCTTGCAGAAAAAGTCTCCCTCGCCGTTAATGCATTTGAGAAGAAGGCTGTTGAGGGTGATAAAACAGTTGTAACGTTCACCGGACTGAGTGGCGACTGGAAAACCACTAACGGTGTATTCGACACCCAAAACCTGACAATTGAGTCGCCCTATTTCAATATCTCGGGTAAAGGCTTCGCCAATATTGCCAAGCAAGAACTTGATATGAAGTTACGCATTGCTTCATCGGATAAAGACAACCAGGATATTTTTGCACCACTACGCGTTTATGGCACATTCTCCGACCTAAAATTCTCGCTACAGCTAGATGAGCTGGTGAAGTCATTAGCAAAGAAAGACCTTGCTGAAGCTAAAGAAAAAGCAAAGCAGAAACTCAAAGAACAGGAAGAACGCATCAAACAAAAACTTGAAGCTGAGAAGCAAGCATTGACGGCTAAATTACAGAAAGAGAAAGCAGCGCAAGAAGCCAAACTCAGACAAAAACTGCAAGCTGAAAAAGACAGGCAAATGCAAAACCTGAAAGAGAAAGTGGGCGAAGATATGACAAATAAACTTAAAGCATCCTTAGGTGGCTCTGCAACGACAGAAGCGACTGAAGACATCAAAAAAGATCTTGAGGAAAAAGCCAAAGACAAGCTTAAAGAAGGGCTAAGAGGATTATTCTAAGCAATGACAAAAACCACTTTTGCTGAACGCGTTCTAAAGTGGTTCGATCACTCTGGTCGAACCCACCTGCCTTGGCAACAAGATCGTACCGCATACCGCGTGTGGGTTTCTGAGATCATGTTACAGCAGACGCAAGTTGCAACGGTGATCCCCTATTATGAAAAATTCATGACGAGCTATCCAACGGTTCAAACCTTGGCAGAAGCCAGTGAAGATGCCGTTTTATCGCACTGGGCAGGATTAGGCTATTACAGTCGCGCACGTAATCTCCACAAGGCTTCCAAATTAGTCTGTGCTGATTTCAACGGAGAAATGCCGAATACACTGGATGAAATGATGCAGCTTTCTGGCATTGGACGATCAACCGCAGGTGCCATTCTCAGCCTGTCACAGAATCAGAAACATGCCATTCTCGATGGCAATGTGAAGCGCGTCCTCACTCGTTATCATGCAGTTGAAGGCTGGCCAGGCAAAAGCGCGGTACTCAAGCAGCTTTGGCAACTCGCAGAACACCATGTACCAGACAAGCGCAATGCGGATTACACGCAAGCGATGATGGATTTGGGAGCAACCCTCTGCACACGTAGCAAACCGGATTGCGAACAATGCCCATTGCATCAAAACTGCCAAGCTTATGCAGATGGCAACCCCAGCAATTATCCAAGCAAAAAACCTAAGAAAACGATTCCCACCAAAGAAGCCGTGCTATTACTCGTTACTCACGAAGATGGCTCTACACTTATCGAGAAACGCCCCCCGACAGGCATTTGGGGAGGTTTGTGGAGCTTGCCGCAATTTGAGGATGAAGAAAAAGCCCGTAACTGGCTGAGACAACATTTCAGCGAAACACCGATTGTGTTTGAGCATTACGCTAAAATCACTCACACCTTCAGCCATTTTCACCTGCATGCGGAAACCTACAAGGTACAACTCAATACAAATTATAAAACAGGGATAATGGAAGCCGACGCTTACCTCTGGTATAACAATCCTCACGAATTTACAGGCGGCTTTCCGGCCCCTATTAAAAAACTATTAGCACCTGAGAGGACTCTGCTATGACACGAATGGTCAACTGCATAAAATTTGATAAAGAACTAGAAGGACTAGATCGACCAACTTACCCAGGCGAGCTTGGTAAAAAGATCTTCGCAAATGTTTCTAAAGCAGCCTGGGGCGAATGGGTTAAGCAACAAACGATTCTGTTGAACGAATATCGACTGTCACCTGTAAACCCTAAAGACCGTAAATTCTTGGAGGAAGAAATGGAAAAATTCTTCTTTGGTGATGGGCCATCAAAGATTGATAACTTCGTCCCAGAAGCTTAAACCCGCACCCCAAGGGAAACCTGTTCACGGTTTCCCTTTAACTCACTTATACACTGACTTTATCCTTAACGCGATTCTCCCTTCCCAACACTTGAAAAGTCATTTGACCTCAATCAAGGACAACACTTCAAATTAAAAATACCCTAGAACAGATATGGCGAGCTATCGATTTGTCTAACAGGTTTTGCAACCTGATAACTCGCTCACCACAAAGCCCATACTGTTAGAAAGCAACAATCTACTATACATAGACATCCACAATAAAAACTTTCTATCACTACAAAATGGCCACGTATTAAAAATCTTAGGAGGATTTCATGATTAGTTTTGAAGAATTAACGGAGCAAAACCACAAAATAGCCGAGTTAGCCAAAGTGCTATCTTTCATTATCAATGACCGCGAACTTTGTGACACAGATGTAACCTGTGATCTCTTCTTTGATTTTGTTGATAAAGTCCAGACGCATCTCGATGTTGAAGATAGAGAGCTCTACATTGCCTTACTAACTCATAACGACATTACAATAAAAAATACCGCTACTCGTTTCTTATCAGGGTCTGGTGAAATCAAACGCGTATTTAAACAATATCTACGTCGTTGGTGTAAAAACAAAGCACTGCGTATTAAAGATTATGAACGGTTTACCAAAGATACCCACGAAATGTTTACACTTATCTTGCAACGTATCGAAGATGAAACCATACACCTCTACCCAACCGTTAGAGCAGTGCGCCAAGAACAAAAAGCAGCTTAACTTAATTCTCACCGCATGATGGTAGCTCGGGAAAGTTTTCTTGGTTAACTTTCCCGTGTTGCCTTCCTCATGGCTGACTTATTCTCTGTATACCACACTCCCCCTATCCTCCCCATTATTCCTAAAATTCCATTAACCGGGAACAAATCAACCGGCTCTAGGTCATAGCAAGTATCGCAACACGATAACAAGGGTATCTCTACTCCTTACCTTTTTGACCGATTACCGCGTTGGATGATTTTCTGCAAACCTTATGTACACCACGTGCACTTCAGGTTCTAAAAAACCATCCACGCTGCACTCAAACAAAAAAACAATTGATAGAGAAGTCTTTTAAAAATTATAAAGGAGAAATCTATGGGCCCAATAAAACGCATCATTGCATTTGTATCAACATTAGTCGTATCCCTATCCGCCTGTGCCTCTGACCAACCTCGATGGTCTAACCCAAACAACACTTCTTCCTACCCCGCCCCCTACTCAGAACAAAACAACCCAGTTAGCATTGATATCATTGATGACCGTGGACAAACCTTTGGTAAACACCAACATCGCAACAACTACAAAAACCATCGCGCTTATGTTGAAGCCAGAAAAGGCGCTAACTATAAAATTCGTGTTCGTAACCGCTCCAACAAGCGTATCGCGGTGGTCATTGCTGTCGATGGGCGCAATATTATTTCCGGTAAAAAATCTTATCTAAAAAATAATGAACGCATGTATGTACTTGGCCCACATCAATCAGCGACCTACAAAGGCTGGCGCACAGGGCAAAACAAAGTGAACCGCTTCTTCTTTACCGATGCTGGTAATTCTTACTCCGCATCTTGGGGAGATCACTCAGCCATGGGCGTTATCGCAGCGGCTGTGTATAGAGAAATCCCACGCTATGAGTCTCAGACTGACTATTACAAGAAATCTAGCAAGGCACGTCGTGGCACAATGGCCGCAGAAGATGCGGGTACAGGCTTCGGGCATGAAGAGCATTCTGCGTCGAGAAAAGTTGAATTTGAAGCTGAAAAACATCACTCAGGTCAATACTTTTTCAAATACGAATGGCGTAACACATTATGTCAACGTGGCGTTCTGAATTGCCACAACAATCACTATAATTCTGGGGGCAATCGCTTCTGGCCCAACAACATCAGTGATAATAGTGCTTATGCACCCTATCCACCAAGCTATCGTAAATAATCTTTAACAGCATGCGGGATCAGCTTCCCGTATGCTCCTCTTCTTCCCCTCCTTATCGCACCAATTCACAAAATTAGCCTCCCACCTCTTTACTCAGAAACCCCAACATGTGATCATCTTGTGATCTTTCCTTAGCTAGTAGTGTCACGTGATTGATTTTCCGAGCTTTATACAAGGGATTGTGCTGATTTTCAGCGTAGTCGCCTTTATTCTCATTATTCGTTATTTCCGCAGTCCTGCGGTAACCGCTCGCCTTTCCCAAGAACATAGAGCGCTTGCATTGCTCGTTAGTCTTGTCGCCATGACAGTGATTACCCTTATTTTATGGATGAAAATCAGTGCCTGGAAAGACCCGGATCATCAAGCAAACTCATCAAACACCGTCGCATTAAATAAATTAGATGAAAAGGAGTTTGATTATGTAAGTCGCGTCCATGAGCCACTCGCACTGACTTACAAGCAACTAGAAGTGAATATCGAGAGCATTAAAAAACTCCAGCAGCGCATTGACAATCTACGTCACCATCACCCTAATCATGCAACACTTCTGGATGCCATGAAAACAGATTTCCAAGGTGAGCATGTAGAACAACAGACATTACTCAATGATTTGGGGCTGGAAATTCGTAACGCGATTATTCAATCAGAAACGCAAAGCAGCACCTTTGTGGAGCGCAAGTTTTATGAACGCGCCTCCCACTATCAACATCTTGCCACGCGCGCGCAAAACCGCCTCAAAGTTAAATTTAATAGAACTGCTACGTTATTGGAAAAGCATTTAACGATTGCCAAGAAAAATTTGCAACGCAGCAATACACAACGCCGCAAAGACCTAAACCCTCAAGACTTTTCTGCACATGCGACAAAAACGATTCACACATTTATAGAAGCACAAGACCCCACCACAGCAAGTGAACTCGGCCAGATCGTTGCCGAAATCGAAAAGGCCAAAAGCAAGAAAAACCATTTACATACTCGAAGTCTCAATGAACCCGCATTGAAAATCCCTTTAGAAAAAACCAAAAAACTCTGGGAAGATGCTGAGAAAAAGGGACAAGAACTCTGGTGGGATATCATGTTCGCCGGTGAAGCCGCCTACATTGCAAAACAGTTTAATATTCCAGAACGTAACCCCGCATACCGAAATATTATCCGCAGCCTAAAAAGTGAAACTCCGGAAAAGGCAGGCGCTATGAAACGCACTATTTTTGCAGCGGAACAAAGTTTTAAGGAATACAAACACTATTAAACTGACTTATGGGAAACAAATCATCTTCGAAACTTGCCAGTTTCCAATGACAGCCTACAATAAGGAATGTATAACCCACACTAACCAAGGTAGCTCAATGTGTTAATCAGTAATCTGGAAATCCTCCCTGAAAAAACCATCACCGAACACCTTGGCTTGGTGCAAGGTAGCTCAGTAAGAGCCAAACATGCAGGGCGCGATCTAATGGCATCCTTGAAAAATTTGTTTGGTGGAGAATTGCGCGGTTATACTGAGCTTCTCCAAGAGTCCCGAGAAGAAGCCATGCAACGAATGATTCAGCAAGCTGAAGCCATCAATGCCAATGCTATTCTCAACGTACGTTTTTCAACATCCAGTATCGCCCAAGGTGCAGCCGAAATATACGTCTACGGCACGGCCGTGGTGCTTGAAGAATGATTCCTTATGAACTCATGCTAGTGATGACCTTATTGGTCCTTGCTTATTTTATTGGTAGTCATCGAGAAAAGCGTCACTATGAATCGATTATTGAGCGTGAGCTTGAACTAAACGTTCTACCTGCTGTTTCTACCAAAACCATTCCCAAAGGGCATTACGAGCAACAACTCGTCATGGGTAATGTGACGATTTCCGTCGATTATTTCAAACGCTTCCTCGCGACCCTGCACGGCTTCTTTGGTGGACGTATAACATCCTATGAAACCCTAATTGACCGAGCACGGCGTGAAGCACTCTTACGCATGAAGGCCGCCGCAAAAGAACAGAATGCAGACCTTGTGCTAAATGTTAAATATGAAACCAGCTCGATTTACAAAGGCTCTGGGCGTAGTGTTGGCTCTGTTGAAGTTTTAGCTTACGGCACCGCCTTAATTAACGATGACAAAGTATAGTAATCCACAGCCCCCTGAGGGTATCAATGTTTCCCACAACGATCCCTTGATCACCTTCTTGAAACTACTCGCAGGCTTTGCCTTAATTGTTGGCATAACGGTTTGGGTGTTAGGAAAATCGGGAGGATGGATTGCAGGCTTGGTGCCTTTTGAACAGGAAATCGCACTCAGTGAGCTTTATCCAGAGGAGGAGACTGAGAATGATAAGCACGCTCAGATCCAAGCTTATCTAGAGATACTCACCGATGATATCAGTGCCACTATGAATCTCCCCGAAGGCATGAAGATCAACGTGCATTATATTGATGAAGATATCGAAAACGCCTTTGCAACACTAGGCGGGCATATATTTTTATACAAAGGCTTGCTTAAAAAACTCCCCAATGAAAACAGCCTAGCGATGTTGATTGCACATGAAATAGCCCATGTAAAATTACGCCACCCTATTCGTGCTATTGGCCAACAGATGGCAATCAGCACCGGTGTAAAACTCATGCTTGGCGATAGCAAAATCAATATCTTGGGAAATGCAGGTCTATTAACACAGCTACATTTTAGCCGTAGCATGGAAACCGCATCTGATACAGAAGGCCTGTACGCAGTAAAAGGGCATTACGGCAACATTGCAGGCGCTTTTGGCTTATATGACACCTTGCAAGCGATTAGCAGCGGAGGTGGAGACGAATTAGCTTTTTTTAGCACACATCCGCTAGATGCTGAACGCATCCAACACTTATCCGACATTGCCAAGAAGAATAACTGGGAGCCAGATGCTGACAACATCCAAGCCTTTCCCGATGGTTATGCTAACTGGCTAAAATAA
>CACVAY010000016.1 GCA_902727985.1 uncultured Thiotrichaceae bacterium | reverse complement strand
AGGCTATATCCTCCTGCAGAAAATGTTGCTAGCAGAACACATCACAAACATCTACGCCCTCCACCGTGACTTATTTAATGGGGTGATCCGTCAGTTCATTGGGCAAACAACATCAACGATTAAGGGGTTGATACCAGAATTTAAACCTTCCTACAATGCGTAAGTCCTATTATATTTAACAATAAAAAATAAAATCATATTAATTTATTTTACCAACCCCTAATCTCACTTTATCTTTGCTATCTTATATATATAAATTTAACACTGTTTTTTTTCAACATGATATTAATAAGCGGCAAGAAAATCCTGACAAATAAAATATGGCTCTTATTGGATTCCGGGTAGCTGTTGCTCGTTCGTCGAAGAAACTGGAAGACGCGCCATGACCATTGCAAGCTTTGGTGCATGCTAAAATTCCACGATCTGTTAGATAACGCAAAATGTTATGAACAATTACGCGAGTTACGCTGGCCGGAAGGTATTTGTTGTCCCCGCTGCGGCAGTGATAATGTCACCCGTCAGGGACGTGATGAAACGGAGCGGGATAAACAACGTTATTATTGTAAAGCCTGCCAGCGGCGCTTCGATGATCTGAGTTTATCTGTTTTCTCAGGCCATCATCAACCGTTAAAAATTTGGATGCATTGTCTTTATCTGATGTCGCTGAACCTATCGAACCGTCAAATTGCACAAGAGCTGGATTTAAACGAAAGTGACATTTACGTCATGACTCAACAGTTGCGTGAAGCGGTGGTCGCTAAAAAACCAGCGGTTACGCTGACAGGTGAAGTGGAATGCGACGAAGTGTATGTGGTGGCAGGCCACAAAGGTCAACCCGATGCGGTAAAAAAAAGACCGGCCCGGACGGCGTAACCGCTTGCGGGGTGCGCGTGGCAGAGGAACGCTGGCTAAAGAAAAACCGCCAGTTTTCGGCATGATTCAGCGGGGTGGAGCCGTCGTTATCCGAATGTTGGAAAATGTGCAACAGAAAACCATCAAGCCATTGATTACCGGTTCAATCGCCAAGGGTACACAAATCTTTACCGATGAGTATGCGATTTACGATCGTCTCCCTCAATGGGGCTATCCGCGAAAGTCGGTTTGTCATGGAAAAGGCGAATATGCGCGTGATGAAGACGGTGACGGGTTTTGTGAAGTGCATGTGAATACGATTGAAGGTTTCTGGTCGTTATTACGATCATGGTTGCGGCCTCATCGCGGAATTTCTCAGGAAAAATTACCTTTGTATCTCGGGTTTTTTGAATGTCTGCATAATATCAGGCAGAGAGGAAAAGCCGCACTGCCGGGGCTACTTGAGTTGCTGTTGAAGTAGCTACCCGGAATCCAATAAGAGCCTTGATCAATACTTAATAGAAAATCACGATCATGATTCCTGAACAACGAAAAATTCCCGGTTTTACAGATCCACTCGGTGAAACCCTGCACCTGCTTCGCCTCAATGGCACGCTTTATTGTAGATCCGAGCTAACAGCACCCTGGGGCATCGACATGCCTCCGTTTGAAGATTATATGATGTTTCATGTGGTCAAAGCGGGGCACTGTTGGCTGGAAGTCGAAGGTGAAGAGCCTCGTCTACTGCAACAGGGCAGCTTGACGCTGGTGCCCCACGGCAACGGACATTGTATTCGCAGCAGTCCAACAGCTGATGCCACACCACTATTCGATATTCCCGTTGAGAAAGTCAGTGATCGCTATGAGATCATGCGCCATGGGGGTGATGGCGAACTAACACATTTGACTTGTGGTGTCGTGAGCTTTGATCATGCGGTGGGTCAACGACTGGTTACACAGCTACCTAAAGTGTTACAAATCGACGGCCGGAATGATGAGGAAGATAGCTGGCTACAAAGCACACTTCGCTTCATCACCCGTGAAGCCCGGGAGCTGCGGCCGGGTGGGGAAACCGTGATTACCCATTTAGCCGACATCCTCATTATTCAGGCCATTCGCACTTGGATCGATTCGGCACCCGAGGCCGATCAGGGATGGCTCGCCGCTTTACGTGACAAGCATATAGGCAAGGCACTGGCTGCGATTCATCGTGAGCCTGATAAAGACTGGAGCGTGGGCTCGTTGGCTAAAGAAGTGGGAATGTCACGCTCAGGTTTCTCGGCACGGTTTACCCATCTGGTCGGTGAGTCTGCCAAACGTTACCTAACGCATTGGCGCATGCAACTCGCCCGTGCGCAACTGCTGGAAACCACGGATACCCTGGCAATTCTTGCCGAGCGCAACGGCTATCAATCCGAAGCTGCTTTTTGCAGGGCATTCAAACGCGTGTTTGGTGTATCACCGGGTAGCGTTCGTCATACTACACCCACTATCAATCCTAGATAGCTCAATATCTTTTGGAAACTGCCGACAATGTGGCGGAGGTGGTGGATAAAGAATTGGATTCACCTACTACCTGTTCCCCCATAGCCCTTGTAGCGTCTCAGACTTCCATACAGCGTAAGCAACAGCCGCAGGCCAAAACACAACAAAAAGAATTATAAAAATCCAAATAGAAAACCCTTTAGCCTCTTGCCTTGCCCCTGCAGTTCGGATTTTATCAATAGCCTCTGATTTAAGTTGATTGATTTGGCCTGTTGAAACCATTTTTCCACAATACGGACAGCTTGGGCGTTGATTCAAATCCAGTGTTAAAGTTTGATTAATGATTCCGCCACAATTACTACATTGTGGCACTGAAAGTAACGTGGTGCGAAGACGACCATCTACAATAATATCGTTCTTGGATTCCCATACATAATAAGCATCACCCCGTCGGTTGATGAGCAATAAGGCTTGCTGAATAAAGGGGCGTTCAAACCCTGTGTTGTGCATCAATTCTTGCATCGATACTTCAGTTGAATGCTCAAGAATATTCCAAATAGCAATAATCTGATTTTCTTTATGCCGAATAAGGCCTCCCACCACTAATAAACTAATCGCAGCAGAAAGTGGAAGCACCCAAGAAGCCCAATCTTGGGTAAGGCTATTAGTGCTCATACTACAGCCTGTACTAAGGAGTGAAAAAACCAGTAAAATACGCCCAATAGTAATGAGTAAATTATCAATTTTATAAATGTCTTTTTTTATCATTGTGCAATTTTAACATTATGGATGTTCATGGGCTTTTATTTTCTCTGTTCGGCACATAGTTGATAACCTGTCGCTCCTTAGACGTGGAACAACGATCACACTACTTTTCTTTTATACTCTGCCCCCAAGAGGATAAAGAGGTAGTGGGTCAAACCTGAGGTTAAGCATGAATGTCTATACCAAATTCCACCTTATTGATGAGTAATCCGATGACCGTATCATGCATACTTTCTTTCTTGGAAAAACAGATTGTTCTTCGTGTAAGTCGTTTGATCCAGGTTCTCAGATTCAGGTTTTTACGCTCAATTTTTTGCGTATTTCGTTTACCTATTTCATGCTTATCAACGTCAAGATGGCGTTCATAGGCTCCCCAATCATCTGTGTAATAGCGACTGATGCCAAAGGGATCCAGCATGACTTTGAGTGCTTTGAAAACAGAGTCTTTCCGCTTTCCAAAGACAAAAGCGAGGACTGTATTACTCGCATGATCAACGGCTAACCATAGCCAACGCTGATTAGATTTATTACCAACAAATGACCATTGCTCATCCAGTTCTGCTTCTTCGCAAACCCTTACCAGGCTTGCTTCTGGCACGCTTGCGGGGTCTTGAGCTTCAAAGGCTGGATTTATGTGGATAATCGTCTTTTCTTTTTTTTTAAAGTGGCAATAACCGTATTTTTGCTGATCTTGAGAACCCGAGCTGTATCACGGATTCCACTTCCATTAATGGCCATTTCCACTACCTGCTTTTTTACACCTTGTTCATAGGCTTTATATGCATACTTTTGCATAAAGCTCTTGGTTGTACAGTCTTGGTTTTGGCAACGATATCGTTGAATGCCCTTGGCACTGGTTCCTGCTTTTATGATGTGATTACTGCCACAGTTGGGACAGATGATTTCTTGATAACATGTCATAGACATAATTGTGCCATATCTCAAAATAGTGCAATAGTCTTTTAATCGAAAAATTCAGGTTTGACCCACTACCGATAAAGAGACAGTAGCCGACTGTCCTTTATAAGCTTATTCTTGGATAGATCAGAAGTTATCCCTAAGCAACTGCTTTTGCATTCCCCATAAACTGCGCTTTACCTTGGGTTAGTTTGTACCAAATAGCGTAAATAGCAGGCAAGAACAGCAAAGTTAGAACAGTTGCCACTAGCAAGCCTCCCATAATCGCAATCGCCATCGGCCCGAAGAACACACTCTCAGACAATGGAATCATCGCCAGAATGGCAGCCAATGCGGTAAGCATGATGGGTCTAAACCTTCGAACCGCCGCTTCTATAATGGCATCTCTTGGGATCAGACCTTCCTCTATATTCCGGTCTATCTGATCAATCAGAATAACCGAGTTCCGCATGATCATGCCCGATAAGGCAATCGTGCCAAGCATGGCGACAAAGCCAAAAGGTTTATCAAACAAAATAAGGAATGCCACAACACCGATTAATCCAAATGGAGCCGTTAACACCACCATAATGACACGCTGGAAGCTCTGTAATTGAATCATCAATACCGTTAGCATCACCACAATGAATAGCGGAAAACCCGCTGCAATCGAAACATTACCCTTAGCACTTTCTTCAACTGCTCCACCTGTTTCCAGACGATACCCTAACGGTAAGCTGTCACGGAATTCACCCAATCGTGATTCTACTTCAGCAGTGATAGTTGGAGCCTGTATCTTGGTATAAATATCACCACGAATGGTAATAGTCGGCGTACGATTTCTATGCCAGATAATCCCATCTTCCTGACCGGCTTTGATACGCGCTATCTGGCCAAGGGGAATTGTTGTGCCTCTATCCGTTGGCACATTCAACGACTCCAGCAATGTAATATGATCACGCTCAGCTTGTGTACCCCGAATTTTGATAGGAATCGTTTGATCATATTCACGGAACTCACCAATCGTCACACCTTGTAGCAAGCCATGCATCAGCTGACTAATTGTGGTTTGTGTAATGCCTAAACTGGTTGCCTTTTCTGTATCAACTTCTAAATTAATCGCCTTACTGAGTTCGCTCCAATCCAGATGCACGTTCTGCAAATGTGGGTTTTCACGCATGATCGAGGCCACTTGCTCCGCCAGACTTCGTAACTGCCACAGCTCATCCCCTGACACTCTGAATTGCACGGGATAACCCACGGGTGGGCCGTTTTCTAGACGCAACACACGACCGCGGATATGTGAAAACTCCTCACTATCCATCAATGGAATCAATTCTTCTCGCAAGCTTTCACGCGCTTTTATGTTCTTGGTGGTTATCACAAATTGCGCAAAACTATCGTTCGGCAACTGTTGATCCAACGGCAAATAGAAACGCGGCGAGCCAGTCCCCACATAACTCACATAATTATCAATATGCGTTTTTTGTGTATCAAGAAACCTCTCAACTTTCTCCACTTCTCTTTGCGTGGCTTCGATGCTTGAACCTTCTGCCAATTTCAAATCAACCAATACCTCAAGGCGTGTTGCATCAGGGAAAAACTGTTGCTGTACGAACTGGAAGGAATACAAAGAACCAACGAATGTTGCCAGTGTGAGGATAATCACCATCAAAGGATACTTCACACAAACCGTAATCAATTTCCGAAATAATTTGTAGAAGACCTCTGCAATAGTATGTTGAAAATTGATAATTGGGCTAAAGAAACCTTTCTTCTTCTCGTCAGTATGCAGGCCCTTTTCGGGAATCAAACGATAGCCCAGATAAGGCACTAAAATAACCGCGGCAAACCACGACAGAATCAGCGCTATAGTGACCACTTGGAAAATGGAACGTGTGTATTCACCCACTGATGAAGCAGCTGTAGCGATGGGCAAAAAACCCGCCGCAGTAACAAAGGTTCCAGTAAGCATGGGGAATGCGGTGGTTTTATAAGCAAAGCTTGCAGCCTTGACTCTATCCCAACCCTCTTCGAGCTTCACGGACATCATCTCAATAGCAATAATGGCATCGTCCACCAATAAGCCCAAAGCCAAGATCAAAGACCCCAAAGAAATTTTGTGTAGGCCAATATCAAACAAATACATGACAAAGAACGTACCCGCCAAAACCAATGGAATCGAAAAAGCAACAACGGCTCCTGCTCGTAAACCAAGGCTGAGAAAGCTCACCGCTAGCACAATCACCACGGCTTCCAACACAACTTTGAGGAATTCACGAATCGAGCTGTTTACTGCTCGCGGCTGATCATTCACTCGGTGTAATTCCATACCGATAGGCAATCTGGACTCAATCCGCACGAGTGCATCATCTAATATCTTGCCTAACTGAATAATGTCCCCACCCTTTTTCATGGAAACGCCGATGCCTAAAGCGGGCTCTCCCATATAACGGAAAGCATCACTTTGCGGTTCCACATAGCCTCGGCGCACTGTTGCCACCTCACTAAGGCGAATAGTGCTATCACCAATCTTTATCGGTAGGTTTTGTACATCTTCTAGTGTTTTAAAACGCTCACCTGTACGAACAAAGATACGATCATTGACGGTTTCAAAATTACCCGTCGCCACCATTTCATTCTGTTCACTCAACGCGGTTGTCAATGCTTGCAGACTAAACCCGAGATTGGCGAGCTTTTGATTACTGATTTCAACAAACACCTGTTCTTGCTGCTCACCAATGATCAACACCTTGGCTACGTCAGAAATCAGCAACAATTCTTTACGAATATCATCCGACGTATCACGCAGTTGCGCCATACTGAAGCCATCCCCAATGAGTGCAAAGATATTACCGAAAGTATCACCGAATTCATCATTAAACAGCGGCCCCTGAACACCTTGCGGCAAGGTATGAGCAATATCCTCAACACGTTTACGTACCTGATAAAACATCTCAGGCATGTCCGCAGATGGCGTTGTATCTTTGGCTATTACCGTAATATTCGCAGCGCCTGGCTGAGAAAAGCTCCGTACCGTTTCCACATGTGGCGATTCTAAAATCACCTTCTCGATACGATTAACAACCTGTTCTTCGATTTCTTTGGTGGTTGCACCCGGCCACATGGCTTGTACTAGCATGACCTTAAAGGTAAAGGGTGGATCTTCAGATTGTCCTAATTTGTTATAGCCAAAAGCTCCCAATGCCAAGACCAGAAACATGATGTAGAGGACAAAGTTTCGATGCGCTAACGCCCATTCTGAGAGATTAAAGCTTTTCATCACTGAGCCTTTGAACGCATTGGAACAGAACGCCCCGTGTAAGGAATAGGTTTAACCTCCTGCCCATCGTGGACACGATTGACACCTGCTGCAATCACCTTGGTGCCATTCTCAAGCCCCGCAACCAGCACACCATTCATAAGATGTTTTTCCAGCTTCACTGGGTGCAAACTCACATGATTATCATCCTCAACCAACCACACTGCAGGCTTATTGTTTTGTTGATATAAAGCCGTTGCTGGTAACCATGAAAGCATTTTATTCACATTGTTCTGCAAACCAACTTTGCTCGTCATCCCCAACTTAAGCCCCTCTGGTGGATTGATGAGTGTCACTTTGACTAACCATGTACGATTACTGGTTGCAGCAGGTGAGATTTCACGAATTTTCCCATCAAACCATTCTTCATCATCAATCCACAAGGCGACTTTAACGGGCATATCCTCTTTCATACTCTTTATGGCCTGTTCGCCCACTTGGATATGCGACTCATACCCTCCTTTTTGAGCAATGTGAATCACAGCCTGGCCTATCGACACCACCTGTCCAATTTCTAAATCCGTTTTTGTAACAATGCCACTCGTTACTGCTTTTAGTTCACTATATTGCGCCTGATTCTTTACTAATGTGAGCTGTGCATTCGCGGCTTTAACCTGTGACTTTGCTGTTCTATAGCGATTGTTTGCCGTATCCAAAATCGCCTGACTGATGAATTGCTTATTGAAAAGATCTTGGGTTCTCTTCAATTCACTCTTAGTATTGTTCATTTCAGACTTAGCCGCTTGCAAATTTGCCTGCGCGCTATTGATGTTCAAGTTCAAATCATCCTTCTCAAGTTCAGCCAACACCTGCCCTTGCTCAACATAGTCACCCACTTCGACCTTACGACTGATCACCTTACCATTCACACGAAAGGCCAAGTCGACCTCATGCCGTGCATGGATATCACCGGAATAAACGGTTCTTTCAGGAAGCAACTCGCTATTAACCGTCCATGTTTGTGCAGGACGAATCGGTTTTTCGACAGTCTCCACCTCATTACACGCAGAGAGAGATAAACTAATAAGTAGAATAAATGAGAATTGTTTCATGATAGGTTTTCCAATGAAGCAGCACTGCTCCACAATGCATGTAAGCCGTTTTCAAGTAATACAAAATAATCTTCAGCACAGAACAGTTCACGTTCCCGCACCAAATCATTTAAAGCTGTTGGTCTTAACAACTGCCATAAACCCAACATCAGCGCATAACTCTGAGTCATAAGCATTATCGTTAGGGCTGGAAAATGTTTCTGTAAGGCATCTACCGTTTCTTGTAAATGCCCGGATATTCTTTCTTTAAACTCAATCCCCATATCAAGCGGAACTTGTCGTTCCAACATGCCATGCGCGAGAGTAGCCAACGGTAAAAAAGACGGGGATTTGGCAATATAATCGTGCACTAAGAAAACAACATCATCCGTTGTCATAGCATCTGATTTAGTGGACTTCTGCATCAGCTCGTTAAAAAACTGATGAACATGACGTTCATGTAAAGACAGAAAAATGTCTTCTTTGCTACGAAAGTGTAGGTACAAGGAACCTTTGGCTATCCCTGTTGCTTTTGCTAGTTCAGACATATTCACAATCGTCTCAGGATGTTTTTCCCAAAGACGAGCTGCAGTATCAAGAATATCTTTTCTTTTTTGTTCTTTTTCTTCGGTACTGACAATGCGTGGTGACATGAAAAACTCCAGATAGTATAAATGACCACTGGTCACTTATAATGAACTTTAGTTGACCACCGGTCATTTATCAAGTTTTTGTTAGATGGAGTCCACGTTTCAGTTTCACACTAAGCCACAGCATTCAAAAACAGCGAACGAACATCAACCTGCGCTTTCAACTTCGCCGCCAACAAATACACTCCCCCCAATTTGCGATGTAAGAAAATCGCATCAGCAGGCGGTGTATGCCAATGCTCTTTT
>CACVAY010000015.1:9792-47016 GCA_902727985.1 uncultured Thiotrichaceae bacterium | reverse complement strand
GCATCAAAAGCAATGGTTATACTCTTATTCATGAGAGTTTCCTCGATTGGTAAGTGCCTAGTAACACTTAACTATAAGGGAAGCTCTCATTTTGTTTACTTAATCACAAACTGTCCGAAGTATTGATACAGAAAACCGAAAGAAAAGCGTCATATACTTAGTCTTGACCGTCATGGTAATGCTATCCCTGACGTTTTGCATAATGTCGGTGAAGAGCTTTCTTCGGCGTTTCGTATTGTTGAGAGGCGCGAAATCGTTATTACTTGGACTAAACCTGAACCAAAGTCAAAAAAAGCAGATCTAAATGTGATCGAATAGAGTTTGCTACAAAGGCTGATGCCTTGGTCGGGGAGTGATATGGTCACTCAGGTTCAGAAGCAGTTGCAAGTTGCCCCGAGGGTCAATAAAAAGTTAAGTTCTTGGTTAGTGTTTTCATTGGGGGCGGCGGCCATGTTTGCTTTTTCCTATATGTTGCTTGTGCTAACCAATATGCAGACTATGAATCAAGCAATTTATCAGTTAAATGGTAATGTTGGGCAAATGAATCAACAAATAGGAACCATTTCACGTGCGGCTGAGCCTATCGCCGATATGGCCTCGCCAATGCGTCCGTTTACAAAGATGTTTGGTTTTATTATGCCGTTTTAATCCGTTTTGGATCAAGGTTGTATTTAGGGTAATGATACCAGTACGCTTTCTGCAGGACGAAGTAGTGCATGCGATGTGTTATTAAAAATGACATCAAGCTCATAGACAGCACCATTCATATCAATACGTACGGGTTCTACACCTAGGCTGTGAATTTTACCTGTATAGTTTTTTCCTCTTATCGCAACCTTTGCGACTTGTCCTTTTTTGTACTTTTGAATAACCCCTGCTGTGAGTAATACGCGAGCAAGCATTTGTTGGTTTTGTGCAATGGAAATCAAGGGTGTCTGTTGCAGTGTTTTATAGATAACATCCCCCGTGAATGTATTGCGTGAAATCACGATGCCATTAAAGGGGGAGCGTAATTCTGTACGTTCGTGGGAAACTTGCGCGGCAGCTTGGTTGGCTTTGGCAGCTTGCTGGTCGGCTTCAGCGGCAGAGAGTATTAGTTCTGCATCCTTCATTTCTTCTTCGGCAATGAGACCGCGATCAAAAAGCTCTTGGGTTCTTTCGAGTGCACGTATTGCATCGGCAAGACCAATGTCTGCTTTTGCGATTTGTGCATTCGCTTGTAGTAGCTTCGCAGCCGTTTCACGTTGATCCATACGTAATAGTAGTTGTCCTTTCTTTATTCGATCACCTGGATTTACCGTGACTTTTTCAACGACACCACTTTCTAAAACACGCATTTCAATTTTATTGACCCATTCCAGGCGACCCTTCACATTAACAGCAAAGGCATAGTTGCTGAGGGTGAGGAGTATCACGATGGTTGAAAGTATTTTACGGATTGCCATTTTTACTCCTCAGGTTTCTTGGGTTCAGGCTTGGTGAATAAAGGCTTACCACGTAGGGCGTTTATTTGTGCCCAAGTTAGGCTTAGGCAATAGTCTATCCGTTTTTCGTACATATTAGTGAAGCTTTGCATAACCATAGAGTTACCAAGATCAGCTTTTACTTCTTGCTCATACAAGGTGCGGCTTCGCTCTAGGTTAAGGTCGCGTTGATAGCTATCGGCATCAATGGCTTGTTTGGCAAAACGGAGCATTTGACCGCGAAGTAATAACCCAAGTATCTCTTGCCTTAAGCGACTATTGAGTTGAGCTTTCGCTGCCTTTGATGATTTTTTGCTTAAGTCATTGAGATAAGTATTTTGTTTCGTATCATTAAGTAAGGCCTGGTAATCAGGTGCTTGTCTAGGGAAACGAACGAGAGTAGGGGGCTGTAAGTCAGAAGGTAGTTTTAGCTGGTTGATACTTTCTGAAAGCCATGAGCGTGTGAGGCGTTGCATGTTTTCGGTAGCGAAATATTCTTGGCGAATGTTCTGGTATTCAGTTTCTAGTCTGGCGACCTCAACCTCCGAAATTTGTTTTAATTCATTACGTATTTTAGCTCGATCAACGCGTATAAAGGCGCTGGCCATTTTTTCATTAGTGGCGATAAAGGTTAAATCAGCCAATAGCACATCATAAAAGCGTTGCAGGATAATGAGTTGTTGCTGGACTTCAGGGGCAATGAGTGGAGAGAGAATATTATCGGGCTGCTGTGCAGGGTGCTCTAGTTGATTGGCCGCTATAGCATGACAGTTGAGATAAAGTGGTGGAATATCAAAGGCAAAATGCTGCTCATTACTTTCTAGTTTTAAACGTGGGTGTTGAGGTGCATAGTCTAGTGCTTGAGATAATGTTAATGGATTAGGTAGCCCATCATTAGCCTGCACTGGGTAGCTGCACAGGGCGCAGACAGTTATCCCACTAAGAACTTTAGAGATTTTGCTTAGGCCTTTCGACACTTTTTACTCCTGTTCTTTTGATTTTTCGTTTCGCTTGAAGCGTGTAAACGTCATTTCCTCATTATGTTTTTCAGCGATGTATTTTCCAAGCATCATGAATTCATTAATGTCTTTGGTTGCGCCAGATAAGCGTCCATTTTTAACAGGCTTTCCTTCTAAGTCTACGAATAAATACACAGGGGTAGCGCGGACACGGAATTGTTTCAGGGAGAAATCTTTTTGTGTGGTTGTTTCGCCTTTAAAGTCGATGAGTTCAAGGTCACCTTCGGTATCAATGCTGATGATGCGAAAGTTGTCTTTGTAATAATCCTGGACGTTTGAACGGTTGAGAATAGTTTTTTTCATGCGTTTACAAAAGGGGCATTCATCCATTTCAAACATAATCAACAGGCCTTTTTTTCCTTCTTCTTTGGCGATATCTAATTCTTCAGGAAGTTCATTCAGACTATCGTCAAAGAAATTTTCCCAATCGCTTAAGCGAGCTTCTTCGGTATCAGCTGCTGGAGTAGATTCTTTACTTTGTTCTGCATGTACGAATGATGAGAAGCTAAAAGGAATAATGAGAGTGATTAACAACAAAAGGCGCTTCATTTCGATTCTCCAAGGTGAAATTTGCTTATTGTTAGTATGGAAGGCGTGTTACGAAAAGCCAATTGCAGAAAATCAGAATGGGTGTAGGTGTTTATACTAGGTTTTGGCTTGTCACGTAATTTGGAGGTGATTAGTTTAACTGGATGCGCTGACCCCATGGGACATTTTGTTTGCCTTTGACGAGCCAAATTGTTGGATAAGCGGGTTCAAAGTCTGGGAATTTACCCCAGGCATCAGTGAAGTAGATGACAATATCTGGTGCTTGATCCTGTGCGTTTGCCCAATCGAAAACGGGGCGGAAACTCGTGCTACCACCGCCTTTCACTTCGGTGGGCATGGTGACTTCTTCCCAAGGCTCGAAAATATAGGGGCTACCATCGATCAGTTCCGAGTCACAAGCAAGAAGGGTTATCCTGGCGCGGACTTGTCCTTTGATAGCATTAATTTCGCTAACGAACTCTTGCAGTTCTTTGTTTCCTACAGATCCGCTGACATCAATGCCAATCACAGCATTGATTTGTGTGCTCTTCAAACTTGGATAAATTGCCGGGTCTCCGCGGCGAGTGGATGGGCGAGTGTAACTGTAATCGTCCTTGGCAATGCTGCTCATGAAGCGAGCGAGTAACATGCGCCATGGTAATTGCGGTTGCAATATGCCTTCCACCAAGCGTTTCATAATAGCGGTCATCTTGCCCGCTTGTTGTGCTTGTTGGGCGGCACCTGCTAAACGTTGTTGCCATTGTAGAGTCAGCTCTTCTGCTTCTTGCTGTTGTAACGGTGGGGGGGGGGGAGTGCCGCCTTCATCTTGGTCATACTTCTGCACGGGGCTGTTGCCCGCATCTTCTTCTGAGCTATCATCAGGGTCTTCACCACTACCTGCGCCTTCTTGTTCTTGTTGCTCAGGTTCGCTATCACCTTGTTGTTCATCAGGTGGCGGTGGTTGTTTTTCTTCATCATCATCGCTGTTGTTAGGAGGTGGTGGGTCACCTTCGCCTTTTGAAGTGTCGAGAGGATTTTCGCTGCTACTTTGTCCGCCTTCACTGAATTGATCTTCCTTATCGTAAAGATGCTGATCCAGTGATTCCGACATGTCATTATCGTCAATACAGGGGTAGATTTCTTCAGCCGACATGCCTTCGTATTCACGAAGGATAGGAGCGCCTGCGGGTGGTGTTAGACCTTCTGCGACCAGTATCGGGTTAATGGCATAGTCACAGGCGAGATCCCAGCGATGTTTAATACGATGCTCACGGCGTGAAAAATGTGAAAGTGCGCAGTGTAGAGCCTCATGCGCAAGGATAAACTGTGTTTCAGATGGCTTGAGCGCAGCGATGAACTCAGGGTTGTAATAGAATTTCTTCGCGTCCGTTCCTGTGGTTGCGCACCATGCTGGGTCTGCCTGTTGTAAAGGTAAACGGAGCACGAGAGCGCCTAGGAAAGGTTTGTCAAGAATTAGCTTGGTGCGCGCGGCAGTCAGCTTTTCTTCGATAACAGCAATGTCAATTTGATCGGACATAGTCAGGTTTTAGTCATACAGCATAATGTCGCCAATGGATTGTGCCCATTGCGAAAATTCTGGAGTGTTAAACAAATCATCTCCAATGGCACGCAACATATCAGATACCAGCATGACTCCCATCTCTTTGGTGCGGAACACTTTTGCATAATTCAGAATATGTCCGAATACCGTACTAGCATCATCAGAGTCTTTAGCGCGAATAGCGCGACCTACTAAAGCAGCTGCGACGGCATATTGTAAATCAATCTCTTTCGGAGCCTTGATATCTTCACCGCGTAGAATCGCATCGAGATCCGGCATTTGGTCGAGGCTATCCACGAAGGCTTTTAATTCAATGCCGGAAGAAGGGCCAACACAGGCTTGTAATGTTCCTAGTAATAACTCTGGATGGTTACTAAACTTCTGCAAGGCGCGATGTGCAAATTCCCAAGAACGAGGTGATGGGAAGGCAACAGGGTTATGTGCAGGGTCAAAGTCAAAAAGCAGCTCAGGGCGGAATCGTAAGAAAGCGATAATACGTTCATCAATATTGTTTTGATAAGCCCATGCCACCCAATCATCAAGATTGAGTTGAATCTCAAAATGCGAAAAACGGTTTGCTAGTGGAGCAGGCATGGTGTAAGTCACGCCACGGTCACCTTGACGGTTTCCTGCGGCGAAAATTGCCCAACCATCAGGAACTTCATATTCACCAAGGCGACGATCTAGTATTAATTGATAGGCCGCTGCTGAAACACTAGGTACGGCTGAGGTAATTTCATCAAGAAATAAAATTCCCTTGTTACCATGACGTTTAGCATTTGGCAGCATGGCGGGTGTTGCCCATTCAACTAATTCATTGTTACGGAAAGGAATGCCGCGTAAATCACTCGGTTCCATTTGAGAAAGGCGAATATCAATAACAGGTATATGATTACGTGTACCAATTTGATTGATAATGTCAGATTTACCTATACCAGGAGGCCCCCAAAGCATAACAGGAGTGTGGTGGCCGTTTTGAGCGCCAATAAATTCTTGATCCAGAATGGTGCTGAGGTGTGCTGGACGCATTGTGTTCGATTCCTGTCTAAAGATGCGCGATAATACCCATACACAACCCAAACACGCAAGAATCCCCAACAGTCAGATGAGATATATTTTGAAGCCTTTATTTATTGTTTTTTTATTGTTTATGATGATGTCAGCTAAGGCTGAAGTGGTTTTGCCTGATGTGAAATCTTTTAATCGCAGTCTTAAAAATGGAGCGGAGCTGACAAAGATAACTTACAAGGCAAATTTGGGGCATGTTCTGAATGAAGGTTCAATACCGCCTAAGATAAAAGGAGATTGGAATGATAGAAGTGCTTTAACCTCTGGTTTGTTTCCTATTCAGGCTGGGCAGCGCATTCATTTATCATTTATGAGTAAGACGCTTGAGGATGCTGAAACGCTGCCATCACTGTGGTATGAGGTTCGGTATTATGACGCAAATGGTGTTTTTACGGAACCGGGAGGTGGTGGACTAACGGTTATTGAGCCGACATGGAAAAAAATCACTTTTGATGCAAAGCCTGCTACTTCAGCCATGAAATATGCAGAAGTGTGGTTTGTGAAGTACCAGGATGAGATGCCTAAGGAGTGGCTTGAAAAAATCGAAGAAAAAAAAACCAGAAATGCAAACATTGAAGAGCATTTGAAGGAAACACCAAAAGAAGAAACATCCGAAGATGGAAGTGAAGAGGAGGAAAGAGGGCGTAATGCGCTATTAAAACTTTATACGCCAGAAAATATCGAAGCCATAACGCGTCCTATTTATATATCGGATGTGTCAATTCGTTAGTTTATGGAAATTATTTTTTTCAGGCATGAAAAAGCCCACAAAAGCGGGCTTCTCATCAAGGTTGGGTTGTTTTACTGATTAGGCAACATCTGACTTAATCTTATTAATTGCGGCATTTTCTAATTGACGAACCCGCTCTGCTGAGATGCTGTACTTGGTTGCTAAATCTTGCAGAGTCGCTTTTTTCTCGGCTAACCAGCGGCTTGCAATAATGTCCTTGCTACGATCATCCAATGTAGCTAGTGCAGTATGAAAACGTTCCTGAGTATGGTTTTCCCAGTCTTCAGCTTCTAAAGCCTCGGCAGGGTCAGCTTCATTATTCACAAGATATTGACTGGGTGAATAGGCGGTATCATCATCGTCTTGTCCTGGTGACAGGTCAAAAGAGAGATCAACGCCACTCATACGTTTTTCCATTTCCAATACATCTTTGGTTTTTACACCAAGATCATTGGCAACTTCATGGACTTGCTTGTCATTTAACCAACCTAGACGTTTTTTACCGCTACGAAGGTTAAAGAACAACTTACGTTGCGCTTTTGTCGTCGCAACTTTGACGATTTTCCAGTTACGTAAAATGAACTCATGAATCTCTGCACGAATCCAATGAACAGCGAAGGAAATCAAACGCACATTCATTGTAGGGTCGAAACGTTTGATGGCTTTCATTAAGCCTACGTTTCCTTCTTGAACAAGGTCACCTAGTGGCAGACCATAGCCGCTGTATCCACGTGCGACTTTGATCACAAAGCGCAGGTTGTGCATGACAAGAGAGCGTGCTGCCTCTATGTCTTTATTTTCGTTGAGTTGATTAGCTAATTGTTTTTCTTCTTCTGCAGTCAATACTGGGATTTCATGAACGGCATGGATATAGTTATCCAGATCCGCACCCGGAACTGCTAGCGTGTGGTTTTGTAACATTAATGCTCTACCCATAAATTACCTCGATACGTTATTTTAGCACTCACAGGTATAGAGTGCTAATCTTTTGGATAGTTCACGACATACACCAAATTTTTATGAATTTCCAAAAAGGCATTGCACTGAATTCCTGTATCATGGTAAAAACTTCCGTATTATCCGTACGACGAAAAGTGTCAGGGCTGTCGGGTAAAACTCAAAACTACAAAACTGTGTAAAAAAATGAAACCATATCCAATTATTCTCGCAGCGGGGCAAGGTACTCGTATGCGATCTAATCTTCCTAAAGTCCTTCATCCTATTGGTGCTAAAGCCATGTTGCAGCATGTGATTGATGCATGTCGTGATTTAAAAGGTGAACGTATGGCCGTTATTTATGGGCATGGAGGAGATCAAGTAAAGACCACAATTACTGACACTGATATTCAGTGGGTGGAACAAGTCGAGCAAAAAGGAACGGGGCATGCTGTTGCGCAAGCAGCTGGCCACATTCAAGATGACGATGATGTTGTTATTGCTTATGGCGATGTGCCGCTTATTCGTGCTGAAACGTTGCATTCATTGGCAAGTGCTTTGCAAAATGCAGATTTGGTCGTATTAACAACGCAACTGAGTAAGCCTTTCGGTTATGGGCGTATTGTCAGAAACGATGATGGCAAAGTGCAAAAAATTGTGGAAGAAAAAGATGCTGATGATGAAATCCGTAAAATTCAGGAAGTCAACACGGGGTTCATTGCCGCAAAAGGTAAGAAGTTAAAGACATGGTTGGATGCTATTACCCCCAATAATGCTCAAGGCGAGTATTACCTCACCGATTGTGTTGAGCTAGCCGTAGCAGAAAATGCGGTGGTTGATGCAGTGATTTGTGAAAACCCAATGGAAGTACAGGGTGTAAACAATCGCATGCAGCAAGCTGAGTTAGAGCGTGCTTATCAGTGGCAGCAAGTTCAAGCTCTTATGGTTGAAGGTGTCACAATGATGGACCCGACACGTGTGGATATTCGTGGAACAATGACTGTTGGTAAGGATGTGGTAATTGACGTTAACAATGTATTCATCGGCGATGTAACCTTGGGTGATAATGTTGTTATTGAGCCCGGATGTATTATTGAAAATGCCGTTATTGGTGCCAATACACGCGTGAAAGCTAACTCTGTTTTAGAGTCGTCAGCCATTGGGCAGGATTGTGATATAGGCCCATTTGCGAGATTGCGCCCTAACACGGTGCTTCATGATAAGGCAAAGGTCGGTAATTTCGTTGAAATCAAAAAATCTACAGTGGGTTCAGGTAGTAAAGTGAATCATTTAAGCTATGTAGGCGATACGAATATGGGCTCTGGAGTAAATATCGGAGCTGGTACGATCACATGTAACTATGATGGCGCGAATAAACATCAAACGGTTATTGGTGATAATGTTTTTGTAGGCTCATGTACTCAGATGGTTGCTCCCGTAGAAGTCGGATCGGGTTCTACCATCGGTGCAGGTTCTACCATTACCAAAAATACACAAGCGGGCTCTCTGACAGTTGCGAGAGCTAAACAAATCACTATAAAAGACTGGGTAAGACCTATCAAAACACAATCAGGGGATGAGTAGTATGTGTGGAATTGTCGGTGCTATTGCACAACGTCCGGTAAGTGAAATTCTACTAGAAGGTTTGCGCCGTCTAGAGTATCGCGGTTATGACTCCGCAGGTGTGGCCATGTTAGATGAAAATGGTCATATACAACGTACCCGAGCCTTGGGGAAGGTGGCTGAGTTAACGAAGAAGCTAACTTCTGAACCCATTGATGGCACGATGGGCATTGCGCATACGCGCTGGGCAACACATGGAGAGCCTGCTGAACGTAATGCACATCCACATATGAGTAGTGATCGTGTTGCTATCGTGCACAATGGTATTATTGAAAACTATCAGGAGCTACGTGCCGAACTTATTGAGGCAGGTTATACCTTTACTTCAGATACAGATACAGAAGTTGTTGTACATCTTATTGAGCAACAAATGTCTGATGGAAAGAGTTTAGCTGATGCGGTTAAGGTAGCCATTACCAAATTGCGTGGTGCGTATGCTTTGGGTGTTATTAGTAAAGATAACCCCAATTTACTCATCGCGGCGCGTCAAGGCAGTCCTTTAGTGATTGGCGTCGGTTTAGGTGAACATTTTATTGGCTCAGATATTCAAGCCATGTTGCCTGTAACAAATCGCTTTATTTATTTAGAAAATGGTGACTTTGTAGAGCTTACTCGCCATTCTTGCCAGATTCAGGATGAAAGCGGACACGTTGTAGAGCGTGAAATAAAACAGTCTAATGCAGGTTCTTGTTCGGCTGACCTTGGTGAATACCGTCATTATATGCTCAAGGAAATCTTTGAACAGCCAGCATCAGTCCAAGGTACATTGGAAGGGCGCATTGGTAATGACGAGCTTGTGCATTGTATAAACGGCGATAATGTTATGGAGACTTTGGAAAAAGTCGAAGAGGTACAGATTATCGCTTGTGGGACGAGCTACCATGCGGGTCTGATTGCGAGTTATTGGTTAGAAGAAATGACCGACATACCGTGTAGTGTAGAAGTGGCAAGTGAATTCCGTTACCGCCGTCGTCCACCACGAGATAATGTGCTTTTTGTAACAATCTCACAGTCGGGTGAAACAGCAGACACGCTTGCTGCTCTTGAAAAGGTTACTTCTGAAAATCTCGCTGTTGCGACGTTAACTATCTGTAATGTTGCAGAAAGCTCTTTGACGCGTGAATCTGATTTTTCTTTAATGACGATTGCCGGGCCTGAAATTGGCGTTGCTTCAACAAAAGCGTTCACGACCCAGCTTGTTGCATTGCAAATGCTGGTTGGTTTGTTGATGCAGGCAAAAAATGAATCACCAGAAAAGGTGAAGATGCTGATTGATAATCTTAAACAGCTTCCATTGTTCATTGAGCAAGCCTTGGAGCTAGATAAGGCGATCGAAAAAATGGCTGAGGACTTTATCGATAAGCATAATGCTTTATTCCTTGGGCGCGGTGATCAGTACCCAGTCGCGCTTGAAGGCGCATTGAAATTGAAAGAAATTTCCTATATTCATGCAGAGGCTTATCCTGCTGGTGAATTAAAGCATGGGCCACTTGCCTTGGTTGATGCGGAAATGCCGATTATTGCGGTTGCTCCAAATACGAGTTTGTTAGAAAAGCTCAAATCAAATTTGGAAGAAGTTCGCTCGCGCGGTGGTGAGTTATATGTGTTTGCGGATAAGGCAGCAAGGATTGAAAAGCAAGACAATCTGCATGTACTAGAAATGCCCTCAGTTCCTGAGTCAATCGCGCCGATTGTCTATACGATTCCACTACAGCTACTTTCTTATCATACTGCTGTCTACAAAGGCACAGATGTTGATAAGCCGCGCAATCTTGCGAAATCGGTAACTGTTGAGTAACGCTTCTCTACAAAATTAGGTCTATCGAAAAAGAGATGCCCAAAAGGTATCTCTTTTTTTGCTTTTTACATATCCCATCTCTAATGCCTTCTCATAGATTACACTCTCATAATTATTATTAAAAATATGATTTAATTGATCTTTTTTGAGCTATTTACTCGTCAAGCAAGGATGAGTGCAGTGAAGTGCGAAAGAATTACCAACAACCCGTCGCTTCACTTTGAATAGAGAACGATGAACCTGTCACACAATCTGAAGACAGCTACCGATATACATAAGAAAGAATAAGGTATGGCAGATTTGAGTAGATGTTTGAGAGTGTTTATCGTACCTTAATAGGTCATATCAAAGAGTTTTCCTAAATGGATTTATGATGATTCAATTTATTATTAGATGTATCGTGCTGTCTTTAGTGTCTGCGCTTGGGTTTGCACAAGGCATTATAGAAATACCTGAAGCTACGAAGCAGGAGATGTGTCGTCTTCTGTCGGATAAAGGTGCTTCTTGTGTTGTTGGGCAAGAATTACAACATAGTCAAACGCTAACGTTGGATGGTGATCAGCTTGTTTCATTTTTTCATAAGAAAAATAATAAGAGCCAAGTTCAGGAGTCAGTCCCATTAGTTTTGAATGCAAAAGGTGAATGGAAAGTAGCACAGACTTTTGCTGGGCAACCCAAAAAAATTCAGAAAGATGCGAAAGGGCGTTTGTGGATGCAGGCAGCTTACTTCTATCTGGTAAATAGGCCTGTGATGCACATGAGCTTAGATGGCAAACAATGGATTGATGTGCCTTTACCTTTCGATGATGATTCAGGAAAGAGTTTTTATCAGCGCGATATAGGGCGTTGGTGTGTTACAGGAGAAACATTATTTTTGGAATTGGTCATGTCTAGCAGAAGCAATGCGATGAGCAAGACGTTTTGGCAAGCCAATATAAGATATTTACTGGAGGAAGGTGGTTACGCTAGTCAAAAATGGCAAGTCTCATATAAGCAGTCATTAGATGGTATAGCTTGCGAATCAGTAAAAACAATAAATAATGCTTGGGAGGTTCAAGAGGGTGAAACCTTATCGTTATTCCTATTGAATAAGAAAAAGCTCACGGTCAAATTACCTAAGCAAATAGCAATGGGTTCGGCAAAGCCAACTCCAAATCCTAAGCCAGTAGCAGTTAGTTTGGTAAAGCCAAAGCCAACTCCAAACCCTAAGCTAGTAGCAATGAGTTCGGCAAAGCCAATCACTAAACCTGAGGTAAAAGTCACGAAAACGACAATTAAAAAAAGCAAATTTGCTATTCAGGTTGCGGCTTATAGGCAGCATGCATTGACCAAGAATGTGATTAAGATACTACAAAAAGCTAAATTCACTACTTTTACTCGAACACTTGGGAGTAATGGACAAGCTTTAAAGAAAGTTTATGTCGGGCCGTTTGGTAGTCGAGATGAGGCGACAAAAAAGTTGGCAGTATTTAAAGAGACATTTAAAGAAAATGGACCTTACCAGTTAGCTTTTGTCATAGGTTTGCCGTAATAAGGTTAAGTTAAGGAACCTCTGATCAAGTCCAAACAATATTGGAACCGAGGCTTTAGCCTCGCCTAACGTATTGAAAATAAAATACGAAGGGCGGGACTAAAGTCCTGATTCCAAAAAAATAGACTTAATCAGAGCTTCCTTAAGCTTATTCTAGTCCAATGAGAGCTTTGATTTTATCAAATAAACTTGGCTCTTCTGCTGGGGCTTTTTCTTCAGGAGAGCTTTTTGCTTCGGTCTTTGGGGGTGTTAGAAAATGCTCAGGAGTTGCAAAGACAGGAATCTTCTTTTCCATTTCGCTGATCCAGTGAGGGATGTAATGGCTTAGCGCCTCTTCGAAGCTGGCAATTTCAGTTTTACGATGTTGTTCTTCCTTGGCCATTCCTTCTACCCAATCTTTTTTCTTCATGGAGAGGGTGTTTTCACCTTGTAGTGTATCGGGTAGATTGTAGGGAGGGAGGCATTCTCCGTAAGTATCTGCTTTTCCAGAAAAAGGGAGATAGCGTCCATCTACATAGCGCCATTCTGCTTTGATTGCGCCGCAACGTTTATTGGTGGTTTCCTGTTTTGGAAGCTCAGTTGCTACGGCGAGGTTTTTATAGCGATTATGTTCACTATAGCGAATGGTTAGAGTGATATCTTCCCCTTCAAAAAGAATACGATGTTTATCATTGAGGCTCTGAACGAGCCAAATATGTTCTTTTTCAGGAGTGACAGAGCATGTTAAATCCGTACTGATGACCTGTTCTTGTGTTGTCGGGTTGTTATCCAGATCAATGGGAAGGTTTTTTAAATCACAATTATTGAGCTTCCCTGCTTTTTGGGCTTGAGAAATATGCGGGTAAAGTTGCTGGTATGGAGACTTAATCTTACCTGTCGTTAGCTGATCTTTGAGGGGCTGACCTAGTGGCTGCATCTTTTTTTCTTCATCAGGCGACAAGGCAAGTTGTGCTGTACGCTGACGATCAATCATGACAATTTTGTATGTGTCGTTACAGAGATTGACGAGTTTGTTATGTGAGTAGCGTTTCTTGTTGGCTTCAGCTTCTGTTGCAGTCAGGCACCATTGAATATGTGATTTTTTGTTAGTGCTCCAGTGTTTCTGATCGGGTTGACATAGCGACATTGCGTTCGATGAAACATAGGGGACACTAATAAGATCACGGGCATAGTATTCACAAAACTTGCTATCCGCAGTATACCCGAGTGATGGTAGTGAGGCAGATATTGCAAGCCCTAACGGTATAAATCGTTTTCTCATCAGCATTTTATATCTCTTTAAATAATCTACCAGCAGTTTCTGCTGCGAATTCAATTTGGTCTAGAATATGGGTGTTTGGATCTGCGCGTCTGAGGCTTGCAAAAAAATCTTCCATGCTAAAATCTTGGTAATACTTGCCTCGTTTATTCATTTGCAGACGGTTATCGTTAATGATGGCATTTGAATTGCCTGAATTGACTTGACCATATTGGTATAAAGAATCCTCAGAAAAACTGTTGATGTAAATATTACGTCCACCGCCTAAACGAAGCGGGAGTAGATTAACATGGATAGGTTGGACGCGGGTACTCGATAAGGATAGTGTGCCGGAAAGCATGCCGAGAATAGCAATTTGATGTTGACTGGCTGTTTGGATATGAATATTTTCGAGATGGATGTTCTCGAAACAGCCATCACTTGCAAATAATCCTTGGAGTGGCCCTTCTGAATTGATATTAAGGTTTCGAATAGTGATATTGCTGAGTTTTGCCCCTGCATATTGGCTATTATGTCGAGCAATGTTGGTATCAACTGGAATGAGCTGGATGGCATCACGATGTGCTAATAGTGAAAAGTGCTTCAGAGGAGGGGCTTCCCCGACCACCGTGTTAATTCGGTCAATGCTTTTGTCAAAATCAGTCGGGAATGGGGTGTTAAAAATCGTATCATTAATGGTATAGCCCTCAAGCTGAATATCTGAGGTGCGAATTTTAAAGCAATCTCGAACGAAAGCCATATTGATGGTTGTCCCCCGTGGTGGTAACTGATTGGCTTGGGTGATATCAAAAAGTGTGTCTTTCGCATGTGCCAAATAACGATACTGTGTTTGTTGTGTCAAAAGGTTTATAAGATCTCTATAAACATGTTCATGTGAATAGTGTCTATCGTGAAGATAACGATTAGCGATGTTACGTTCTTGTGCAGAGGGATTTCCAATGACAGGTAGCGTTGGGACATTGTCGGGTTGTGAAGGCGTAACAGGTGTGATCGTGTGCGTGCTGTTGAGACTGGCGGTCAGTTTTTTGACTTCAAGATTAAAAAAATCACGTTGTTCTTTATACGCAATGGCTTGTTGATGGTTACCTCGTTGAAGCTCAATGCGCATGAGTTTATCAGCATTTTGCGCTTGTCTATTGTATTCAACGATGCGAGCTTTTATAGCTTCCCTGTCAATGGGCTGAGGTTGAGTATTGGGTGTAGTCGAAGGTACTTCATTTCCCTGCAAGAAGGCACGTTCTGCTAAGAGGTCATTGCGTTTATCGATCCATTCTTGAACTTTGGGTGAATTATACTTTTGGTATTCACGAATCATTTTATCAGCATGTGCCAATTCCAAAAGAATAACCTGGAGTCGGCGTTGTATATCAAGATCATTCGCAGGATTAGTCATGGAGGGTGTGGCATGGCCGGTAATTCTGGCGCGCCTGGCTAGTAGTTCATTTTTTCGTTGTATCCATTGATTCACTTTAGGGGAGTGAAATTTTTGATATTCACGAATCATTTTGTCAGCATGTGTTAGCTCTAAATCAATGATGCGGATTTGTTTATTAATGTCGATTGCGGTATCGACAATGGTTGCCGGGGGTGGGCGCGTTATGGGAAGAGGTGGCGGTATTGGAGTAGGTTGTTCTGCTAAAAGTCTGTCCCGTTGCGCTTCTAATTGAAATTTCTTGCCGATCCACTCATTCGCTTTTGGTGAGTTAAACTTCTTATATTCAGAAATCATCTTATTAGCATGCGCGATTTCTGCATTCAGTCGTTTGATGGTTTTTGGTGTTGAAGAGATATGACTGGGGAGCGGGGGAGGAGGTGTAGGTAGGAGTGTTTTTCTTTGCCGTTCCAGGTTTTCAAGCAAGGCTGTTTGTTTGGCAGCAGCTGTCATTTCTCCTCGTTCTTGGTGAATGGTTATTTTCTTTTTTATATAGGCAATTTGATTATCAATTTGTCTAAGTTGACGCTCAGCATTTGGTATGTCTGTAGCGGGTGAAGGTTCTATTGTAGAGCGCGTATTATTTGAGATTTCTTCTTTTAATACTTGACGTTTTCTTTCTACGATTTTTAGTTCCGAGACCCATATTCTTTCAATGTCAGGGCGACTTTTCTGTTGCGCGTCAGTAATACGGGTTTTGTATAGGTGGATTTTTTTTTCAAGCTCTCTTAATTTAACCTGCTGTTCTTGTGTGGCCATAGTAGCGCGTCCTTAGGCAAATTTATTTGTTTTTCAGATGGTTGAAATCTATCTTAGAAGTATAAGAAAGCGCATTTTATTGTCAATCGAAATCCATTTGAAAGGTGGTTGATTATTGCCCGACGGCTGCTGGGAAAAGTAGCTCCAGAAACGGCTGTTGCTATTATTTTGCCGGTTGTATTGTTAAATCTGCCTGAAATATGATTTATGTAATGTAATAGTCTAATACTTGACCAATAGTTAGCTGACAAATGCTGACCAGTTGACTATAATTCGCGCCCATTATTCATATTCGAATGTTCAAATGCATAGTGTCCACTGTGTATTGTCCTTCAAATATCTTCAGAGTAGTAGCGCAATGACAACCCACGTCATTGGGTTGTCTATCCGGTTACGCAGAAAACTAGGCGGTAGTAATTATGGGAAATGTAATAGCATCATTTCTAGTCGATCTGAAAGATCGTTTCACTCCATATAAAGAATGGATTGGCATGCTTAAGGATAAAAGTATTCTGAAAGCAGATGTGATGGCCGGCATTACCGTTGCATTGGTACTTGTTCCTCAATCAATGGCATACGCTCAGTTAGCAGGTTTGCCGCCGTATGTTGGTCTTTATGCTTCATTTCTCCCCGTTATTATTGCTTCTCTTTTTGGTTCATCAAGACAGTTGGCGACCGGCCCAGTAGCTATTGTGTCGTTAATGACTGCTGCTGCACTAGAACCTCTGGCCTTAAACCCTGAAACTTATATGGCCTATGCGGCATTTCTGGCGTTAACGGTGGGGATTTTCCAGATTTCGCTCGGTTTATTACGTTTGGGTGTTTTGGTGGATTTTCTTTCTCATCCTGTTGTAGTCGGATTTACCAATGCAGCGGCACTGATTATTGCCAGTAGCCAAGTTAGTAAGATGTTTGGTTTGACGGTTGAGAAAGGTGAACACCACTATGAAACGGTGTGGAATATCATCGTAGCCTTGCCGCAAACACATATGGTGACCTTTATCATGGGGGGGTTTGCGCTGTTCCTGCTTCTTTATATTAGGAAAGTTGCACCAAAAGCACCGAATGTTTTGATTGCAGTGGTGATTTGTACTGTCATCTCCTGGGCTATTGGCTATGGAGATAAAGGTGGTGCGATCGTCGGTTCGATTCCAGAGGGGTTACCGTCATTCTCAATGCCAATGGTTGATTCTAAAGACTTCGGTGGTTTGTTTGTAACAGCGTTGTTAATTGCATTAATTGGTTTTGTTGAGGCGATCTCAGTTGCTAAAGCGATTTCATCTCAGACACGTCAACGTCTTTCTGCTAATCAGGAGTTGGTAGGACAGGGGTTGGGGAACATCGCCTCTGGATTTACAAGCGGTTATGCTGTTTCTGGTTCCTTCTCACGTTCAGCGGTTAACTTCTCTGCAAATGCCCAAACGGCCTTTGCTGCCATTATTACGGGTTTGTTGGTGGGCATAACATTACTCTTTTTAACGCCATTACTGTATCACCTGCCACAGGCAACTTTGGCGGCAGTTATTATGATGGCAGTAGCAGGTTTAATTAAGATTGAGCCAATCAAGCATGCTTGGAAAGTACATCGTCATGATGGTATTGTAGCGATAGTTGCATTTGTTGTGACCCTGATTGTCGCGCCTCACTTAGAGTTGGGCATTTTAGCTGGTGTGTTACTATCTCTTGGCTTGTTCTTGTATCGTACAATGAGTCCGCGTTTGGTTGAGGTGGCTCGTCACGAAGATACAACATTACGTAATGCGGAACGTTTTGACTTAAAAACCAGCGATACAGTTTCTGTATTCCGTTATGATGGTGATCTTTACTTCGCTAATGCTGGTTATCTTGAAGGTAAACTGCTCAATGAAATATCTAAGAAGCCTGATTTAAAAGTGGTTGTCTTGGATATTGAGTCTGCGGATCAAGTCGATGCGACAGGTGAAGAGATGATTAAGAACCTATTTGAGCGATTGGAATCTGTGGGTATCGAACTCTTTTTGGCTCGACCAAAGAAACAGGTTATTGATGCCTTTAGACGTTCGGGCTTGCTACAAAAGATAGGTGAAGAACGCATCTTCAGACAGCGTACTGATGCAGTTAAATCTGCGAAAGAAAAATTAGGTGATGAGATTGATATCGATTGTTACCTAAAACCAGTACATACTTAAAGAATTAGCTCTTGGGGGCTGCCTCAAGAGCTTTTAGCTTCATCGTTCAGGACTGTTTATTTATGCATGTGATAAAGATTACAGAAGAGCCTTTATCTCCATGGTCTGAGTTGGCTAGTTTTGAAAGTGAGCATTTGCAAGGTGCTACAGATTTTGGAGCGCAGGCAAACTTCATAGGTTATATGCGTGACTTTAATGAAGGTGACAATGTGATAGGTATGACCTTAGAACATTATCCTTCCATGACGGAACAAAAATTGGCAAGCTTGGCCGAAGCAAGCGATGAGAAATGGCCCATTCTTCATACGTTGATTATTCACCGTACAGGGAATATCAAACCCAGCGACCCGATTGTACTAGTGGCAACATGGTCTGCACACCGGAAAGCAGCTTTTGAATCTTGTCGGTATTTGATGGAGGCTCTCAAAAGTAGTGTACCTTTTTGGAAGAAGGAAATGTTGATTGATGGCTCCCAGCGATGGGTCAAAAAGAACACATCAGGATGATGATACTTTCATTCATTTTGAATGCATGGGCTTTAGGGTATGAAACATTGATTTAAATAGCGTCTAAAGAGTGTACAATTCATTAAGATTTATGAGCAATAGCGTCATGCTCACAGCTGCAATATTAATAATCGTCACAGCGTATTATGAGAATCAAGGTTGATAACTTGTTGAAGTATGCAGAGTTCTAAAATGTTCGCTATAATACCCTGCCAGATCGATAGGCAAAGCACCCGAACTTGAGAAGGAGTCACGTGCCTTATATTACTTTCATTATTATCAGTTTGACTGTTTTTTGGTTATTGCTTTCAGGCTTTTGGGATAACGGTTTGTTGTTGGCTCTGGGGGCGGTATCTGTAGCTTTGGTAGGTTATTTAACGTGGCAGATAGAGAGACAACATCCGACAATGCTGTCTACTCGTATTCTACTGCTTTTGCCTGTGTTTTTGGTTTGGTTAATTGGCGAAATCATAAAAGCAAATATTGATGTACTGAAGCGGATTTGGTTTTCTGGGCGGTATCCTGTTGAGCCTATAATGAAATCATTACCCATGAGTCAGAAGGGGGCATTGGGAAAAACCATTTATGCGAATGCTATTACGTTAACGCCTGGCACAGTATCTGTTGATGTCGTTGGTGATCGTGTTCTAGTGCATGCTGTTTCTGCTGAGGGAATTGCAGGTCTGGAAGAGGGAGAAATGGATCGTCGAGTTACAGCACTTGAGGGGAAAACCACATGATGTTCGCCGTAACCGCTGTGGCTATTATGGTAATAATGGCACTTGCCCTCATTCGAGCTTTTATGGGGCCAAGTGTTTACGATCGTATTTTAGCGGTCAATATGTTCGGCACCAAGACCGTATTGTTTATCGCCGTGCTTGGCTTTTTTGCGGGAAGGCCTGATTTTCTGGATATTGCAATGGTGTACGCCCTGATCAATTTTATTGGTGTCATTGCGGTGCTTAAATTTGTTGAGCGAATTGCCGAAGAGGAAAGCGCTGACGTTGATGGTAAGGAGAATTAGTCATGGAGCAAGTGGTTGACATACTGAGTTGGCTATTGCTTTTGGCTGGCTCGTTTTTGGGCATTAGCGGTGCTATTGGTTTGTTTCGTTTTCCTGACTTCTATAGCCGAGTACACGCGGCGAGCGTGACTGATACACTTTGTGCTCTCCTTATTATAAGCGGTTTGGTCTTGCAGGCTGGTTTTACACTCATCACCGTCAAATTGATCATCGTGTTGTTATTCCTCTGGTATACGAGCCCTGTGGCAAGCCATGCTCTCGTCAAGGCCGCCCATTATCATGGTTTGAAACCGCTTCTATCAGATAGCAATGAAGATGAGGTAAAAGAGGAGGAAGTGTCATCGAAATCCTGATCGACATTGTGTTGCTCACCATGCTTGGACTTACTGCGATGACTATTATTCGCTTGCGTAGCCTGTTTGCGGTTGTAATGCTTTTTAGTATTTATAGTTTGTTAACAGCCAGCTTATTCATGGTGCTGGATGCAGTAGATGTCGCTTTTACAGAAGCTGCTGTCGGTGCGGGTATATCGACAATGCTTATGTTGGGGACATTAATGATTACGGGCTATAGGGAAAAGCGACCTGCTCATAGTCCGATATTGCCTCTAATCGTTGTTGTACTAACGGGTGCTGTCTTGGTTTGGGGTACATTAGATATGCCTCATTTTGGGAGCCCGGATCAGCCTGTCCATCAGCATGTGGCTCCACGCTATATCGACGACTCACCGAAAGAAGTGGGTATCCCAAATATGGTTACTTCGGTGCTTGCTAGTTACCGGGGTTACGATACCATGGGAGAAACAATCGTCGTATTTGCTGCCCTGATCGGCGTGTTATCATTGATTGGCATAAAAAAATATACGAATAAAGAACCTGGGCGCACCGAAAAACCTCCAGAGTCTATTTTACAAGTGGCAGCCAAGCTGTTGATCCCTTTTATACTGCTGTTTGCCTTATATGTTCAATTTCATGGTGACTTTGGGCCAGGCGGAGGTTTCCAGGCGGGTGTCATTTTTGCTGCTGGGATCATATTGTATGCCCTAACGTTTAGTCTTAAGGATGCGATGCATCTTGCGCCTCCAAAAGTAGTAAAAGTGATAGCGGCTTTTGGTGTCTTGCTTTATGGGGGGACGGGTATTGTTTCTATGTTAAAGGGGGGAACTTTCCTAAATTACAGTGTGTTGGCGCATGATCCTATCCATGGGCAGCATTATGGTATTTTGTTAGTTGAGTTAGGTGTTGGTTTGACGGTTGCATCGGTGATGATGCTGATCTTCTATGCCTTTGTCAGTCGTGGAGAAGCCGATTAATGGATACATTGGGACTTTTTAACTACTGGGTAGTGATTTTTCTGATGATGGCTGGTTTCTACACAGTCATTGCACGTGGCAATCTTGTTAAGAAGATTGTTGGATTGAATATTTTTCAGACATCGGTATTTATTCTTTATATCTCTCTGGGGAAGGTTTCTGGTGGTACGGCACCCATTGTCTCGGATGCAGCGACTGCTTATTCCAATCCTTTGCCTCATGTATTGATCCTTACCGCCATTGTGGTTGGTGTAGCAACCACCGCATTGGGACTTGCTCTGATTATCCGGATCAAAGAAGCATACGGCACGATTGAGGAAGATGAGATTCTCGCGATGGATCAAAAGGACGAGGGGCGGGAATGATGGAAATGCATCTCCCTGTTCTTCAGGTTATTGTGCCCCTGTTGTCAGCCGCCATTTGTTTTTTGCTGGGGCGTGGCAAATTACCCTGGATGTTTGCTACGCTTGTTAGCTGGGTAACGTTTGCTATTTCCATACTGATCGCTATTCAGGTTAGTGATGGTTCAACATTGCAGTATGAGCTGGGAGGCTGGGAACCACCCTGGGGTATTTCATACAATGTAGATCAGCTCAATGCACTCGTTCTGGTGATTGTTTCTGGGATTGCTGCGGTAGTATTTCCTTATGCCTTACGCAGTGTTGAACGTGAAATTGCTCCAGAGCAACATGGTTTATTCTACACCGCTATGCTCCTTTGTTTTGCGGGTCTTTTGGGTATTACCATCACAGGGGATGCCTTTAATGTTTTCGTCCTGCTCGAAATTTCTTCGTTATCAACGTATACCCTGATTAGTCTTGGAAAAGATCGTCGTGCTCTAACTTCATCATTCCAATACCTGATAATGGGAACGATTGGCGCGACCTTTATTTTAATCGGCATTGGCCTGATCTATGCGCTAACGGGTACGCTGAATATGGCTGACTTGGCCGAACGTATCCCACAGATTGAATCTTCACGAACGTTGCAAGCGGCCTTTGCCTTTATCGTAGTCGGTTTTGGCCTGAAACTGGCGATGTTCCCTCTACATTTATGGCTCCCTAACGCTTATGCTTTCGCACCGTCGGTGGTGTCAGCATTTCTGGCTGCTACGGCGACCAAGGTAGCCGTCTACGCTTTATTGCGCTTCCTGTTCGATGTGTATGATGTAAACTTTACGTATGAAGCAATGCAGGTGCAATACCTGTTGATACCACTTGCAACCGTGGCTATTTTATTTGCTTCGATCGTGGCAATTTTTCAGAACGATGTGAAGCGCATGTTGGCCTACTCATCGGTGGCACAGATCGGTTATATGTTGCTAGGTATTGGTCTGGTAAATGCCACAGGTATCACGGCAACCTTACTCCATTTATTTAATCATGCCTTGATGAAAGGAGCATTGTTCCTCGCTTTGGGAGCAGTCTGTTACCGGATTGGCAGAACCAGCATTCAGCAGATGGCTGGGCTAGGGCAACAGATGCCGTGGACGATGGCAGCATTTGTGGTGGGTGGTCTAAGCATTATTGGGGTGCCGCTTACGGCAGGGTTCGTATCCAAGTGGTATTTGATTCTTGGGACATTGGAGAATGGTTGGTGGCCATTGACTGCCGCTATCCTCATTGCCTCCTTGCTGGCTGTTATTTATATCTGGCGTGTTGTGGAGGTTGCCTATTTCCGTGAAAGACCGGAAGGTGCGCCCGACGTTAAAGAAGCGCCGTTGAGTTTATTGCTGCCTACTTGGGTGCTTGCAGCAGCCAATATTTATTTTGGTGTGCAGACTGATTTTACGGTGAGCTTTGCTAAAGGGGCTGCTGCCAGTTTATTGGGAGGTGCGCCATAATGTCCTTCCTGCCTATCACTCTTGAAATGAGTATTGTGTTGGCTCTGCTTCTACCGTTGTTAGGTGGGCTTGGTATTCTGCTGGCGGGGCGTTACCCCAATTTGCGTGAAGGTGTCACGCTGACTACGGCGTTGTTGCTGCTATTGGTTGTGTTTAGCATGATTCCTGAGATTCTGGCAGGAGAAAGGCCGGAATTAGTCTTGCTGGAAATGATGCCTGGCTTGAGTATCCGCTTTGAGGTGGAGCCTTTAGGCATGCTTTTCGCTTGTGTCGCAGCGTTTTTATGGCCGATTAACTCGATTTATTCCATTGGCTATATGCGAGGGAATAAAGAAAAGAAGCAGACTCGATTCTATTTTTTCTTTGTCGTGGCTATCTTTGGAGCCATGGGGATTGCCTTTGCAGGCAACCTTGTTACCTTGTTTTTGTTCTATGAAGTACTGACACTGTCGACATTTCCGCTGGTTACACATAAAGGTTCCTCGTCGATGCAATCGGGGAGGGTCTATCTTGGTATCCTGATTACAACGTCTATTGGACTGCTTTTGCCAGCAATCATCTGGACATGGCATGTTACTGGGACAACGGCATTTGTACCTGGAGGCATCATTGGTGACAATTTGCAGGGCCCCTTGTTGGTGCTACTGCTATTTCTCTTTGTTTATGGCATCGGCAAAGCTGCCGTTATGCCAGTACATAGGTGGTTACCTGCGGCAATGGTTGCGCCGACTCCTGTCAGTGCATTATTGCATGCGGTAGCGGTTGTAAAAGCTGGTGTATTTAGCGTCGTTAAGGTAGTGACGTATATATTTGGTCTTGAGACACTGCAGGGTGTGGCCGGTGTTGAGTGGCTGTTGTATGCCGCCGGATTTACGGTTGTTGTGGCTTCATTTATTGCGTTGCAGCAGGATAACTTAAAGCGTCGTTTGGCATATTCCACGATCGGTCAGCTTTCCTATGTTGTCTTGGGTGTGGCTATTCTGGCACCGATTTCAATGGTGGGTGCCGCCTTGCATATCGTCGCACATGCTTTTGGGAAAATTACCTTATTTTTTGCAGCCGGGGCAATTTATACCGCCAGTAAAAAGACAGAAGTCAGTCAGCTCGATGGTATTGGTCGCCGTATGCCTTGGACCATGGGCGCTTTTGCGATTGGCGCGCTATCAATGATTGGAGTGCCACCTGCTGTAGGTTTTATCTCCAAATGGTACATTCTGATGGGGGCATTCCAAACAGAGCAGTGGATTGCTATTGCTGTGATTATTATTTCTACCTTGCTCAATGCTGCCTATTTTGTCCCCATTATTTTTGCCGCCTTTTTTAAGCCAGAGGCACCAGGCACTAAAGATCATGGCGAAGCGCCATTTGCCGCAGTGCTGGCATTATCTTTGACAGCGGCTATGACGGTGCTCTTGTTTCTTTTTCCCGAAGTGCCGTTTGAGTTGGCAAAACAAATAGGTGTGGGGGTTCCATAATGATTGATGACAACAACAAACATTGGCTCTATCGTAAGAAAAGCCTCCCCATTTTATGGAGTATCCAGATAGCCATTTTGGTAGTGGCTGTCTTGCCAGAATTTTTTATTCATCATCATCCGCATTTTGAAAAGCAGGGTATCAATATCGATGCAACTTGGGGATTTTTTGCCTGGTATGGTTTTTTGACCTGTACAGCGATGGTGGTTGGCGCAAAAATACTGGGCATCTTTCTGAAGCGTAAGGATACCTATTACGATGACTGAAATGTTTGCTTCCATCCTGTTTCCTCCAGGCTTGGTGTTACTGCTAGGCGGGTTGTTACTGCCTGTTGTTGAGGGCAAGTTGCGCTCAGCGCTTGTGTTAGTGCTTCCGCTCCTAACACTGACTTTGGTGTGGACCATTCCAGAAGGAAATCACATTCATTTCGGTTTTATGGAATATACCCTTCAGCCAGTGAATTCGACGGCTGAAGGTCGGTTGTTTGCAACGATCTTTTCCATTATGGCTTTTGTGGGCGGGCTGTATGCGCTCAAAACGGCGTCTTTGACCGAACTTACTTCAGCATTCGTCTATGCGGGTTCTGCGATTGCCGTCACTTTTTCCGGTGATTTGATCACTTTGTTCATTTTCTGGGAAATCATGGCGCTGAGTTCAACCATGGTGTTATGGGCGAATAGCAAAAATAATCCAAAAGCTTATGCTGCCAGTATTCGTTACCTACTGGTGCATTTGCTTGGTGGCGTTATTCTCATGGCTGGGATTGTCGCTTATATCTATGAGACCGGGTCAACAACCTTTACCGCGATGCAAACAGATAGTGTTGCTACTTGGTTGATCTTGGCCGGATTTCTGATTAATGCCGGTGCGCCTCCACTTTCAGCCTGGATCGCAGATGCCTACCCGGAAGCCAGTCCTAGCGGTATGGTATTTCTCTCAGCGTTTACCACTAAGACAGCAGTTTTTGCGCTACTCGTGGGTTTTCCTGGGGCTGATATTCTGATCTGGATCGGCTTGTATATGGTGTTCTACGGCATTATTTATGCGCTGTTAGAAAATGATATGCGTCGCATCCTAGCTTACAGTATTGTCAACCAGGTTGGCTTCATGGTGACGGCGATAGGTATTGGGACAGAGTTGGCGCTGAATGGTGCCGCAGCGCATGCTTTTGCCCACATTATTTACAAAGCTTTACTGCTCATGTCTGCTGGCAGTGTGTTGTTGATGACGGCCAAACGCAAATGTACTGACCTCGGTGGCTTATTCCAGAGTATGCCAGTGACGGCGGTCAATGGGATTATTGGGGCATTGGCGATTTCTGCCTTTCCGTTCACCTCTGGATTTGTCACCAAGTCACTGGAAACGTCGGCTGCGGCTTATGAAGGAATGGTTATCGTCTGGTTTATGCTGCTCGCGGCATCGGCGGGGGTATTTCTACATGCTGGTATTAAGTTCCCATGGTTCGTGTTTTTCCAGAAAGATTCCGAAGAGGGTTTGAGTAAAGCTGAACGAACACCTGATCCACACCATAAGAATATGCATTGGGCGATGTGGTTTTTCTCCTTTCTGTGTATTGGGATTGGTGTTTATCCGCAAGCGCTTTACTCGATTCTTCCTTATCCAATCGATTATCAACCCTACACGATTGATCATTTGGTGACTCAGTTTCAGTTGCTGCTGTTTTCTGGCTTCGCCTTCTTTGCGCTGTTACCCATGATGAAGCGAACATTGACGATCAGCCTGGATTTTGACTGGTTTTATCGCCGGTTCTTTAAAGTCTTGGGTGATGAGTTTACAATCAAAACTAAAACAGTTTTCGGTGTTGTCATGGATAAGGTAAGTATCAAGATTCAGCGCTTTATCGAAAAGTTGTACAAACATCATGGACCTCAGGGGGTCTTGGCAAGGACTTGGCCGAGTGGCAATATGGTGCTGTGGGTTGCGATTATACTTGCTTGCTCGTTGTTGCTTTACTATCTCTGATGGATTGTTTGTGCTTGTGAGCAGTTTGAGTGATATCGAGAGAGCTAATCTGCCATTTGCTTGGGTTATGGCAGAATGGTCATTATGGCTTTGCCGTTCAGTTACTTGATTCAATAAAAAGGCCCCTTAGAAAGGGGCTTTTTTATGCTTGAAATTACCTTGATAGTTTACTCGATGATTTCAAGGGAATGGGTGATCTTCGCGGTTTTACCGAGCATGATAGAGGCAGAGCAATATTTTTCCGCAGAAAGTGCTACAGCCTTTTCTACTTTTGATTCAGATAAGTCATTTCCCTTTACGACAAAGTGCATATTGATGGTGGTAAAAACCTTTGGCTCGGTTTCAGCGCGTTCAGCGCTCAGTTGAGCCTCGCAGTCCGTTACATCTTGGCGAGTTTTCTTTAAGATAGAAACCACGTCAAACGATGCACAGCCACCCATACCAAGCAGTAGCATTTCCATAGGTCGAATGCCTAGATCTCTGCCACCAGCTTCAGGAGGGCCATCCATAACAACGGAATGTCCACTGCCTGATTCACCCACAAAGCTCATATTATCGAGCCATTTCACACGTGCTTTCATCGTTCACTTAATCCAAGGTTATTCCAAATTGATAAGCTAGGTTCTACTCTATTCATTGAATAGAAGTGTAGTCCAGGTGCGCCACCCGCTAATAATTTATCGGACATTTCAGTCACGAAATCGAGGCCTAGCTTTTGAATAGAGTCAAGGTCTTCACCATAACCTTCAAGGCGTTTGCGTAACCAACGTGGGATCTCTGCGCCTGTGGCATCAGAAAAGCGGGCTAACTGTGTGATATTGGTAATCGGCATAATGCCAGGAATGATTGGCGTATCAATACCAATATGTGCACAGCTATCTACAAAGCGGAAATATGCATCTGCATTGTAGAAATATTGGGTGATTGCGCTATCCGCACCTGCAGACACTTTCTTGGCGAAGTTCATTAAATCGCTTTGGAAGTTTGTTGCTTGTGGATGCATTTCCGGGTAAGCCGCGACCTCTATGGTGAAATAATCCCCTTTTTCTGCGCGGATGAATTCAACAAGCTCATTGGCATATTTGAATTCACCAATATCCATCATGCCTGAAGGGAGGTCGCCACGTAATGCGACGATGCGTTTGATATCATTGTTCTTAAAAATATCTAACAGTTCACGTATTTGTTTTTGGCTTGAGCCAATGCATGATAAGTGGGGGGCTGTATCAATGCCAGAGTGTTGCTGAATGTCTATGACAGTACTTAATGTGCAGTCTTGTGTAGAGCCGCCAGCACCATAGGTTACCGAAAAAAACTCGGGCTTTAATTCAGCTAGGCTTTCTCTGACTGTTTTGAGGTTTTCGATGCCTTTATCGGTTTTAGGCGGGAAGAACTCAAAGCTAAAGGATGGAGTATTCATGATGTTAATCCTGATTTTGCGCTTAGGATAACCTGACTCAACATTGGCTTGTTTCTCTAGCTATCATAATGATTCGACTAGAAGCCATAGTGGCTAGAGTGTTATAGCAATGGAGGAAACGTCAGGTATAAAAAAGGCGCATTATCACAACGACAAATGCGCCTCAATCCAGAATAGTGATTAAGGCACTATTCTGTTGCTTACAACCCAGAAGTTTAGTAGCGGTAATGCTCAACCTTATAAGGACCAGCTTTATCAACACTAATGTAGCCTGCTTGATAGTCAGTAAGCTCAGTCAGGTTCGCGCCGATCTTGTCGAGGTGTAAACGTGCAACTTCTTCGTCTAGTGCTTTAGGCAGCATGTAAACTTCGTTCTCATACTTGTCACCATGGGCAAAGATTTCGATTTGTGCCAATACCTGGTTTGTGAATGAAGCTGACATAACAAAGCTTGGATGACCTGTTGCACAACCCAGGTTAACCAAACGACCTTGAGCCAAAAGGATAATACGGTTACCACTAGGTAGGATGATGTGGTCAACTTGTGGTTTGATATTTTCCCATTCGTATTTTTCCATATCAGCAACAGCGATTTCATTATCGAAATGGCCGATGTTACAAACAATAGACTCATGCTTCATTTGTAGCATGTGTTCTTCAGTGATAACGTTAAAGTTACCTGTTGCTGTAACAAAGATGTCACCGATAGCAGCAGCTTCATCCATAGTTACTACACGGTAGCCTTCCATCGCTGCTTGAAGAGCGCAGATAGGATCGATTTCAGTCACCCATACTGTTGCGCCAAGACCACGTAGAGATTGTGCACAGCCTTTACCCACGTCACCATAACCTAGGACAACTGAAATTTTACCTGCAATCATAACGTCAGTTGCACGCTTGATACCGTCAACTAAAGACTCACGACAACCATACAGGTTATCGAACTTAGATTTAGTAACAGAATCATTTACGTTGATAGCGGGGTAGCTAAGCTCGCCCGACTTTTGCATTTCGTATAAACGATGTACGCCTGTAGTGGTTTCTTCCGTAACACCTTTGATGTTTGGACGGATGTTTGAGTACCAGTTAGGGCTTGATGCCAATTTCTCTTTGATTGAGTTGTAAAGCGCAACTTCCTCTTCACTGCCTGGATTGTCTAACACAGAGATATCTGATTCAGCTTTTGTTCCAAGCTCGATCAACATAGTTGCATCACCACCATCATCAAGAATCATGTTTGGTGTGCCACCATCATGCCATTCAAATATACGGTGACAGTAATCCCAGTACTCATCCAGTGTCTCGCCTTTAGTCGCAAAAACAGGAACGCCAGAAGCGGCGATAGCTGCTGCTGCGTGATCCTGAGTAGAGAAGATGTTGCAAGATGCCCAACGGACTTCTGCACCTAGCGCTGTCAATGTTTCAATCAAAACTGCTGTTTGGATAGTCATGTGCAAAGAGCCAGCAACACGCGCACCTTTTAGAGGTTGCTCTGTACCGTACTTTTCACGAAGCGCCATTAAACCAGGCATTTCTGTTTCAGCGATATTGAGTTCTTTACGACCCCAAGCAGCGAGGCTAATGTCAGCAACGAGATAATCGTTGATCGTGTTTGTATCTACTACTGCGTTCATAGTTATTTCCATAATTATGTGAGCGCGGTTAAATCTGTATTGCCTTTACTGAGCCTCCCCTGAAACAGGTTCAGGATGCAGCGCTCCTCAATGAAGGCAATAAATAATTAGGCTGAAGCTTTAAGTGCGTCAGCTTTATCCGTGTTTTCCCAAGGCAGATCAATATCGTCACGGCCAAAGTGCCCGTAGGCAGCTGTTTGACGATAGATCGGCTGGATCAAGTCAAGCATGTTAACGATGCCGTAAGGACGAAGGTCGAAGTGTTCACGAACTAATACCTCGATCTGACGGTCGTCAATCTTACCAGTACCAAAGGTGTCAATGGAAATAGACGTAGGTTCTGCAACGCCAATTGCATAAGACACTTGGATTTCACATCGATCTGCAAGACCAGCGGCAACCACATTCTTAGCAACATAGCGGCCCGCATATGCAGCTGAGCGATCAACTTTAGAGGGGTCTTTTCCTGAGAATGCGCCGCCGCCATGACGTGCCATACCACCGTAGGTATCAACGATGATTTTACGACCTGTTAGACCGGCATCGCCTACTGGGCCGCCAATAACGAAGTTGCCAGTTGGGTTGATGTGGTATTTCGTGTTTTCGTTTAACCACTCTGCTGGGAGCACGGGTTTAACGATTTCTTCCATCACAGCTTCTTGAAGGTCTGTAAGGCTGATGTCAGGATTGTGCTGAGTAGAAAGCACAACTGCGTCAATAGCAACTGGCTTGTTGTCTTCATAGCGGAACGTCACTTGACTCTTTGCGTCAGGACGCAACCATGCTAACTCGCCAGACTTCATTTTGTCTGCTTGTGCTTTTACTAAGCGATGAGAATAAGTGATGGGCGCAGGCATCAATACGTCCGTTTCATTCGATGCATAACCGAACATTAAACCTTGGTCGCCAGCGCCTTGTGATTCTTTGTCTTCACGATCAACGCCCATTGCGATATCAGGTGATTGCTGACCAAGTGCATTAAGAACGGCACAGGAAGAACCGTCGAAACCAACGTCTGATGAGGTATAACCAATATCGTTAACCGTATCACGAACAATGGTTTCGTAATCAATAACGGCGCTAGTAGTAATTTCGCCGGCTAGAACAACCATGCCTGTTTTAACCAATGTTTCACAAGCAACGCGGGCATTGGGGTCTTGTGCAAGGATTGCATCAAGGACTGCGTCTGAAATTTGGTCAGACATTTTGTCGGGATGACCTGCTGATACGGATTCTGAGGTAAAGAGATGGCTCTCAGCCATAATTTTTCTCCTAAAAATATGACTGAGCGCCGTTGTTTCTCTAATACGCCCTGAGCCTGGCCTCATAGAATGAGATCGCAACGCTCCTCAGGGAGTACGTAAATATGCTGTCTTGAAATGATTATCCAATATTTTTCTAGCTTTTGTCTGGATATGCGGACTTCAAGAGGGGGGCAATCTACATCATCAAGAATTATTTTTCCAGAAGTTTTAGTGAGAGTTCCAGGTTTTAAGCGGTTGAAATTTACCTGACCTAAAATTAAGTGACAGTAGAATCAAAAAAAGAAGCAAGGAATTCTTCTTTATATCGATTGCTGAGATATGACCACATTCGCACAGTAAATATGATTTTCTGATAAACCGACCTATTTATTTTGCCCTTTCTTTTCTACACTCAACGCATTGAATCTTTTAGAGTGTCATATATTGAATCCCGCAGCATCGCCCTCGGTCCAGAAGCATGCATTGTTATGGCCGCACTTAAAACAGTGTGGAGATCAATGTATCTCCTATTCGGTATTACAACCTGAACTACAGTATTTTTTTGTGCAAGATATTGGCTTTATTGCTTATCAGCAGTGTCGGCATGGATTGTTTGCACCTTTTGGACGAACTATTGTACTAGGTAACCCCATGTGTTCTGAGAAGCACTATCGTTGGATAACGATGCGGTTTTTAGAGAAATATCCGAAAACAATCTTTTTGCAAGTAGAACGTAATTATGGAGAAGTATTGCAATCCTTAGGGCATGAAGTGAATTGTTTTGGCACAGAGACTGAGCTAACTCTGGATGGTTTTTCCTTAGCGGGGAAGGCGCGCAGTAAGCTTCGTCAGTGGCAAAATGGTTGTCAACGAAAGCAGGTTGAAGTAAGAGAAGAAAATTTTTCTGATGTTAATTTATCTGCTATTACACAGCTTTCAGATAGTTGGATTAAGCGCAGAGGAGGGCATGAATTACGTTTTCTAACACGTCCTTTTTTATTGCATGGGGAACGTGATGTGAGGCTTTTTACCGCATATCAAGGCGAAAGCTTACTGGGTTTTGCTGTGTTTGATCCAATGTATAGAGAGGGTGAAATTATTGGTTATTATCATAATGTTGACCGTCTTGCTGAAAATGCGCCTCATGGCACAAGTGCATATATTATCTTAAAAGCGATGGATATCTTTCGAAGTGAAAAAAAGGAAAGAGTTTCACTGGGATTATCGCCACTTTTTCGTTTACGTGAACCGTTTACGCATCGAAAATTTACCGCAGATGCTTTGTGGTTCACTTATCATAAACTTAATTTTTTATACCCGTTTCAGGGTAACGCATCCCATAAAAAGAAGTTTAATGGTCAACAGAAGCAAGTGTTTTTTTCGAGTACGCAAGGAAACTCATTGCGTGAGCTATTTATTATTATCAAAGCTTTAAGGCTGTTTTAATGAGTGTTTTTGAACCGACTTACCCTCCGCGTCATGCTGAACCCCTCTCTGCTTTTAAAACCTGGCAATATGCACGTAAGGATCTCTTGTCAATTTGGGCAGAGGAGGCCTTTGAGCTACAGCTTATGGGAAGTAAAATTCTCAATCAGTGGGTGTATATAGCGAATGCTCCGGATGTGGTAAAGCATGTTTTTGTAAGTAACCACCAAAACTATCTACAAAAAAGCCCGCAAATGCGCAAAGCGCTGGAGCCTCTGTTGGGAGATGGGCTTTTTATCAGTGATGGAGAAACATGGCATACACGTCGTAAAATCCAGACCCCATTATTTACTGCGCAGCATGTCATTGAGTACAGTCGCATTATGGTGGATACAGCCTTGGAGAGAGCGGAAGCCTGGGCTAAGAAATCTGATGGTGATACCTTAGAGGTGCTACCAGAAATGGCAATGCTTACGGCAGAAATTATTTGCCGTACCTTGTTTGGTGCAGAGCTAGGGAAAACAAAATCCTCAGAAGTTGTTAAGGCATTTAGTGAGTACCAAGAGTCCATAGAGCAAATGGCACTTTCAGAATTTCTGGGTATTCCAGATTGGGTTCCGGTGCCAGGAACAAGTATGCGTAAGGCTCGCAAGGCGGCAAAGCGGATTCATAAAGTGGTCGATGACATTATTGAGAATGCAGATTATGCGGAGGATGACTTCACTATGTTGGCGCAATTCCTCAAGCTTAATCAACGAGACGAGGCCATCACCAGAGAAGGTATTCGTAACGAAATTATTGTGTTGTTTATGGCGGGACATGAAACGACCGCTAATACTTTGGCATGGACATGGTATCTCATCTCTCAAGCGCCAGATGTTGAGTCAAAAATGCATGCGGAATTGGGTGCTATTTGCCGAGGCCAAACACCTAGCTATGAGCATTACTCACAGTTGACGTATCTTCGGGCTATATTGGATGAGGCTATGCGCTTGTACCCACCAGTGCCAATACTTTCTCGTCAAGCAGCCGACACCGATTATATAAGAGGAAGGGAGATTCCTAAGGGAGCGATTGTGATGGTGGTGCCTTGGTTATTGCATCGTCATGAAAGCTTATGGGAACACCCCAACCAGTTCATTCCTGAGCGTTTTCTCGAAGGAGGATCCGCCTTTAAACAAGATAAATACACGTATGTGCCTTTTAGCATCGGGCCACGTGTGTGCTTGGGAAAATACTTTGGACAAGTAGAATTGGTGCTGACAATGGCAACATTAGCCCAGAAATTTAGGCTAAGTTTACCACCAAATACAGAGGTCACACATGATTGTCGTTTGACCTTACGCCCAAAAGATAACTTGCCAATGCAACTTTTTAGTGTTTCTTAACCAGTAAGGTTTCTGGGTAGTAACGTTTTACCGCTCGCATAATGTTTTTTGCATAAAATAGACGGTTTTTACCCGCACGTCGAAATGAGTCATGTGCCTCAAAAACCAGCTCACCATCTATATAATCAAAGCCAATGATCATCAGATAATGTCCCCAGCCACCAGGGACAGGGAAGGTAAAATACGGTTTGCCAATGCTTCTTGTTCCACGGGGAATATCGTTCATATTTAAATTGATTAAAACAATTTGGTTGTTTCTAAGTGCATTAACGATTTCACGGGGATTATTGGAAACCAATAGGGGCTTGTAAGCGACGTTGTGTTTATTGAAATAGGATTTAATATCCGACATTTTCCACCAGCGCCCCTGGGTACTTTCTGAGAAAAACATATCATCACTGCTATCCTGATGTGATTGACCACGCGCATCCCGAATCGATGAAGCTAAGTTAACGACCTTGTAATTTTTTTGACTATATTGGCGGGCCATTAATGCAGAAATTGGGCCACAGTTTGATAGATCACCAACCGCTTTTTGTAGAAAATGTTTCCCTAGAGGATCGTTAGAAAGAGCATAGGAGACGTTGCTTATACACAGTGCAAAGACGGCGCTAATGATTCCTTTATTAATAAAGAAGTGTCGATATTTCAAAACGTAAGCCCTCACTTTTATAATTCTTTGAGTGTAAGGGCCTTAAATTATTATCAATGCGACAGCCCAATGCTGTGCATTGTTTTATTGTTATATCAAGCACACCTGTTTTTTTGAGTAAATCGATTAAAGTTTGTCGTAAAACTTATAATCGAAATACCACTAATGACAATCGTGGTATGTCTTGAGAAGCCCTTCTCAGTTGACGCCTAAACACTAGGTTTTGGCTGTATTTCTAAGCGACTTAGAGAATAATAGATGGGGGCTTAATGAAAGCTGAATGAATATCAGGTATGAAGAGGTCAAAAATCGTTTTATTGAACTTAGCTATCTGAATAAACGGGGAAAATAAACTTTATATCTTATGGCTTTTTCGGTCTTTCCATCGTTGTATAATATGTAAGCGCCATAAGATACGCACCAGAATATAGCCAACGATAGATGAGATGGTTGCCAAAATTAGGCTACCAAGTAATAAGGGCTCCCAAGAATTGAGGATAGTTTCTCTCAGCCAGTCTGCCGAGAACTCGAAGGTCAAAGGTTCACTTGGCATGCCTAACAACGATGCGCCCGTTTGATAGGCGATAAAAAACATTGGGGGAATGGTGAGTGGATTAGTAATGAATACCAATAATACTGAAATAGGAAGATTGGCAATAAAAACAACGGCGAGTAGCGCTGCAAATACTGTCTGAAAGGGTATTGGGAGCCACATACAAAAGAAACCAATAGCAACGGCTTTGGATACTGAGCGACGATTCAGGTGCCAAAGTCCAGCTTGGTGTAAGTGATCGCCAAAAAAGCCAAAGAGGGAATTGCGTTTTTGAAACTCTTTGGCATTTGGAACAAATCGTTTAATAAACTTACGTGGCATTATAAAAAAGCACTCTGTTGAGTTTCTCGTGGTTAACCAACAAAATATGACAACAATAAAAATATGCGTTTATTAGCACTAGGGCTTTTTTTAGGCATTCTACTAATACAACTACTGGCCTCACTGCCTCCTAAAGAATGGGGGTATGGCTTAATTGTCGTCGTCCCAGCAATCCTTTTTTTATGGCGACTACGCGTATTTTTAGCAGTGTTGATTGGGGTTTTGTATGTCTCGCTTATTGCTCATCAGCATATCCTGCAACAGTTACCTAAATCCGTATCTGGTAAGGATCTCATAGTTGAAGGGGTTGTGACGAGTATACCTGATAACAGGGGAACTGGGAGGCGATTTCGATTCCAGATTGATAAAGTTCATACAAACAATAATCCAACTCAAAGTCTATCGCTAAACGGCGAAGTGAGGCTTTCATGGTATCGAACGTTGCAGACTCCTAAAGCAGGAGAGAAGTGGCGTTTAGTGGTGCGCTTAAAGCAAGGGTATGGCTTTCGTAATCCAGGCGGGTTTGACTATGAAAAATGGTTGTTTAGTGAGCGCTTGATAGCAACGGGTTATGTTCGTAAATCTGCTGAAAATAAGCGACTTGAAGTAGCAAGACCTTATGCCGTGAATACCTTCAGGAGTTATATTCTAGAGAAAATTCACGCATTAGTACCTGATACGTCTCAAGCTGCCATCATTTCTGCCTTAGCAGTTGCCAGTCGAGCTGGCATTACCGATGAGCAATGGACAATTTTCCGTTCAACGGGAACCAACCATCTGATTGCTATTTCGGGTTTACATATTGGCTTGGTTGCAGGGTTTGGTTTTTTGCTAGTGTGGCCCATTTGGTGGCTGTTTCCCCGGTTATATTTATGGATGCCTGTACAGATAGCAGGAGGGGTAGCTGGAGCTGGTCTAGCGATCGGCTATGCCTTATTGGCCGGTTTAACTTTGCCTACACAGCGGGCGTTAATTATGGTCTTAGCCGTGTTGTTTGCTTTACTGGTCAAGCGACGTTACGCATCCAGTACTGTTTTTTCGCTCGCCTTATTTCTAGTCTTATTGTTTGATCCACTTGCCGTATTATCTTCAGGTTTCTGGCTGTCTTTTATTGCGGTTGGGCTTATCTTCTACGCACTCAAACGCCCATCATTACCCAAAGGTTTAAACCTTATTTCCATTCAATTGTTATTGTCTCTAGCGATGCTGCCTTTGACGCTTGCATTATTCGGAACGGGGTCTCTGTCATCACCTATTGCCAACTTATTTGCGATACCGTGGGTAAGTATTTTTGTGGTGCCTTTGATTCTTCTGGGAATTGTGAGTTTGATGATCTACGAGCCATTCGCTGAAATACTGTTTAATATGGCTGGGACGTCGATAGATATACTGTTCCAAGTACTTTCTGCATTAAGCCATCCTCTGTTATCCATCTCTTTACCTGAAGTACCGATGTTCATAACGCTTCTTGCATTTGTGGGTGTGATCGTGCTGTGGCTTCCCTATAAAACCCCTTGGCGATGGTTGGGGCTAACGTTAATCCTGCCGTTGTTATGGGTGAAACCAGAGTCGGTAAAGGAGGGTGCATTCCGTTTCTACTCCTTGGATGTTGGGCAAGGGACAGCTTCGGTGGTGCAAACGAAAAACCATATTTTGCTTTATGACGCTGGTCCAAAAGCGGGTAAGCATTTTGATACAGGAAAACTGGTGGTCGTTCCTTTTCTGAGAGCAAAAGGGATGCAGAAGCTTGATATGTTGGCAATATCCCATGAAGATATGGATCATCGTGGTGGTGCACAAGCGGTGATGAAGGTGGTACCCGTTGAGCAAGTGATGAGCAGTAATATTCTACTTATCCCGAACACACAGCGTTGCGAAGCGGGGCAACATTGGCAATGGGATGGTGTGAGCTTTGAAGTGCTGTTTCCTGCTGCGGAAGATTATGAACGGGAATTATCAGATAACAATCTGTCATGTGTTATCCGTGTCAGTAACGCGCATCATCACTTGTTACTAGCGGGTGATATTGAGAAAGAGGCTGAGCAGGATTTGCTAAGCCGCTATGGTAAACAACTGAAGTCGGAAGTAATGACGGTTCCGCACCATGGGAGTAAGACGTCTTCCACAGAAAGCTTTTTAGATGCTGTGTCATCGGATCTTGCGATTAACTCAGCAGCTTATATGAGTCGTTTTAATCATCCCGCCCCTTCAATTCAACAACGCTATATTGAGCGTGATATACGCTTTTTGAGTAATGTAGAAGAGGGAGCTATACAGCTAGATTTTCCAGCTTCAGAAGAACCCTATGAAATCTATTCTTATCGCCAAGAAAACCAGCGTTATTGGCATCACTCCAGTAAGAACTGAAGAATGCGAGGTTCTAGCCAGCGTCGGGGAAGTAGTTTGCCTGCTATAAACCCAACATGACCACCTTGGTTGGTCAGTTCTAATTGTACGGAATGTGGGAGTTCTGTCGTAGAGGGTGATGAATCAGGAAACATGAAGGGGTCATCTTTAGAATGGATGATCAAGGTGTGGGTTGTAATCTTCGGGATAAATTGGCGTGAAGA
>CACVAY010000015.1:0-9692 GCA_902727985.1 uncultured Thiotrichaceae bacterium | reverse complement strand
CCTTCAAGTCCATGCAAGATAATGACAAGTGGGCCATCTGCATCAAACCATTCCAGTTCCAGAAAATCGTCATCACTGAGCGTAAATCTTTCGATACGGCCACGGTAACTGGGCGGTGGAAAAAACTGTGCCCACAAGGTTTGTAAGTGAGGGCTTTTCAGCAAAGGGTGAGGGTGAAAGTCGCTATCAATGATCATATCGGGATAGTATTGCGATATACTCCCGACATCAAATAAAGACGAGTACTTTCATGGTATATGACGAAGATGGCTACGCCATTCGCAAAAATAAAACAGCACTCAAGCGTGATCTCATCGAATTACGTGAGATGGCGAAGGAAATCATGACGCTGAATGAAGAGCAAATTCGTAATCTACCGATGGATGAGCGTCTGCAAAATGAATGTGTCTATGGCAAACGCATGCGTAAGGAAGCCTTGCGTCGTCAGTTGATTTTCCTTGAACGTTTGATGAATAAGGAAGAAGATACTGATGCTATTCGACAAGCATTAGATGATTTGAAACGTCCTAAGCAAGCCGAAGTGGCGTTATTCCATCAATTGGAAGTGTGGCGTGATAAATTACTCAACAATGATGCTGCGCTATTGGAAGAGTTATTAGAGAAATATCCCGTGCTTGAACGTCAATCGTTACGCCAGTTTTTGCGTAATGCAGAAAAAGAGAAAGCACAGAATAAACCACCCAAGTCTTCACGTGCTTTGTTCAAATACCTGCGATCGAATATCACCCTTTGAATGAAGCTAGGAGTTGTGGAATATTTGTAAATCAACTTAGAGCTAGTACTGGCTAAATTATTTCGTGTGCTGGCGATAGTATCCTTTATGATCTCGGCCAGTACTTCATTTGGCACGAAGCAGGGTTCGTTGAGGATAGTTTCATTATTCTGCATCAATTAACGCAGGGTTGGCATATTGGTGAAGTGCTCCCGCCAACTCTTGGGCTTGTACCTTATTCTTTTTTTCTTGTTCAATGAGTTCGAAAATAGCAGCCGAATATTTGCTATCTATAAAATAGCCTTTAACTTTGTTCCGTTTCTTGTCCACAACCTCAATAATATCAAAGTCTTTTAGCAGACTTAGGTTGCGTTGAATCTTGGAGATGCTGATTTGCTCCATGGCTCTATTCTCATATTTGCATGCATATATTATGTGTATCGATATCATCAAAGGTCAAACACGCAATTTGTCGCTATCAGAAAAAGAAGGTGCTGGGTTTCTAGTTTAGGCTTTCTTCCAATAAATCGATTTCTTCTTGGTTGAGGCGAAAGAGTTTATACACCTGCGCATTCAAGGTTTGTTCTGCATTGGCTAGTTGGTTGCTCAGGGTTTGGATCGCGGTTTTATCTTTTTCAAACCACGTTCGCCATTCGCTAGTATCTTGCAGGGGGATTGCCTGTTTGAATTGTTTTTTAATTTCAGTCTTAAATGCATCGAAACTCAACAGCCACCATGATTTCAGTTTGTTATTGAGTTTAGCTTCTCGATCAGCAGGGCAGAGGCTAGGGATTTCTAAGCGGAATGCGTTTTCTAACTGATAGCGTTGTTCGGCAAGTGTTTGACAGTTTTCTGCTGAAGCTGAAATTTCTTCTTTTTGCGTTTCTGATGCTTTTGGAATGGGGAGGGTTTCCATACGAATGGTTCTTAGTTCGTAATATCCGCCTCTAACAAAGGTACAAATGCCTGAAATGACGAACCACAGTACGGAGGAGTTGAGTAGCCCTAATAAGAATTCATCATCTAATGGTATGAAAAAACATTTATTGTTGGTAAAAGCATTTTCAGAGTCAAAGCTAAAGTTTGGTTTTTTTGAAAACTCAGAATAAATAATTTTTGGGCGATCAAACGCTGAAAAGTAGTCAACGGAGTCTTGAATTTCAAACCATTTGTAAGTTCCAGTTTTTCTCCCTTTCCATGGTTTTCCTTTTGGGTGAGTTTTTGGTTTTGGTTCGAGGATTGAGCGATATTGTTCTAAGTGTTTTTTAATTGCTGGATATTTGTCGATTTCTATACCCCGACGAGTGAAAATCAGGAAAAGGTTCCTAGACTCAGATCTCCATTTCTTTAAATCTTTGCCTTCAAAGAAAGGTTTTATTAATTCTAGAGATTTAGGGTCTTCTGCGATAAGTAAATCCTTAGTATGTCCATCAATTACGAAAGCCTCATTACGTCCTGTTTTAACTCCATACAGTGGTGAACCATAAACATCCTTCAGCGTCTTTTTCGTTCCAATGATTTTCTGGCGTAATGCCTGAAGGCGTTCATCTTCTAAGCGCCACCCATCGGTTGCTAATTTACGTTGTGAAATCTGCCCCCATTTGGGTTGCTGCATTTCTGTTTTCAAATCGTCGAGCTTGCCGGAGCTGACATTCCAGAATGTCACTTTGTGCATTTTGGGCGGTTGATTACGTGGCTTTGATGAGGGTTTATTCATAATCAAAATAGCAGGATAAGTCGTTACCCCTTCAAAGATTTGCAGGTCGCCAAAATCGACAATAGTTTGAATATTCGCATCAATACTCAGGTGCTTACGTAAACCCTCTCCGCTGCCTGTTTTAAAAAAGGTCGATGAGCTGATGTAACCCATATAACCGTCTTTCTTGAGAATCTTGAGTCCTAGTTCAAAAAAGTAGGTGTAAAGGTCAGCAACACCATGATAGGTCTGATAATGCTTTTCTAAATACGGTTTTATATCGCTCAATCGTTCTTGGCGAACATAAGGTGGATTGCCCAGCACCACGTCAAAATCACAGAAAGGCTTCTTCCAGCCAAAGGCGTTTTTATCCGCATTTTTGTGGTGAATAACGCTATTGCCTTGTTTGATGTTTTCTTTGAGAGAGGTCAGTGGTTTACCCGGTTCAGCGGTGGCGAGCCATAACGAAAGTCGCGCTATTTCAACGGATTCAGCATTAATATCAACACCAAATAAGTTATTGTTGAGAATGTCATCATTCAAGCGTTTACTGAATAAATCGCTGACTTCCCCGAGTTCTGCTAATCGTGCATTGACGCTTTTGAATTCGCGCTTCAAATATTTATACGCAGCAACCAAAAAAGCGCCACTGCCACAGGCGGGATCACAAATCCGTGTGGTAGCCAGCAGGTCTCGATAGGCTTGCCACCACGCTAAAGAATCTTCTTCTGCGGTAAAGGCTTGTTTTTGTTTATCGAGGTAAGCGCCAAGTGTGTGTTCAACGATCCATGTGGTAATGAAGTCAGGGGTATAAACAACGCCATCTTTTTTGCGTTTACCGGTTGTACCGTGGGTTTGGCTGGTTAGTTGAAGTTCGCTATCTTCATTAACGGCTTCGTAAATTTGGTCGAGGTCAGCGATGGATTGTTCAAAAATGCGCCCGAGAATGGTTTCGCTGATATCGGTCGCAAAATCATATTCCCATAAGCGCTTGAGGTTGGATAAGAGTTCATCACTAATGTCTAGCTCATCCAGTGCATCGTCTGGTTTAAATAGATCCCCATTAAATTTTGGTATTTCGCGCTGCTTACTGCCTTTGTCGATATCGGTAAAGAGTTGTCGAAGTAACTCCCACGATGAGCGAAATTCGCTGGTGCGCTCTAAATAGTTTTCTAAAGTACGATCAGGCAATAAATCACGATCTTCTGCAAAGGCGATGAAAAGCACACGGTCTAACAGGGTTTGCGCTCTTCCGACCATTGCTGCACGACGGATTTTATTATTTTCCCGTTTCATGCCGTTGATGAGTTGTACGCGAATCTCGCGATAATCAGCATACAGTTGGTTGGTGATGTCTTTTTCAGTTTTTAGGCTGAGCGCATAGAGGCGTTGGGTTTTACCTGAAATGAGGTTTTTATGGCTGAGTAGTAGCATGAAACGGTCATATTCAGCAGGTTCTATGAGGTCGGCGATTTGCCAGCTTTCATAGTCATTACCTGATTCAGGATATTTGTAAAGTCGGATTTCGACCATGTTCGAGACCATCACCCATTGTGCTTCGCCCTTACTGTTGAGTGCGTATTCGCGTGCTTGGTTTACGGCAGATAGCTTGCGTCCATGCATACGGCGATCCATATCTGTGGTATCTGCACCCTTCAACTCAAACATGACTTGTTTGTCTTGCGAATTATCGGTGAACTTACCGAGGCAAATATCAACAGAGCCGCGTTTAACGGTTGTTTCCGCAGTAAGTGACCATGTTCCTTTGGATTGTTTTGTGGCAGGTTTGTAGCCGAGTAACTCAGTACAGATCTCGCTGATGAAGGGGGTTTGAAAGTTCTTTTCTTTGTGTTTTTTGATTTTTCCGCTGGTGATCAATTCATGCCATTGCTGGAGTATTTTGTTCGCTTTTGGGGGAATAACACCATTTTTAAGCGCTGATGTTTTTTCAAGTGTTTTGCTGAGTGCGCGAGGATGAAATAGTGTAGGGGTATTACTCATAGGAGTTCTGCAAGCCGTTATCGTGACTTGCGATAGTAGCCTAATTGTTGTTCAGTCTAAACTTTAAAACCTATAAACATTTGTTTCATTGAAGAAACCAAAGGATAGCTATCTTCGAATATTATGTTTTAGATGCTTGTTCACCCCCTATTCAAGCGATGCTGGAATAGGGGGTTTGCACAATATTGCTTACTGGAAAAAGTCTTTGCGGATGCCTCTGGGGATTCCAAATACGGTAACCAATGTCGTCTCATCGAAGATATACACAAACTCACCGTACACACGCAGAATGTTTTTGTTGTTGTTAGACGCTAGTTTTCTGAGAAAGAGCTTGGCCTTACCGCGTGCATGATCATCTGCAAGGCCGTCTTTATAGGCTCTTAGGGCTGATTTTTTGTGGGCCGATTTTGGTAGCCCGAGTCGTTGTTTGAATCTTTTCATCGCATGTTTTGTAACGCGGATGGGGGGTTCTTGTTCTATAGAATTACTCTGGTTCATGGATACACACCTTTGCTGAGAGGCTGAATAAAACTCAGGGTATACCTTCACTTACTTTATTAATATTTTTGGCTAGGAGTAAGAAAAAGTGATCCTGATTGCTTAACTTATAGGCTTTGATAAAAAAGACGTCAAGTAAAATTAAAGTTTGGCAAGTCATTATTTTAGCGTTTTCTGGACGCGATAAATGTGTTGTTGTCGTTCAAGTATTTGATGCTGAAAAAATTTGCGGTGAATTTATTCAACCAAAGAGCGAATAGTGGTTTCTAAATCACCCTGATGATGAATTTTAGCATCGGGTTGATGATCATGTTTCCAGTCTTTTTGGGCATAGTTGACCCATAGGGTTTTCATGCCTACCGCTTGAGCGCCTTTAATATCGGCGATTGGATCGTCACCTACATGGAGTATTTGTGAAGTGGGGACTTTCGCATACTGACTCGCCAAATGGAAAATATCCGGGTGAGGTTTTGCCACACCAGCGTCTTCAGATTTGATTGAGAAATCAAATAAATGCCCCACACCAATGTGCGCAACATCAGCATTGCCATTGGTAATGACGCCCAAAGAGTATTGAGAGCTTAGTCGTTCGAGAGTGTTGAGAATGCCTTCGAGAAAAACTACCTCATTTCGAGCTAGCCAAAAGACTTGATAGCCTTCCTCACAAGCTTCTTTGGGGTAGTTATGTTCATGGGCTAATTGGCTTAACCAGTCTTTGCGTAACTGAGTGAGATTATGATGGCGGTTGGGACGATCTTTGACAAATTGAATGCGGTGCTGCAAAAGCGTATCAAAATCACGATGATTGGTGACTCGGGGGAAATGCTTGTTTAACCATTCATACATCGCCTTTTCAGCTTTTTCTATAATCGGCCAACATTCCCAAAGCGTGTCATCGAGGTCGAAAGTAATGCAGCGAATAGTTGTCATGAATGAGTGGCTAGTTGTGTTTCGATCATCTTAACACTAGAGGAAATAGTGGTCGCACGAATTATGATGATTCTTTTTCTGCAACCATATGGGTTAGTTGTCGAATGACATTCTCATCATCCCATTCCAGGCCACCATAATAGGCCAAGCGAATAATGCCTTGTTGGTCTATGACATACGTGGTGGGAAATGCCTGAACGTTCCAATCATTCACTGAGAGACCTTCCTCATCCAGTAATACCGGAAAATCAGCAGGAATTTTTGCTAGAAATTTTGCAACATCAGCTTTACTTTCACCGACATCAACACTCAATACAACCAAATCAGTTTTAGGAAATGCCGCTTGTAGTCGTCCCAGAGAAGGGATTTCTCTTACGCAAGGCGGACACCACGTTGCCCAAAAGTTTAGTACAACAACTTTGCCACGATAGTCTGATAACCGATATTGTTCGCCAGTATGACTGGTTCGTGTAAAGTCGGGTGCTGGTGTTTTATTTGGGTACTGTTGCAAGGTGTCGGGTAAGAGGCTTACGTTCCAATTGCTAGATTTGAGAGTGTCAGCGTCATCAATTGATGCTTTTACGTGACTTTGAGCAAGTAAATTTAAGGCTTGTGCTAGTTGCAATGGCAGTTCTTTTGCGCGTTGCTTCTCGCTCTCATTACTATTACTTCTGGCAAAGTAGCCATCGCCAGCATCTTCTACGATTTGCACAAATACCTCACTGCCTGCATTGCTTAGTCGCTTGACCAAATCTCTCACATGCCAATATTTAGAAGATTTATCCGGTTGGATGAGAAATATCGGGAGCTTAACGCTGTCTACGAGGGGGAAAAATTCCATTTTCTGCCCTGGGCTGGGTGTCTGAGCCTGGAAATTTGGATGGATAAGCGCGAGTCCTGCTATAGCCTTCAAAGACCCAGTTGTTTGTTGCCATTCGCGAAGCCCAAGTAGGGTGAGAATAGCGCCACGACTACTGGTGGCTAGAAAGAGTTTGCGGCCGTCTTTAGGGATGCTTTTTTGAATGAGTTCTGCAATATCACTTGCCGGAATTTTTGTGAGACTACTTCGCCCTGAGGTGATGAAATAACTATCATGCAATTCTGCTAACCATATTTCATGTTGGTAGTTCGAAAGCTGATTCATCAACTGATAGTGGGCGGCTTTACGCACGCCATATTCAGAAGGAATCCATAAAATACGATCACCTTTTTCGCCAAATTGGCTGATGCTAATGGCTTCACCACTTTGCAATTCAATATCAAACATTGTTGGTGTGTCAGTATTTGCGTAGCCAGTGCTGATGAGTAGTAGTGCAAAAAATAGTTTGCTGATCCACATGGAAAGAAATCTCTAAAGGTTTGCGAAATATTAGCAGATGTTTTTGATGCTTGGCTTGTGTGATGAGGTTTTTTATAAAAAAATACCCTCATCTACGGGGTAGACGTGATTTTTCATTGCGTAGACAGTTGTACTTATTTAGCATGCACTCTTATCCAAAAAAGCTTAGACACCATGAATCATTTGAAATACTTAAAATACGTCATTGCCGTTCTCGGTTACTTCTTGTTTAGCAGTCTTTGGGGAGCCTTTTTTGGTTTGATTCTAGGTGCGTTTATTAGTTTTAAATTATCGGGTGGTTTAGTCGGGAAGCTTAGCGGTTTTGGTAATGTGGGGGGGCATTCAGCCCTAAAAACAGAACGCCAGGCCGTTTTCTTTGAGGCGGTGTTTACGCTGATGGGGAAATTAGCGAAAGCGGATGGACAAGTTTCAGCGACTGAAATTCAACATGTTGAAACATTCATGACATCGCTAAAAATGAGTGCAGAAAATCGTAAACAAGCCATTGCTCATTTCACCAAAGGAAAGACGGACGATTGTGATATCAAGCCTGTGATTGAGGCTTTCAATCGGGTGAATGCCGATTCACGGAATCTGAAGCAGATATTGATGGTGTATCTTGTGCGTATAGCTATAGCTGACGGGCAGATCCACTCAGCAGAATCGGCATTATTACATGAAATTGCGTTGCAATTGGGTTATTCAGAAAAAGACTTTGAGCAACTTTTAGCAATGTTGCAAGGGCAAGATCAGTTTGCGGGTGGGCAGTATCATTCAGGTGCGGGTGGCGCATCGTCAAATTACACTTCGCCTAGTGCGTTGGGTGCTGCCTATCAGGCCTTGGGTGTCGATAAATCAGCTTCGGATGCGGATGTGAAAAAAGCCTATCGTCGACTCATTCGTGAATACCATCCTGACAAATTGACAGGGCAGGGCTTGCCAGAAGAAATGATTCTGGAGGCAACCGAGCGTACCAAGGAAATTCAGGCCGCTTACGACCTTATCAAGAAAAATCGAAAATGATCTTGTTGGTTTGTAGCGCTTTACCTAAAAGCATCTTATGAAGTTCTATCTAGTATAATTTGTGTTCTATTTGTCTCAGCTATAAGAAATCAATAAAAAAAGGAGGGGAAGCGTGTTAGGGTTGCCGCCTTTATTATCTTGTGTAGAAATATTACCCAACTGATAAGCCACCACTACCACATAACCATATTGACCTAGCAGAGGGGAAGCACATTGAGTTTAGCGTGTTATCAACGTGTTGATCGAGAACAATTAGCCAGAGATCTTGATGAAATACACAAAGATATTTTGTCCCGAATGGGGGAGCAAGACATTAAACACCTTAAAAAGATGGAGAGGTGGGGAAGAGTTTGTTCGGCGTTAGGTTATGGCACAGCTTGGATTATACCAAACCCTATTTCCGCTTTTTTAATCAGCCAGGGCAATTTCACGCGCTGGACGCAAATGACACATCCTATTGTACATAAAGGCTACGATAAAATTGCTGATGTCCCCACTGAATATACGAGTAAAGGCTTTGCGAAAGGATGGCGACGTTTTTTAGATTGGCCGGATTGGATTACACCAGCTGCTTGGCATCAAGAGCATAACAAACTTCATCATTATAACTTAGGTGAAAAATTAGACCCTGACCATTTACAGCATAATATGTCGTGGTTACGACAATCCAAAGTACCTATGTGGTTACGCTACGTGCTTATTTTAGGGTTTACTATCATTTGGAAAGTCTTTTATTATGCGCCGAGAACACATAAAGAATTACGCAGAAGTCAGGCTAGACAAAAAAGAGAAACACAGCCTGAATTTACAAGAAAAAATGGGTGGAGTGTGTTTACCAAGCAGGGACGAGCCTTATGGTTTGAAAGTATTTTGCCGTATATAGGTTTTCGTTTTATTTTGATCCCTTTGTTGTTTTTCCCTCTAGGCATCGTTGCTGCTATCAATGTGTTGATCAATTCACTTATGGCGGAAGCCTTTACCAATATGCATTCATTTTTGGTGATCGTGCCTAACCATGCCGGTGATGATGTCATGATGTTTGAAGAGAAAGGAAAGGGTAAAGGTGAGTTTTATTTGCGACAGATTCTAGGGTCCGTGAATTATCCAACGGGCTCGGATAGCAATGATTTTCTTTATGGTTGGCTAAACTATCAAATTGAACATCATTTATGGCCGGATATACCACTAAGTCAGTACCAATATGCACAACCTAGAGTTGCCGCTGTTTGTAAAAAACACGGCATTCCTTATCGACAGGATTCTGTGTTTAAACGTTTATTGAAAGCATTAGATATTATGGTGGGTCGTACTTCTATGTTGAAACCATTGAAGGCTAACATTGCTTGAGGGGCTTCTGATAAACCCCGTTTTTTCGGAATCGGAACTTTAAGTCCCGCATTTTTTATACGGTATCTCAGTAGCCAAGGCGAGACTTAAAGTCTCGGTTCCGAAGTTGGCTGTACTTGATCAGC
>CACVAY010000014.1 GCA_902727985.1 uncultured Thiotrichaceae bacterium | reverse complement strand
GTTATAAACGGGTATTTTGCTGGTTAATTTAGTATTTCAGTAGGGGTTGCACTCCATAGTGTTTACGATCATTCGAATTTTTAAGACGTGATATGCAAATTGATTAGATGTCAGAGGAGATGTTGAGTGTTAAGGGAAAGTTGGGTCTAACGAATATGCTTGGCAGTCGTCAGGCTATTGAGAAGGATTTGGATGAATTAGCAGTGGCCTCCAAGGTAGGTGGTCGCAGTGCTCTTGCCAGAGGGTGCAATATGCGTTTTTAGCATGATTGGATTGGTATTACGAATGGGTGAGCTTTTTTATGATATGAGCATGTGCAGGAAAGTGTTTTATCAGGCTTTGACAATTGGGCATTTCGAAGTCGGCGAAGTCAAACCCAGGTGATACCGTACAACCGACCAATGAAAAGTCTCCTGACTTTGTTTGGTCGGTTACGGAAGCTGCAAACCAATCTCCAGCAGGCACGACAAGTTGCAAGGATTCGTTGTTAAACGGATTGCGACCAAGTTGATGGCTTAGGTATTCACCTTCTGTTGTCATGCGGTGAAGGGTTAATGGTGTGCCATCATAGAAATGCCAAAGTTCATCTTGTTTGATTCGGTGAAAAGCTGAAAAGGTATCTGCGGTTAGTAAGAAATAGATACTAGTTGAGAAATTTCTTTCGCCTGTAAAACGCTCCGGCAGTGCTTTCTGTGGAATAGCTTCGGTAGCCCGATAAACTTCTTTAAAAAAGCCGCCCTCAGGGTGTGGTAATAACTCTAGCTGCTGTATCCAGTCTTTTGCTTTCATTAGCTGTCGTTTTTTTCATTCGGGCAAAGGTGATCAAGTGGGCAGCCTTCGCATATAGGGTTTGTTCGACAATGCTCTTTGGTGTGTTTGACGATCAGCGCATGGTACTCATTAAAGATTTCAACGTCCCATTGCAGGGTAAGTTCAGTGACGTGTTTGAGTTCATCATAGCGTTCATTGCCATTGATCATGCCGAGTCTGAAGAATAGGCGACGAAGGTTGTCATCAATGACGAAAACAGGACGTTCTAAGGCATAAAGTAAAATGCTATCAGCTATTTCTTCATCGATGCCGTCGATTTGTAGTAGTTCTTCACGTAACTCATCAGTGTCACGTTCTTTCAAGCCAGAAAGAGCGCCTTGCTCAAGATACCACTGGCAGAATGTTTTTAGGTTAGCGGCCTTATCATCTAATGTATGAGCCCATGTCGCTAGTTGATTGGCAGAGGTATTGGCAATTATTTCAGGAGAAAGGGCGTCATTTTCTTTGAGGGTCATAATGGCTTTTTCGACGCTTTCCCATTTGCTATTCTGCGCGAGAATAGCGCCGACCATGATTTCAAATTCACTATTAGCTGGCCACCAGTTTTGATCACCATAATATTTGTGTAGATTAGAGAAGACTTTCTCTATCATAGAGATTATCTCCTTTTTCTTTTATTCCAAGGGTTTAGTTTCTTGTTTTCATTGTTAGAGCGCTTTTTGGGGGTGGGGGAGTCTTCTTGTTCGCAACTTAGCCCAACCGATTCGTAAAGTTTACGCATGCGTCTTGCTGGCATGTCTTCATAATTACCAGCACGTAAACGGCGATCTAGTTCAATATCCCCATAGCGAACGCGGCGTAGGCGACTAACTGTAAGGCCTTGTGATTCCCAGAGGCGACGTACTTCACGATTGCGTCCTTCTTTCAAGGTAACGTGATACCACTGATTGGCACCTTCACCACCTTTGAATTTGATCGTGTCAAAAGAGGCTTTGCCATCTTCAAGTTCAACACCATCTCGCATGCGTTTAAGCATGTCGGGATCAACTTTACCTAAAATACGCACGGCATATTCTCGTTCAACTTCTGAGGAGGGGTGCATCAGTTTGTTGGCAAGATCTCCATCATTGCTGAACAGCAATAAACCATCCGTATTGATATCGAGGCGACCAATTGAAATCCAGCGCCCTGATGATAGCTTGGGTAGCTTGTCGAATACGGTTTCGCGCCTCTCTGGGTCATCGCGGGTACAGATTTGTCCCACGGGTTTGTGGTACATCAATACACGAGGTGTTGTCTTTAATTTGGTTGATAAACGCAGTTTCTGCCCGCGTAGTACCACTTTGGCAGACTCGGTGATTTTTTGCCCGAGCGTGGCTGTTTGACCATTAACGGTAATATCACCCTTTTTGATCCATGACTCTACTTCGCGACGTGAGCCGTACCCTGCTCGTGCGAGGATTTTTTGTATACGTTCTTCCATTTGGGCATTATGGCACTTGTACCATGTCACTCCAAGTAGTGATGTATATTCAGGGAGCGCTCATGTTCGGTTTGGTATCGTGGATCTCATAACAAGTAATTAAAACACACCCAAGGCTCCCACTATGACTGACTTTAGCTTTCAGAAGAAACAGGTTTTACCTGTCGCGAATTCCACTGTAACAAAAGATTTCGTGATTACCGCTGGTATTCAGGCGAGTAAGATTTCTAAATTTGAGCAATATCTCGGTACATTTGAAATTGTTGAAACAGCAACAGTTTCTGCGAATGATGATCAGGTGATTATTCAGTTACATGCAACAGATGCTCAGATTCAAGACTTTGTTTTGTTTGGTATATACATCTATCCTGAAGTCAAAAAAATTGGCATAAATACCCTCTAAGCTTCCGTACGGGCAGTGATACTGTTAGTATTAGCATTTGCTAAACAACACGCTGTCCGCCATGGAAAATGTTGATCCCAGTGAAATTCAGAAATTCGATAGCATCGCCAGTCGCTGGTGGGATCGAAATAGTGAATTTAAACCCTTACATGATATCAACCCACTACGTTTAGATTACATTGATGAACATGCTCAAGGAGTCTCGGGCAAAAAAATCATTGATGTTGGTTGTGGTGGTGGAATCCTTGCTGAGAGCATGGCGGTACGCGGTGCCGATGTCATTGGTATCGACATGGGGGAAACCCCCTTGTCAGTGGCACGTTTACATAGTTTAGAAGTGGGTGTTGAGCTAGATTATCAGCAAACAACCGCTGAAGCGATGGCAGAGGAGTATGCAGACCAGTTTGATGTTGTGACCTGTATGGAAATGCTAGAGCACGTCCCATCTCCCGAATCCGTGATTGAAGCCTGTGCAAGGCTAGTTAAGCCAGGCGGGGATATTTTCTTTTCGACAATCAACCGCAACCCTAAGTCTTTTATGCTTGCCGTCGTGGGTGCTGAATATATTCTGAATATGCTACCTAAAGGTACGCATGAGTATGCAAAATTCATTAAGCCTTCTGAGCTGGAAGAGCAAGCTAGGGCGGCAGGCTTGGAGGTTCAGCATATGACTGGTATGAGCTATAATCCTATTTTTCAGATCTATAAGTTAGGTTCTGACGTAGATGTAAATTATATGATGCATTTTACGAAAGGAAAAAGGTGACATGATCTATCGAATATTAATGGTGTTATTGGCGACGCTATGGTTGGCAGGTTGTGGCCCTGTTAAATTTGATAATGTTCAAATGGAACAAGGTGAACGTCCCGTTGCAACGAAACTGACGGAAGAACAAAAGAAATCTATCAGTGGTTTAAAACAGGCGCTTTTGAGGTTATCGCCGAATGTTTCAGAGCAGGAAGCGACTATCCTTGCGCACGATTCTGTGGTGTATTCCATGGTGCTGGCTAACAAATATAAACTAACCTATCCGCCGCTTTGGCATAATGTCCTTGTAAATTCAAAAAAACGTCCACGGGGGCTTTGTTACCACTGGCAACGTGATTTGATGACGCATTTCAGAAAGAAAAAGCTACAAACCTTCGATTTAAAAGAGGGCGTTGCTTACGAGAAAGATTACTGGCGTGAGCATAATACGATGGTGGTAACCGCAAAAGGTCAGTCATTCGACTCGGGTGTTGTTATTGACCCTTGGAGAAATTCAGGCATTCTCGCTTGGGCTCCGGTCACGAATGATAAATATCCTTGGAAATTACGCGTCTGGAAAGATCAGCCTGTGAAGAAAGTCAGTAAAGCTGATGAGAGAGTACCTGCTGCTAATTAAGCTGATGTTTGGGCTTTGCAAGAATCTAGTTGAATTTTATTTCCAGTAAAAAATGCTATAAACGTTCAAGCAGTGGGCTTGTGCGTGGAAAATGCGCTCTTAGAAAGTCCATTTGATCTGCTAAGATATTCTTCCCTTTTAAATACACATATTCTGCATAAGTGGGTTGGAAGGGTACTGCGAGTAAGGGCATACCTGCTTCTTCTGGAGAGCGCCCTGCCTTTAGGTTATTACATTTTTTGCAGGCAGTAATGACATTCATCCATGTGTCTTCCCCGCCTTTTACAATGGGATGTATGTGATCTCTTGATAACTTGCTGTCGTTGAAATGATTCCCGCAATACATGCAGAGGTTGGCATCGCGTTTGAATAGCGTTGGATTGTTTAGGCTGGGGACGTAAAATTGATGCAGGGTTTGATTACAGCCTTGTGTGGCAATAATCGAGTGGAGTTGGATCTTGCTTTGCTTGCCAGTTTTAGTATTCAGTCCGCCATGGATGATGGCTAACTCACTGCCACAGGTATAAACGACCTGATCCGTATAATATAAACGCACTGCCGTCTGATACTGAATCCACTCCAGTGGCATGCCACTAACACCGGTTCTTAAAATAGATTGATGAACGTCTTGCATAACTATGATTGTATCCCCCTGTTTGGGCTGAGAGGAAAGTGTCCTTTGTTATTTAAATATTCTAGATTTCAATTTCTCTTTTGCCATAAGTTGTTTACCGAGAGTCATATGTTCCAAAACATATTGATAAGTATATTCTCCGAAATTCGATATGACGGTATTTCTTAGATAGCATTGATGTAAAAAATGTTCAATCAACCATAGGTCATTTCATCAGAATTTCATAAAATTTTAATAAAACTGGCCCGTAACGCAGATAAGTGGCTCTTAAAATATCTATACAGGCATTATTAAATATATTGGAAGGCTATTTTGCTGATGAATCGACCAGAACATCCTAAATACCTGCCTATTGTCTGTTCTTTAGGTGAATTTGTGTTTTTTGATCTAAGAATAAGTAAGAAACGTATTTAACGTATCTCTATTAGGTGCAAGCAAGGCTTGTTAAATAGTGATTCTCATTATCTTTATTTAATAGGCTCGGCATAAAATGTAAACCATATGCTGATGATAGTTGCGGTTCCTGTAGATAATCTTTTATGGGAGCAAGTGTATGTTCAGTCGTTTAAAAAATTGGGTATGGGAGTCCGTTGTAGAATGGCTTAATACAGATGTGGATAAGCATCATCTGAAAGATATCTATGATTTTGATGCTTTGATTGCGGATTTGAAGCCTGCTGATGTGGTGTTATTTGAAGGCAGATCCAGAGTGAGTCAAGTGATTAAAATCGTGACCCTGTCTCCATGGACTCACGCTGCTTTATACATAGACTCTCTAAATAGTCTTGAAGATGATGCCTTGCGTGAATATGTGGAGGGTTTTTACCAAGGTGATCCAGATGAGCCTCTCATTATTGAATCGTTACTGGGGCATGGCACGATCGTTAATCCTATTTCTATGTACAGGAATGAGCATATTAGAATTTGTCGACCTCTTAGTTTGCAAGATGATGACCGAAAAAGGTTGATTCGTTCTGCCTTGGGTCATCTGGGGCTGGATTATGATGTTAGGCAATTGCTAGATCTAGCACGGCTCATGTTTCCTTATGGTATTTTACCAAGAAAATGGCGCTCATCGCTTTTCAGGCACAATGTTGGTAAGCCCACACAGATCGTATGTTCTAGTATGATTGCGCGTTGTTTCCAGAAAGTGAACTATCCCATTGTTCCGATTATCCAAAAAGATAGGTTTAACAACTTAAGATTTTATAAGCGTAATTTCCGTTTATTCGTTCCCTCTGACTTTGATTATTCGCCATTTTTTGAGGTGATTAAATATCCAAGTTACCAGGTTGTAAGACAAATTATTTCTGATGAGTTTCTTTGGTACGAAGATTCAGTACAAAATATTGAGAACGAAGTTGTGGCTATTGATAGTTTCTCATCTCAGGGTTTAGTAGAAGTTAGGAGGTGAAGTTTTTTCATAAAATCTATCTCCCCAATAAAAATAATCTATCATTGGTGCTCAATAGAGTTGCTCTTATTGGTAAAATATTATACAATGCATCACACTGATATACATAAAACGCTTATTGGTATCAGGGTAGAAACATAAGAATTAATCAATCTTTAGCCCTTTGATTGTTCCACGTTGCGAGAGATGCCCTGATACCATTTTTTGTACTTGTTCAGTTGTTAGTAGAATATATAGGATTTGTACCAGCAAATACTTTCGTAGCGGAAAAAACCATCAAGTGCGAACCGATTGGTTCGCATTTTTTATTTCCCAAATTTATCTAGAAAAAATACATGTTCGTAATGTATCTTCGTGAATTTAATCTATTAGTTGTTCTTTAGCTTCAGCCATTCCGCAGCAATTTTTTGAGGTTCAAGTCTTTGAACAGATTGAGAAGCATTCCTTCTAAACTTTTCCTGTAATTGTTCATCCTTGTGTAGTTCATCAATCGCTGTGGTGAGCGCTTGAACATTTTCTGTTTCAACTAATAAGCCATTTTGATTATGTTCGATAATTTCATTTGGTCCAGTGGGGCAGTCGAATGCTATCGCAGGACATGCGCATGCTAAAGCTTCGATGAGGATATTTGGAAAGCCTTCATGGCGACTGGATAATACAAAAGTGCTGGCCTTTGAATAGTAAGCAAAGGGGTTATCAACACTTCCTTTTAATTGTATTTTCGAGCTTAGACCGTGTGAGTTGATTTGTGCCTGCAAGGCTTCGCGCTCTTGGCCTTTTCCAAGAATAATAAGGTCAACGTGCTTTTTACTGCTGGAGTTTGCATACGCGTCGATCAATAAATCAAAGCCTTTTTGTGGTGCTAATCGTCCTGCAGCAAGAATAAAAGGTGTATGCACATCAATAGTTTCTTGCGATAGTTGCTGAGCGCGCTGTATGTCGATAGCGTTCTGGATGGTGATGGTATTTTTCAAACCATGTTCGCGAATTAGAATCTCTTCAATTGCTTTTGCACATGCCACAACCTTTTTGGCTCGTGGGTAAATCCTAGAAAGAAACGGTTGATAAATTTTAGGCAAAGATGATGGATTGTCGCGAACAGAAACGATGGTATCTTTATAGGCCAAGGTGCTGGGGTAGCCTGCGGACTCTAAAAAAGCAAAAACAAGGTCAAACTGTTCTTGTTTATATAGTTTTTTTAGAAGAGAGGCGCGTTTGAAAATATTTATTATCTTCATGGCTTTCGAGGAAGATGCATGTACATTTAGATCATGAATTTTGCCGCCATAAGGGTAAGAGATTTTATTTGTATCGAACAAAATGATAGTGACATCATGTTCATGTTGCATAGCGAGGGAAAGATTAGATACCGCACGTTCTGCGCCACCCTGAGTCAGGGAGTGAATAACAAAGGCAATTTTCATGTTTTTTTAGTTTTTTATGAGGTGCTGGCACATTAACCAGCGAACGATCCCTTGTCAACGCATGCTAGGTAAGAGATGGGATTAGTTTGCTTATAAGCAAGATAATGTGTCTATCTTTTAGCTTAAGCCTTAGTCCGTTATATAGTCGATGACTGTTTGCAAAAAGCTCTGTGGTGTTTGTACGTGGGGGAGATGCCCGGCTTTTGGAATTTTCTGAATCTCTGCTTGTGGAAAGTACGGATGAATAAGCGGTATATTATCTGTATTGATATAGTTTGAACGTCCACCTTGTACAAAAAGGCAACGTTTATCATAGCGCTCTGTTGTCTTTGGGAAATCGGCAATTTTTAAGTAGTTTCTTGAGATTTCTGTGAGGTTGCACTGCCATTGAAAACCATCATCAGTGCGAGCAAGGTTTTTTAATAAGAAGCTCCGCTCGAAAGGGTCATCAATGTCTATAGAGAGATGCCTGTCTGCCTCTTGACGGTTTTTTATTTCAGAAATAGGGAGAGTTAGTAATGTCTTGAAAATGCTCTGATGGAGTAGTGGGTATGTTACAGGTGCAATATCAACCACGATTAATTGTTGGATGCGCTTCGCATTATGTAGGGCGAGGTACATTGCCACTTTTCCACCCATGGAGTGCCCCATAATACTTACGGTTTCAAGTTGTAAGTGTTGCATGATAGCAAGCACGTCATTGCTCATTTCAAGGTAGGACATGCCTTTGTAGTGTGGTGATTTGCCGTGATTACGCAGATCTAAGGCAATAACATAATAGTCTTGCTGTAAAAAGCGCGCGGCAGTACGCCAGTTTGATGATTCGCCCAGTAGTCCGTGCAGTACAATGAGTGGAGGGTTGCTGGTTTCTCCGTAAGTGTTGTAATGCAGTCGTTGGCAATCATTCATGGGGGGCTTTTAGAACTCTTTTCCAGCTTGTTCAATTTCTTGCAAAATACGTTGTCGCTTTTCATCGGTTAATGAAGGAACATCAAAGTAAATTTTATGTTGAACATCTTGGATGCCACAAAAACCCAAGGTTCCATCCGTTACTGGTCTATGGATTAATGGCATGGCGTCGGTATCTTGAAAGTAAGATTCTGATCCGCCAGCAGTGATGATCACAAGGGCTTTTTTGTGCTTTAGCAACCCTTGAACACCTTTGTCGTTAAAGGTGAAGGCAACTTGATTGGTGAATACAATATCGAACCAACCTTTTAGAATAGCTGGGCGATCAAACCACCATAGTGGGTAGATAAAGATAATCTGCTCAGCATCCAGTAATGTTTGTTGTTCTGCCTGAATGCGTGGCGGAATGTTGCCCGATTGCAATTGTTCGAGATCCTGTGCTTTTAACACAGGATCGAAATTTTCGGCATATAAGTCTTTAATGACGACTTCGTGCTTTGCTGCTTGCAGTCCTGCAACGAGCGCATCTAAAATCGCACGATTAAAACTTTGCGGATTCGGGTGCGCATAGACAATAAGTGTTTTCATGATAATTTAGTGTTGCGTATCTGAAGGAGGAAGGGGAGCAAATAAGCGGCTAACATCCGTGCTCGCAAGCTCGTAGTGTTTATTGCAAAATTCACAATCAACGTCGATCTTGCCTTGTTCTTTGATGATGTTATTGGCTTCTTCTTCTCCTAGTGACTGAATAACAGCTTCAATACGCTCAATGGAGCAGCCGCAACGAAATTTTATATGATCAGCAGGGTATAACTTGACAGTTTCTTGATGGTAAAGCTGATGGATCAGTAGATCTCTATCTGTTTTTAACAAGTCATTAGTTGATAAGGTGGAAGCAAGTTGTGTTGCACGCTCCCAGCCATCTTCATCGTTACGTTCACCGGGGAGGCGTTGTAGCAAGAAGCCCGCGCAACTTTGTTCGTCTGCCGCTAACCAGAGTTGAGTTTCTAATTGCTCTGATTGCTGAAAGTACTCCTGAAAACAGTCTTGCATACTATCGCCCTGCATCGCGACAATCCC
>CACVAY010000013.1:39817-48205 GCA_902727985.1 uncultured Thiotrichaceae bacterium | reverse complement strand
GGCGTTTGCTACTACGAATCAATAAAAACCAAACCAGCAACGGCATTCTTAATCATTTGCAAGACGTTCTCGTTTCAGAAGATGAGCGTCACTGTCCTGTATTCGTGCAATACGAAACCGATGAATCCGTTGCTCAAATTAGACTGGGTGAAAGGTGTGCTGCGCCTGTTGCGGATGATTCACTCAAGCAATTACAAGAATTGCTGGGTAAAGAGCATGTGAAGATGTGTTATTGAAAAAAGAGATTTCTCTTAGCGCATCATTTTGAGCCTAAAAAGAATGGGGGTTGTTAAGGAACCTCTGATCAAGTCTAAACAATATTGGAACCGAGGCTTTAGCCTCGCCTAATGTATTGAAAGTAAAATACGAAGGGCAGGACTAAAGTCCCGATTCAAAAAAATAGACTTAATCAGAGCTTTGTTAAGTCACTTAAATTGATGAATGTAAAAAGCTCGTTTCTTATTACATGCTAGAATCCCTCTGATTCTTCACAGAGATAATATTATGAGCAAAAGAAACTACCAAATTTCAGGTACAGTCGGTATTGATCAGGGGATTGAAATAGGTCTTAGTTATGGACATTACCAGCGATATAATACTGAGCAACATATTACTGGTCGTGCTGCACATAATTTACCCATTGATACCAGTAGCTCCAACGAGGTCGAAATTTGCCAACCCGCCACACAACAACTTGCTGAAGAGTTATTCAATACGTGGAATGATGCATTGCAAACCGGGAATGCTAGAACAGTCGCTGAACTCTATGCTGATGATGCTGTGCTATTACCAACCGTGTCGAATTTACCACGAACATCACTTACTGAGATCGAGAACTATTTCAATCACTTTCTGCAGAAAAAGCCTTTTGGAACTATTAAGTCACGCAATATCAAGCAAGGTTGCAACAAACTAACTGACGCTGGTATTTATGACTTTGAAATAGAGACAAATGGGGAAAAAGAAATCGTGCCTGCCCGTTATACCTTTGTATATGAGTATCGAGGCAATCAATGGAAGATTATCCACCATCACTCCTCCGTGATGCCTGAAAAGTAAAAGGGCAAAACATGTGGTGACTTGAGGGTTTTATGAATACTTCATAGGTTTAAAGCTGGAGGGGTTTGCGTTACGGCTGAAATTATTATTCGAGTCATTTGGCTTTTGGGAAACCCCCTACACAACTGGAGAGGGCTAATAAGAACAAACAGGCCGAACTCCAGTATGGTCTAGCATTCGACCTACGGTAAAAAAGATATTTGACGTTTATTCGAAAGGTGTTGGCATAGGTGTCTTATCTGTTGATGGAGGCAAAATCGGTAATGTAAATGAAGGTTGATCACCCGTTAGCGTCTTTAGAAATGCCACGATTTGAGCATTCTCGTCTTCAGTATATTTCTTTCCAAGTTGCAGGCGTCCCATTACATCAACCGCTTCAGTTAAGGTTTCAGCTTCCCCGTCATGGAAATAAGGGTAGGTCATCTCAATATTCCGCAATGTGGGTACTTTAAACTTGAACCTATCAGCATCTTTACCAGTAACGGCGCTTAAACCCTCAGCTTTATTTTTTGATTGGTAGGGTTCAACAATGCCCATTTTCTGGAATGATGAACCACCAACAGCAGGGCCATTATGGCAAGCAATACAACCTGATTCTTTGAACAGCTTGTAACCTGCTTTTTCATTCGCCGTTAGCGCATCCTTATCACCCATTAACCATTGATCGAAAGGAGAATTGGGTGTGACGAGTGTTTTCTCAAATTCAGCTATAGCTTGCGTAACGTCATCAATATTTATTTCATCCCGATCAAATACGAGTTTGAACTCGTTCACATATTCGGGTATGGATTCCAGTACATCAATGGCTAGGTCATGCGTAAATGCCATTTCACCAGGATTCGCAATAGGGCCACCAGCCTGCTCCTTAAGATCCTTGGCACGGCCATCCCAAAATTGGGCAATGTTCATACTAGAGTTCAGCACAGTTGGTGAGTTGATGGGGCCTTGCTGCCATTTATGTCCAATAGATGTTTTCAGGTTATCTGTACCACCCATGCTCAAATTGTGACAGGAGTTACAAGAGATAAACCCGGATTTGGATAAACGCGGATCAAAATATAACTTTTTACCTAACTCCACTTGGGCAAGGTTTATATCCTTGACGGGAGCTATAGGATCAATGGGCTCCTTTGCAAAAACACTAACTGAAACGGCTAAAGCAGCAAATGAAATCAACGAGGCTCTGAGTATGTGACTATTCATTTAGTACACCTAACGATTAGAAAATATAAAAAAGGGGCTGTTGTTTTCAGCCCCTGGTGATAAACATTCGGGGTTCTTAAAAACGAATCTGTATTTAGGCAACAGAACAATATAAATAATGAAAAAACTTATTATAGAATAAGAGCTTGTAATGAAATCTAACATAGCGATTCACGTTAGGTCATTGACAATTATCAAATAACATATGCAGTTTAACTGAGGCTTTTCAAATTGTTTGACCCTGTCAGATTGATCCTGTTTCGTTGAATCAGCCGGCATACGTTTCCGTAAGCTCGTAGTTTTGCGCTCAGGTATCCTGGCCGCTCATTAAAAATCGACTCGCTAATTCAGTGCCATGCTTGAGTTATGTTATTTCAACATGTATCGTGTGGTTTTTGAGCGTAAAGTTGCTTGCTGTGGTTACTGTATTAGCGACGTCAGGTGTAATAATGATTCAACAAATAAAATAGGGCAAAGAAAATGAATGAAGTAGTCACACAGGATAAGCCAACCACCGAGGGTACAGCTAAGATTGTATACATCCTGTATCTTGTCGGGGTTATCTTCAGTATCACAGGGATAGTAGGGGTGATAATGGCTTACATTAATAGAAGCGATGCACCAGATTGGTTAAAAAGTCACTATCAATTTCAAATCAGGACATTTTGGATTGGTGGCTTATATATGCTGATTGGTTTGATACTTACTTTCGTTATTATTGGGTATTTCGTTCTTCTGTTTTGGGTTGTGTGGCTGATTATTCGCAGCGTCAAAGGCATGAAGTCGCTCGATCAAAAAGAGACTCACCCAAACCCAACAGGTTGGATGTTTTAATATCACCTAATCAGGTAGGGCTGGTGTCTAAACAGCCCTACTTGGTTGAGTAGTGTAAACGTTCATGTATAGATTCAACAACTTGCGAATCAACAATTTATCAAAGCACTCGTAAGCTGTTGATAATAATTTTTTGTGAACTATGCTAAATCAAATAGTTCTGTAACCTATTGACTCTCTGCGTGAACAGTTACTTGAGTCGCTTAGGGGAAACTCAGCATTAACGAAAAAATGGGCTTGTTATCGAAATTTTACCTTCTTTTATTCCCAGTCCTTTGGGTGGTATTTATTCAGATGGTTTCTTTTACAGACTCATTATATCCAAGTTTAATCAAACTTGAGTTTTAATATGGCTAACTTATTAGCCTAAATATATTAAGGAGAAAGTTTCATGATGAAATTAGTATGTGGTGTCATTTTAATGGCAAGTTTAGGAGTAAACTCGTTAAGTGCCGAATTATTACCAGCCAAAACATTAAAGTCTATAAGCGCAAAAGCTACATTAAAAGCAATAGCAGACTTTAAAAAAGACAAAGAATCCAAAGCTGCTTATGATGAAGCCAAAGTGATTGTTTCAAAAAGGCTTAATGAAGTTGCGAATGAAGGTTTTTACAACATAGTTTATGTGGAAGTTGACGATGGCACTTTATATAAAGAACTATCAAAAAAGAAAAAAGATATGCTTGAGAGTATTTTAAAGGAAGAGCTAAAGAAGCTAGGATATACTGTGGAGTCTGCAAAATGGGACAGTATTATGTTGCATTGGGCAATTACCTGGGGGTAATCATATAAAAAACAAAAGGAGAGTAACAAGATAAAATATTACATAATATTTCTTTTTCATCAAAACGGTCGTTAGATATCAGGTTTACTAAAAATTAACATTTAAAGGAATACTTTATGGAAGAAATGAAATTACCAAAATTTTATGGGTTAGTTAAAATAGTATCCATTATCGGAGCTGTAATAGGTTGTCTAGCAGGAATATTTCTGATATTGGAAAGCATTGAGTTTTTTAGATATGGGTTTATTCAGGGTATAGCTGCTATTTCAAGTGGTTCGATTATTATTCTTTCATCACTTGTTAGTCTTGGATTGATATTGTGCTTTTTGAGCATAGTAAAAGCACAAATAGATACTCGAAATATGATGGCTCAATTGATTAAAAAAGAAGCTGCTTAAAGTGTGCAATGTGCTCTACAGCGTGAGCGGAAATTGCCACTACCTTAATAGAGTATGCTCATCATGGGTCTTATAAAGGTATCAGTACTATCTCCATCATTTCTTCTTTTTTTCCTTCATACTCACTGCTCATTTGTCATTCATGCTGATGGCACTTAACAACTGAAAACGGCCAAGTCTACGAGGGGCAAGGTTGTTAAATAACTTACTACTTTTTGGATATATTTATGAAGAACGTACTTTTTATCATTCCCCTTATCGTAGGTCTATCAGCCTGCGCTCCTAATAATCCGCAGCCTTCAGCTAAACAAGGCTCTGGTGAAAGATCTTCTCAGCGTCCACCAAAATTAAACTTTGCCAGCATTGATCAAAACAAGGATGGCAAAATTAATCTCGAAGAATTTACCCGTGCAAAGCCTAAGTCAGCAGGAAGGAAACATAGAGCAGAGCCAACTGAAATTTTTAATCGCATAGATCTCAATAATGACGGTTTCCTTACGCCTGAAGAGCTTAAACAGCATCGCAAACAAAGACGGTCTCGCTAAAAATGTTCTACTTCTGACGGGTTAACACAACGTTTCCTTTCCCTTTTTGGGTAAGGATCAGTTTATTGCCTTTTAATTTGAAGACAGCAGTGCGTTTCTTTTTGATGCCAGCAATACGGTAGTTAAGAGTAATAACATTTTTCTCAACTGTATATTTACCTTTGAATGTTAAGAACTTCATTTTGTACGAGTAAGTTTTGTTACCATATAGATTGAGTGAGATTTTTTCTCCCTTCCAATGGCCGACAAGACTTTTGTTAGCCGCTAATGACTGGTACGAAAAAAGAGTCAGCGAAAGCATCAGTAACAGTGGGAATAAGCGAGTCATAGGGTTACTCATTGCCACAGCGTTTGAGAGTATTTGTGATTTGCTCTTGCAGATTCTCAAGGCGCTCAAAAACGTCATCATCAATGTTTTCAACCTGAATCTTTGTGTTGACGAGTTCGTGGGCAAGGTTCAGTGCAACCATGACAGCAATACGGTCTGAGCTTAGGACTTTGCCAGATTGGCGAATGACGCGCATGCGTGCATCAACCTCTTTAGCAGAGGCAATAAGTGATCCATGTTCACCTGTTGGGCATCCGACTTTGTATTCTTTGTCGAGTATTTTAACAGTTACAGCTTGAGTTGCTTCGGTCATAGGGGTTCCTGTCAGAAATAAGGTTTAGGTGCTTTCCATTGTTTTTAGGCGCTGGATCATAGACTCAACCTGAGATCTAACTTTGTCATTTTTCGTGTGCAGTTCAGAACGTTCTTTCAGGAGTTGATTTTCTCTTGCCTTGAGAACCGCATTCTCGGAAGATAGCGCTTCAAGTAGTGATAATACGTCTCCCAATTGCTGCTCAAGCTGCCCTATGTGTTCTTTTAAACGGATATCAGTAGTTTGTTCGCTCATGCCCATAATAGTAGTAAGAGCGGTACAGTGGGTCAAATGTTTTCTTGAAGTTTCGTCGCTATCTTATTAAAGAATCGAATATTTTGTATGAAAATCTCAAAGGAGCCTCAAGCGAGGATACATTATGGAAGAAATGATTGATTACTTAGGCATGGAAAATTTATTAAGCCGTGCTGATTGTAATTATAGTGCCGCTGAAATTCATGGGGTTGCCTGCGGCTTGCTTGTGGTCAATGTTAATGTAGATAACGAGGTGTGGCTGAAGCAGGTATTTACTGAGCGAGATAAGCAAAACGTTCTGCAGAATGAAATTGCTACTGAGTTGAATGCTGTGTTAAAAAATATCCGTGTCCAAATGCAGGACAGTAATCTGGATTTTGTGATGCTGCTTCCTGACGATGAAGAGGTATTGCCTGATCGTGTGGATGCCATGCAGGAGTGGACACAAGGCTTCTTACTGGGGATGTCTCTGGCAGGCTTGCAAGACTTTAATACAATGCCAGATGATTCGCGTGAGTTGCTGATGGACTTCATGGAGATTGGTCAAGAGAGTGAATTTGATCTTGGCGAAGAGGATGAGTCGGAAGATGCCTATGTAGAAATTGTTGAATATTTACGAATGGGTGTACTCTTGATTGCAGAAGAGATGCAACCCGTAGACACCTCTCAGACCTTGCACTAACTGTTTGGTGCACATGGCAGGCTCTGCATTTGACGATTAGGCAGAGTATCTAGTTAACGAATAAAGAATATAATGAAAAAAACACCAAAAATACATGCGAAAGAGTTCGCAACACGTCGTGAGCAGTTGATGCGCATGATTGGGGAAGAGTCGATAGCCATTGTGCCATCGGCGGGTCTTAAAATTCGAAATCGTGATGCGGAATACGGATTTCGTCAGAATAGTGATTTTCTGTATTTAACAGGCTTCAATGAGCCAGATGCGGTGGCGGTATTTATCCCTGAGCGTGAGGCGGGTGAATATATTTTATTTTGCCGCGAGCGTGATCCAAAAGCGGAGCAATGGGTGGGACGACGTGCGGGCTTGGAAGGTGCGCAAAAAACGTTTGGTGCAGATGATGCATTCCCGATAATAGATATCGACGATATCCTGCCTGGTTTGCTCGAAGACCGTGCCGCTATTTATTACAATATGGGGGAAGATACTGAGTTCGATACGCAAGTGATGGCGTGGGTAAATGTGTTGAAGAAGAAGGTACGAAGTGGCGTCCATGCGCCGCAGGAATTCGTCTCCTTGCCATTGATCTTGCACGATATGCGCCTCTATAAGTCTCCCGCAGAGTTACGTGTCATGCGCCATTCAGCCCGTACGGCTGTCGCGGCACATACGCGTGCAATGCAAGTTTGTAAACCCGACATGATGGAGTATCAGCTAGAAGCCGAATATCTCCATGAGTTTCGCAAAAATGGGATGGAAACGTCGTATACCTCGATTGTGGGAGGTGGTGAAAATGCGTGTATTCTGCACTATGTTGAGAATGATCAGATGCTGAAAGATGGTGATCTGGTATTAATCGATGCGGGTGCCGAGTACTTAGGCTATGCAAGCGATATCACACGTACTTTTCCCGTCAATGGTACATACTCCGAAGAACAAGCCAAGCTCTACCAGATAGTGCTGAATGCGCAAAAAGCTGCAATTGCTAAAGCCAAACCCGGCAATTGTTGGAATGATATGCATGATGCAGCGGTATTTACCCTTGTTGCAGGATTAGCTGACGTTGGAATCCTGGAGGGGGAAATTGATACCTTAATTGAAGAAAAAGCGTATTTCCCTTTTTATATGCATAAAACGGGGCATTGGCTGGGTCTCGATGTGCATGATGTTGGGGACTATAAAGTAGATGATCATTGGCGTTTACTAGAGCCTGGGATGACCTTAACCGTTGAACCCGGTCTTTATGTCAGCCCAAGTGATGATGTTGATAAGAAATGGTGGAACATCGGTATTCGTATCGAAGATGATGTCTTAATCACCAAGCAGGGGTGTGAAGTGTTGACTAAGGATTTGGTCAAAGAAGTTGATGATATTGAGGCGCTAATGGCGACAAACTGATGCAAGAATATGATGTGGTGATTGTCGGCGGTGGCTTAAATGGGGCAAGCTTAGCTGTTGCTTTAGCGCCATTACATTGTCGAGTGGCGATGATTGATGTCGTAACGCAAAATGCGATGCAAGAACCAGCCTATGACGATCGCTCCGTCGCCTTATCCTATGGATCAAGTCTGATTTTTAAAGGCATGGGTGTTTGGCAGGACATGCAGGCGATTATCACACCTATTGATGCCATCCATGTGTCTGACCGAGGGCATTTCGGTGCGACACGCATGAGTGCAACACAAGAGAAGTTGCCCGCGCTCGGTTATTTGGTCGAAAATCAGCCTTTAATTGATGTCCTCTATCATCGCGTTAAAGCGACAGATACAGAGATTATTAGCCCGGCAATGGTTGAGGCTATTGAGCCTGAAGATGACGGTATAGTATTACAGGTTCGAAAGGGTGATGCATTACACGCAATTCATACAAGGATGGTTGTTGGAGCTGATGGTACGCTTTCAAAAATCAGAGACTTGTCAGGTATCGGTCATATTGTGAAGCCATATGGACAAATCGCCGTTGTCGCCAATTTGACCCCGGAAAAGCCGCA
>CACVAY010000013.1:0-39717 GCA_902727985.1 uncultured Thiotrichaceae bacterium | reverse complement strand
ATACAAGGATGGTTGTTGGAGCTGATGGTACGCTTTCAAAAATCAGAGACTTGTCAGGTATCGGTCATATTGTGAAGCCATATGGACAAATCGCCGTTGTCGCCAATTTGACCCCGGAAAAGCCGCACAACAATCAAGCCTTTGAACGTTTTACAGAACACGGGCCAATAGCACTTCTCCCGCTATCTGAGAATCGCTGCGCTTTGGTTTGGACACATCCTACTGAAGGTGTTGATGCTGTAATGGCGCTCGATGATGAGGCTTTTCTGAAAACATTGAATGAGGCTTTTGGCTATCGTTTGGGACGTTTTGTGAAAACTGGTAGAAGAGCAGCTTTTCCACTTTCTTTGACAGCTGCTGATACGGTAACCGGGCATCGAACCGTGGTGATTGGTAATGCTGCGCAAACCCTGCATCCAGTTGCAGGGCAGGGACTTAATATCGGTTTACGTGATATTTCAGAGTTGGTGGAACAGATATCTATCACCCTAAATGCGGGGGGCGCTTTAGGAAACCCTGCAATGCTGACAGCCTATAGCGAAGCGCGTCAAAAAGATCGTCAATCCATCATGACTTATACCGATTCTCTGGTACGTATCTTCAGCAATGATCATTGGTTGTTGGGACATATGCGGGCAGGGGGCTTGATGGCGCTGGATCGCATCAAGCCATTGCAACGTCTAGTTACGAAACAAAGCATGGGATTCCGTCATCGTCATACACGCCTTTCACGTGGACTAGCTATCAAATAGTTCATTTATTTTTCCACCTGCTTTTTATTAAAAGAACTTGTGCGTGAAGCTATTCGCAATATCAAGGATCTGTACTATAAGATAAGTGGGGTTGTCACGGATGACCCAAGACTAGTTATTAATGAGATTTTGGTATGAAAACATCCCGCGCAGCCTTCTTTTTTGCAACTGCAGAGGAAGCAGCTTCCGCCTTTTATTCTGCTTTTGAAATGTGTGATATCCAGTTGATGGGTGCAGTATGGGCGAGTGAAAGTGTGAGCTGTCTACATCCTAACTCGATGCCATTGTTAGGGCGTGATGAGGTATTGGAAAGCTGGCAGCATATTTTGTCTCATGCCAATCCGCCGATTATTCATGTTGAATTAATTGAAGAAATTATTCGGGATGATCTCGTTATCCATGTTGTTATTGAGCGTCTAGCTGAAAGTCACAAACCCGACATACCGATATCAATGGTATTGGCAACCAATGTTTATGTGCGTGAAAAAGCAGGCTGGCGCATTGCCCAACACCATGCTTCAACGCCACCGGTTATTGAACCTTTTGAATCTGATTTTGAAGTGTCTACAACACTTCAGTAGTCCTATAAATGGAGTTATTTTTTGAAAATACTATTGATTACATTATTGACCTTCCTGAGTAGCAATGTTTCCTTAGCTAAAACCAATATGCCGCCACATATCCATGGTGAGGACCTAGTGGGGTTTCTTATGGAGGATTTTAATGATGATGGGGCATTAGATAAGGCTGTTTTAGTGCGAGGTAATGAGGACGTCGATCTTTATATTTATTTATCGGATGACTCGGGAGAGATGAAGCTTGTTGTATATAACTCAGGTATTGTCTGGTCAGGCATTATGTATGGGACTGTGCCGAGTTTGACGCAACATCCCAAAACGAAATCTATTATTCTGGAAGCTGGCAATCAGGCGATTGGTCGTGGTCGCTGGATACAAAAACTCACCATTTCTTATCGTGATGATGAGTTCGTAGTATCGGGTTTTACCCATGAAAGCTACGATACGCTGGATCCTGAAAATTCCCATAGCTGTGATTATAATTTACTGACGGGCAAGGCGGTTGTTGATAAAAAACCAGCAAAATTAATCAAAAAACACATCACGCTTGAAGATTGGGATCAAGCTTTATTACCTGAGGTTTGTATTCAATAAATATTTAATGTGAATAACGTTATCCTTATGCAAAAGAGAAGTCTATGAAAATCTGGGTAGATGCAGATGCTTGTCCAGTTGTTATCAAACAAATTTTGTTCCGCGCCTCAGAGCGCACAGGAGTAGAAGTTACTCTCGTGGCTAATCACACGATGCATATTCCGCGATCAAATACGATCCGCTTTATTCAGGTATCCAGTGGTTTTGATGTAGCAGATAACGAAATTGTGAAACGAGTTGGGAAAGAAGATGTGGTTATTACCAGCGATATCCCTCTAGCAGCAGACGTTATTGAAAAGGGAGCGGTGGTTTTGAGCTCGCGAGGTGAACTGTTGACTACTGAGAATATTCGCACACGTCTTTCAATGCGTGATTTTATGGAAACGCTGCGGTCAAGCGGAATGGATGCAGGTGGTGGCCCACCACCACTGAGTAAAGCCGATCGGCAGATATTCTCAAATCATCTGGATCAGCTGTTACAAAAAGCGTTAAAGAATGCCTGAGCTTAATTTCTATGGTTCAGTTTGTATCTGAAAGACCGTGACTGTTCCTTTCTTTGGCGAAATAAGTAATACAGGTGGTGAAGCACAAGTAATGCTCCATTAGATGCATAGAGTAATATGACAATCATGCTTGTTAGACGTTGGCGATGATAGGCATCAATATGTCCAGTAGCTAACACAAGATAGTAAGCCGCTAAACCCAGTAGCAATAAATGAATAACCCGATATTCTTTTGCTGAGTATTTGAATGCATGGGTAAAACCAATAAGTGCTAATGCGTAACACCCTAGCAGGAACAGCGCACCATAACCGACTAAAGCAACATACCAGAATTGCTTTCCAGTCATGTTTTCTATGTATCGAATGACAGGGTTTGTTTGTAAGGATCCTCCAGAAGCCAGATTTGCATAATATTTAGGATCGTAATGCATCGCATAACTATCTAGACCTACTCCAAACATCAAAGGAATATAACCTTTTAATGAGTGAGTTAGAAAAGCTCCTAGATTGTTGCCGATAATTTCCTTGGCTAATTCTTTTTCTGCATCATATCTGTCTTGTAACGACATGAAATCGTTGCCAACTTCATGGCGTGTTCTTGCGACAGCTTCCTCAAAACTTAAATTATCTTTTTGCATGTAGACACTAGAGGCTTTGTAGTGAAGAAGCGTCGTGGAAGAATTATCGCTGAATTGGTATACGCCTGTAAGTTGACCATTCCTTATTTGCCATGCGCTTAGAAGAATAACCACTGGTAATAGAATCAAAACAACGATTTTTACCAGCTTCATCATATCCCATTGTAAATACTTCCTAAATAGCATAAGCCCAATGACGATGGGTAGTACCAGATAGTAATTAACCGCATGAACATAGGTTGCTAAAGCGATCGCAAGACCAAAGAGTAATGCCCATATGGGGTTTTTACTTCGGTTGCTGTTTTTAAGCATCAATACAGCGAAAAGAACAATGAGTGAAACAAAGAAAATCTGTAAGGTCTCAGTTAGCATGACATGAGAATACAAGGTCTGTAGGGGATCTAGAGCCATAATCGTTGCAGCGGACAAGGAGGCTTTGTAAGACCACAGCAAGAATGCCGCTAACGAAAGTATTAAGATCGACAGTGCACTGACTATGATTTGTACTTTTAGGAGCTGATGTTTATCTTGTTTAAATAGGTAATAGTTGGCCGCGATAAATAGCGCATAGCCAGGTTGATCATGGATGGTTGTGGTATGGATATCTGTTGGGTTTATCGCAAAGGTTCCATGCTCTAGAAAATGTAATGCAGGTTTTTCATATCGTACTGTGTCTTTTTCTGTCACAGAGGTTATGTCTTGAGTCGCAATGTTTTCAAGTAGCGAAAAACGGTATGTGATGCTCAACAGCAGAATTAATAAAAGTGCCGAAGCATAAATCGTTTTTTTATGAGAAATAATTGGTCTCATATCCCCGCCTCTGAGAAATTGAAAAATATAATATTGGAATAGCTTAAACAAGGTTTTGCTGTCATATAAAAAATATGAGATAAAATAAAACCCTATTGGATAGCCCATTTAAGCCAAGTGTTCGTTACTAGGACGCCTGATCATAAGCCCTTTTTATTATATAGCCATAAGTTTTTTTTTACCACATTCTTACGACGTTGATTAAGAAAATCTGACGAAAAGCATCTTATATCTATAAAATAGATAAGATAATGTCTTTCTCGCTCTTTGCGTGGTTATCAGTATAGAAGCTTCATCGTATTTTATACGATAAGAAAACCTGAGAAATTAGTATTGATGTTGAAGATACAAACTGGTTACAGGGGCTTTCGCACAAGTGTTTCTGATCACCACCCTGAGTCAAGGCAAAGGCTTGAATATTTTATAAGCAGATAATGTCTATCAATATAGAGTAATTAATGCTCATAAAGATCGTTTTTTAAGCATGAATCGAGGTGAAATTTTCGGTTCTATATTAGATATTGATCAGAATATATAGTGAGCCATCAAAAAGATTTGGGCAATAAGTGTTCATGAGTTTACCCTGCCACCTTGAACTGATTGTTTTGGCATATGGTTTCTACTTTCATACCAAACGTGCTTTACCGATGAAGTGACAGTGTTTAGATTATCAACATCAGAGGGGAGTTCTATTTGCACTGAGGTATGTATGTCAGTTTCTCTAGCAGCATTAAGCAAAGCGAGTCACCATATCGAATCGATATACTTGGCATTTATAGTAAGGTTGATTAATGGTTAATGAGTTCTTACAAGCGATGAAAAAGTGGTATCCGGAAAAACCGGATATTTTTAAAAAGAGAGTTTACAATCAGATGGGTCTTGATACTTCCACAAACCATGATCATCGTGGCTTGATAGAAGCATTTCTTTCGACACAGTGGTGTGTTTACCCCTCTAGTGCAGCGTTGAAGGTTACGCTTGGGCGCATTGCAGCTGAGACTTTTTCTACGTCTGGGTGGTAGTAGCCGCCAATATCCATGGCCTGACCTTGTGCGCTTGCTAGTTCTTTGAGGATGGTGTCTTCATTCTCAGTAAGTGCTTTAGCAATAGGGGTGAAGTGAATGTTTAAATCTTTATCGTTATTTTGACTAGCAAGGGCTTGTGCCCAGTATTTAGCAAGGTAGAAACTACTGCCTCGATTATCCAGTTCGCCAGATTCGCGCGATGGGGCGTTGTTGTTTTCGAGGTAATGACCATTGGCTTCATTTAAAGCATCTGCCAGTACATGTGCTTTCTGGTTTCCTGTTTTTTCGGCAAGGTCTTCTAGAGATTCTGCTAACGCGAGATATTCTCCTAATGAATCCCAGCGTAGGTGGTTTTCTTCTTTGAATTGTTTTACGTGTTTTGGGGCTGAGCCACCTGCACCTGTTTCGAATAGGCCACCACCTGCGAGTAATGGGACGATTGAGAGCATTTTTGCACTTGTACCCAGCTCAAGAATCGGGAATAGGTCGGTGAGATAATCACGTAATACATTACCAGTTATAGAAATCGCGTTTTTACCTTCTCTAACTAAGTTGAGAGTATAATGTGTTGCCGCAAGCGGATTCATGATTTGAATGTCAAGACCTTCGGTATTGTGCTTGGGTAGGTAGGCTTCGACTTTTTTCATAAGGTTCATATCATGAGCGCGTTCATCATCTAACCAGAAAATAGCAGGGTGGCCTGTGGCTCGTGCACGTTTGACGGCGAGTTTGACCCAATCTTTGATGGCAATATCTTTAGTTTGGCACATGCGCCAGATATCACCTTTTTCGACGTCATGCGCCATGAGTGTTTTGCCAGCTTGATTGATGACTTCGACTTTGCCATCAGTAGCAATAATGAAGGTTTTATCATGTGAGCCGTATTCTTCGGCTTTCTTTGCCATGAGTCCGACATTTGATACATCGCCCATAGTGGTTACATCAAATGCACCATGTTCCATACAGAAGTCGATGGTTGCTTGATAGATACCCGCATAGTTGCGATCGGGAATCAGTGATTTGGTATCTTGGCTTTCTCCCTTGCTGTTCCACATTTTTCCAGAGTTGCGTATGGCGGCCGGCATTGAAGCGTCAATAATAACTTTGCTGGAGACGTGTAGGTTGGTAATGCCGTTATCAGAGTCTACCATAGCGAGAGCTGGTCGCTTGGCATAGGTAGCTTCTATATCGGCTTCAATTTCTGCTTTTTTATCATCATCCAGTTCGGTAATTTTCTGGTACAGGTCACCCAATCCATATTTGGGGTTAATACCTAGCTCAGCAAAGGTTTTTGCATGTTTTTCGAAGACATCTTTGAAGTAAACACTAACAGCATGACCGAACATAATGGGGTCTGAGACCTTCATCATAGTAGCTTTGAGGTGTAAAGAAAGAAGGACGTCATCTTCTTTGGCTTCCTGCATTTGCTCTTCGTAAAAGGCGCGTAGTTTTTTCACGTTCATGAGGGAGGCATCAATAACCTCATCTTTTTCTAATGGTATTGATTCTTTTAGGAACGTTATGTTGCCATTATTGTCGGTGTGCTGGATTTTGACGTCATCAGCGGTAGGCATAATCACGGATTGTTCACTACCATGAAAATCACCTTCTTGCATGCTTGATACATGAGATTTAGATGCTTGGTTCCATTCCCCCATCCAGTGAGGGTGTGTTCGCGCATAGGCTTTTACGGGAGCCGCTACTCGGCGATCTGAGTTACCCTCACGCAGCACAGGGTTGACCGCACTTCCAAGAATTTTGACATAACGCGCACGAATGGCTGCTTCTTCGTCATCCTTGGCGACTTCTGGGTAGTCTGGAATGTGGTATCCATGATCTTGTAGTTCACGAATGGCTTTTTTTAATTGAAAAACAGAAGCACTAATATTAGGGAGTTTGATGATGTTAGCGGTAGGCAATTTCGCTAATTCACCAAGTTCTGCAAGTGCGTCTCCGATTTTTTGATCGTCTGTCAGCTTATCGGGAAAACTGGCAATGATGCGCCCAGCTAATGAAATATCTCGTGTTTCGACATCGATTTCTGCAGGTTTTGTGAAGGCTTTTATAATAGGGAGAAGGGAGTAGGTGGCAAGGGCGGGAGCTTCATCGGTTTTGGTATAGATAATTTTAGATACTGTCATAGAGTAACTTCCTAAGTTATTTAAAGGGAAGGTACTGTACGAGGTAGGAAATGCCAAGTGATTATTCTTTTTTACATCCGGTTGCTATGCGGAACTCTAAAAAAGTTTATATCTATCAAATGGTAACAGGAGTAGAATACATAGCGACTGATTATCGTATGCCGTTACTCATCATATGGAATTAGTTGTGTGCTGTATAAAGTTCTATATATATGACTTTTGGCAGGTAATAAAAATAGAAATTTGTGTCAAAAATTTGCTAGAAATATTCTCAGAGTTTTGATATTTCTTGATGGAGAATTTCGACAGTTTGGGTGATTTGTTTTGGTGTATGTGAAGAGCAGATAAAGAAACGTAGTCGTGCCATTCCTTCTGCCACGGCTGGATAGAAAATGGGTTGTACATTGATGCCTTGTTCAAAGCAGGTATTGGCTAATCGAGCAGCGTTAGCAGAGCTTCCTGTAATGGTTGGGATCACCGAATAACCTGAGCTATCTCCTGTGTCAATACCATACTGTTTAGCGAGAGTGAGGAATTGTTTGCCACGAGCATGCAGTTGTTGCACACGTTCTGGTTCATCTAACATGATTTGCAGAGCTGCGAGTGATGCAGCAGCTATTGGCGGTGAGATGCCGACACTGTAGAGGAAGCCTGGCGCAGAATACTTGAGGTGTTTGATCAATGCTTTTTCACCGGCGATATACCCCCCGCAGCTTGCGAGTGTTTTGCTGAGTGTGCCCATCCAGATGTCCACTTCGGTTGGGTCGATATCAAAGTGCTCATGTAAGCCTTTGCCTGTTTTGCCCATAACCCCGAGTGAATGGGCTTCGTCGACCATGAGAAAGGCTTTATGCTGGTGCTTGATACGGATAAATTCCGGCAGATCCGGGTAATCACCATCCATGCTGTAAATGCCTTCAATGATGATGAGCACACGTTCGAAATCATGCCGATGCTCTTGCAACAAGCTATCTAGATGTTGCCAGTCGTTGTGTTCGAAAGGAATGCGTTTAGCGCCAGACAACAGAATGCCTTGTAGGGCGCTATTATGGATTAAAGCATCATGCAGGATGAGATCGTTTGGTTCGAATAAGTATCCGATAGTTGTGACGTTGGTTGCGTGTCCGCTGACAAATACGATGGCGTCTTCTGTTCCGTAGAGATTTGCGAGTTTGCATTCGAGTGCTCCTTGAATCGGGCGTTCACCTGCGACAGCCCGGCTTGCCGAGGCTGAGGTTCCATACTGACTTATCGCGTCTTGTGCGGCTTGGTTGACTTTAGGATGTCCGCATAAGTCCAGATAATTATAACTGGCAAAGTTGACATAAGTCATGCCACTTATCTGGGTAGTATTACTGGCTACTCCTTCATGTGTCTTGAAAAAAGGAGATGGAATGTTGAGTTGTTCTCCACCCTTTTCAATAATCTGGATTTGTTCATAACCGGGGTATTTATCAAAGCGATACCATTTTTCCGGAATGTTGCTGTCGGCTTTTCGGGGTTGTGGCGGTTTATTCTTAGGTTTTTGCAAGCGCTGTAAACGTTTTTCTAGCATTTTCTGTGCCAGCTTGTCTTTTGCTGTGCTTTTCAAGCTGGCAAGTGGTTTTTTAGGTGAGGAGTTATTGGTTTTCGACATGTTGGTTTTTTAGATTGTTGCTATCGGTGATGGCTTCTGACAATGCTTGTTTTTGTGAATCATCAAGAGTGTGCCCGTGTCGCGCTGCTGCGATTGAAATGCTTTCTGCTTCTGGGTTTTGTGAGGGGACATCGTCTCTATTAGCATGTTCGAGGATACGTTCGGCAATGCGTTGAATACTGGCTCCTTCAGTGAGTGCCATAACGGGAAGTTTTACACCAAACCGTTCTTCGATGGCTAATACCAACTCCATACCCATTAGGGAATCCATGCCTAAATCAAAAACAGAACGCTGTGTATCAATGGCTTCCTTGGAAAGGCGAAGGATATGTACGATTTCATCACTCACATGCTCAACCACTATGGGGATGATTTCTTCTTGAGAAAGTGATGCGCTTAATGCTTTAAGGTCAATGCTAGATTGATCATTACGAGTATTTGTATTTTGTCCAAGTGAATAGAAGCGCGGTGCTTGAGCATTTGGCATGACACGCTGAATGGCTTGCCATTCAAGGTCTATGATGGTTGCTCCCGTGATGTTGTTGAGAAGTAAGTGTTCCAGACGCATAAGCGCTTGATCTGACTGTAGTGCCTTACCACCTAAACGCTGTTGTAGGACTTCCTTGGTTGCTGAGTGTTTGGTCAAATACCCCACGTCATCAATGGCTCCCCATGCAACGTAACTGGCTGGGAGTTGTTGTTGTCGACGCCAGTGACACAAAGATTCAAGGGCATAGTTGGCGGCTACGTAATTGGCTTGTCCGGGGTTGCCTACTGAAGTCGTGACTGAGGAGTAAACGACAAAGAAGTCTAATGTCTGATGCTTGCTTAACTCATGGAGATTCCATGCGCCACTAAGTTTGGGCTGTATAACATGCTGAATCTTATCTGCATTCAGTTTTTGGATCAGTGCATCATCTAGTACCATCGCGGCATGGATAATTCCCTTGAGAGCTGTGTTCTTTGGAATATCATTAATGACGCCTTGCAGTGCTTGAAAGTTAGTAACATCGCAAGCGGTTTGCGTAATTTCAATACCTTGGCGACGCAGTTTTAAGAGAATTTCATTTTCTGCTGGTGATGCTTTTCCGCTTCTACTCACCAATATTAGGTGTTGAGCGCCTTTCTCAACGAGCCAAGTCGCCGTTTTCAGACCGAAGCCCGATAGTCCTCCTGTTATGAGATAGCTCGCTGATGGATCACATTGCAGTTGTTCCTGTGGTTTCTTTGCAGGCACAACATGCTTCTCATGCTCAAAATTGATAATGATTTTACCAATTTGCTGTGATTGCTGCATGTAGCGGAAAGCCTCTTCAATGTGGCTTGGCGTGAACTCTCTAAAAGGCAGTGGGTGCAGTATTTCTTCCTTAAACAAGCTCATCATTTCCAGAAACAGGCGTTGGGCAAGCTGGGGCTTTTCGATGAGCAATTGATCAGCATCAATCCCAAAGTAGGAAATATTATTGCGGAATGGGCGTAAGCCTATGCGGCTGTTTTCATAGAAGTCACGTTTGCCTAATTCCAGAAAACGTCCGAATGGCTTCAAGATGCTTAGGTTACGATTAATGGCTTCACCCGCCAGTGAATTTAGCACTATATCCACTCCCGTATTTTCAGTGAGTGCCATAATGTCATCTGCAAAGTCTACATTGCGTGAATCAAAGACATAATCTGCACCGATCATTTTTACGAAATCACGTTTCTCATCGGTACCCGCAGTGGCGTAGATTTCTGCACCACAGTGTTTGGCGTATTGGATAGCGGCAATACCGATGCCGCCTGCTGCACCATGGATCAAAATCTTTTCGCCAGCCTCTAGTTTGGCTAGATAGTTGAGAGCGTAATACACGGTAAAGAAGGTGGTAGGAATGGTTGCAGCAGCGGAGAAAGACCACGCTTCAGGTTTCTTGGCAATGGCGGTTGTTTGGCAAATAACGTGGCTACTGAAGCAGGCAGGAGCAAAGCCAATAACCTCATCACCAACAGTATAGTTAGTAATATCAGCACCGACACGGGCGATGGTGCCGGATAGCTCCATGCCCAAAGTAGCACCTGCAAAGCCGTTCTCGACCGCCTCATCTGACAGCAAGCCGAGGGCATACATGACATCACGGAAATTAAGCCCCGCTGCTTTAGGGATAATTTCTATTTCATCGGCGTTAAGTGGTGGAACATTTTGGCTTTGCCATTGTAAGTTCTTGAGTTGTCCAGGGTTGCTGAAATTTAGTTTATAGCGATCTGTTGTTTCGCTTGTTATATCTGCTGATAAATCAGTTTTCCGCAAGCGAAGTACATGACGGCTTTCAGGTAAGAGTAGTACCTCATTTTCAACAAGATCTTCCCGTAGTAGTTCATCTACTAAGCGTTCCGCTGCTGCTTGTAAACCATCTTCCTGACACAGATCGATGAGATGTGTGGCTAGTTCAGGGTGTTCATTCATAAGTACTCTGCCGAAGCCCCATAATGCTGCCATGTCGGGATCTAGGTTATGTTCATTGTGAATATCTGAGTGGAAAGCGCCTTGCGTAATAATGGTTAGCTGTGTAGCGTGTTGCGTGTGCATCAATTGATTTGCGACTGTCAGCAATTGTTGGCAATGTGAGGAGGCCTGTGTCTTTGCCGTATTTTCAGCAAGGAAGAGAATCTTGGTATCCGAAACAACTGTTTGTTCAGAAAATTGTCCAATACTCAGAAGTTGAATGCTTTGCTGATTGTTACCCAGTTGCTCGCTGAGCTGTTGTGCAAACTTATTGGTATTGGGGATATCGGTAACAAGAATCCAGTTTTTACGCGTAATGGTCGTTTCACGTGTTTCTTCATTTTTTGCCGCTCGAGAGGCAATACAGAGAAGAGAGCCTTGTTCAGCAATATCATCCTGCTCTGCAATGAGGCTTATATCCTTGAAGGCATTTGTTTCAAGCGTATGTCGCCATTCCTGTCTGGACATGAGTTCTGAGAGTGGATGAGTAATATCTATCGAATTCTCCCACCATTCAGGGTGTAAGCCAGCGGTGATATCACTAAAGCGTGTTGGCAAATCCTCAAGGCTAAGCAGGATTCCATGTCCTTTAAGGCATTGACGCAATTGATGAAAGGCTTGCGTTTGACGATGTGGATGTATCGCAATGATGAGATCGAAATGCGCTTGTTTTTTGAGTTGACTATCTTCCTGATGTAAATCGAAGGGAAGGGAGCTTACATTTTCCAAATGTTTAAAGTGTGAGATTTGTTCATCAACGAGAGCAGGGTCTTCATCCGTAATGACATACTGGAATTGATCCGTTTCTAAGGTATTGATGAGTGTTGCTGTTAAAGGTGTTGCACCTATTTGCAAGACCCTAATAAGATATTTCGAAGGAGCCTCTTCGATGATTTCTGTAAAAGCCGCCAAGAGCATTTTCTGCATGGATTGATGGCTCGGTGATGCATTCTGCCAATGCTCTTGGGTACTACTTTTACTTGGGCTGATAAGTGTATCAGCAGGCACTTTATTAATTAAAACCTCAGGAATATGTTTTCCACAACGAGCCAGTAATGTCAGCTCTGCAATGTATTGCGGGTGTTCATTAAGCAGCGATAACCATAAGTCATTTGCGGGTGGGTAATCAGTTTCGCAGGCAAGCGTCCAATGTTCATCATTTCTGCTGGCAAGTTCATCATCTTCCAGTATGTCTAATAGTCGTTGGATGAATGGAGTGAATGCTGTGTCAATGGTTTCGTTGTCGATGAATTCTGCGAGACTAAATGACTGTTGACAAGATTCAAAGGAGCGCAAGGCCTCCCAGGCATAGAGTGCTACCAGAGCATCGAAGAGTGGTTGAATGTAGTGAAAGTGTGCCACTCTATCTTCGGAGGATGGGAAGCGTTTCTGTAGTGTGTTTGCAATGTCTTCAGGGCTAATGGAGAGCCTTGAATTTACTTCAGGTTTGGGCGCTTGAATCACGCTGACATGTTGATAGCAATCAGGTAGATGCTGTGTCTGGTGAAATTGGATGATACGGAAACGGCAGTCTTGAAGTGTTGCTATATGGTTGCTGTTTTTATCGTAGAGATGAAAGTCTGCCAGCAAGCTATGTGGGCTCTGACGGGTGATCTGTGCTTTGAGGTAATGGGTATCCCGTGTATCAGCAAAGCAGGTTAATTTACCAATTTGCACGGGAATCATGGCGCTATGGTTACTGTCTTGAATATTCTCAGCTAGAATATCGACCAGTATTTGGAAGCCACTATCAAGCATCGCCGGATGCAGGTGGTAGGCTGCATAATCATCGGCAATCTGGCGATTGATGACTAATTCAGAAATGGCTTCTGTTGGGCCAACCCAGCATTGGTCTACGCATTGAAAACCTTCGCCGTAGTGCAAGCCCACTTGTTCGGTGAGTGCGTAATGTTGTTGAGAGTTGATGTTTTTGCTGTCTGTATGATTAAGTTTGAGTGGAATGTCAGCGTCAATCGCTGTTTCACCCAAGAGACGTCCGGTGCAGTTTTTAACGGTATTTTCGACATCAGCAAAGCGATCACGGCTAGTGATCTCAAAACGTCCATCATCTTCTAAAATAAATTGCACATGCTTGCTTTGATCCAGCAAAATAGGGGCGTGAATTTCTATGTTTTCAATCGCCAGTTTGTTATCAGAGATAAGGTGTTGAGAGGCAGTAATTGCCATTTCTACATAAGCAGAACCGGGTAATACCTCTGCGCCATCCACGACATGATCAGCAAGATAAGGGTAGATCTTACTATCAAGTGTGTTCTCCCAAATCAATGGGTGTTGGGAGATTTGATGCCCCAGTAAAGGGTGTTCACGACTCCGATTGACGAGGTTATAGCCTTCTGCGGTAAGCGGGTACCAGAAGCGTTCTCGTTGCCATGGATAGTTAGGAAGACGTATGTCATTGCCTGTTTCGGGGAATGCTGTTGATAAATCCCATGCGCACCCCGCTAGCATTGCAGCGTCAGCAGCGTCATGTATCGCACTTAGCTGTGGGTTTTCACGGCTTAAACCTGGGCTGATCGTAATGTGTTGATGGGTGTCTCTTGCGCATTCATTAATATAACTGCGAAGAATAGGGTGTGCACCAATTTCAATGAAATGTTGGTGACCTGAAGCTAGCAGGGTTTGCATGCCTTCATAAAAGCGTACTGGCTCTCGAATATTATCCCACCAATATTGATTATCTAAGCTTATTCCTGAGGCTGCTTGTCCTGTCACGGTGGAAATGAATGTTATCTCGCTGATTTTTGGTGTTAAATCATTCAGACTCTCTAGCACCAATGCTTTTACTGGATCCATTAGGTGGCTATGGAAAGCATAATCAAGGTCAAGACGTTTATGTTGGATATTTTTGGAGGTAAGATAATTGCATAGCGTATCAATGGCGATTGCTGTACCAGAGGCTGTCAGAGAGTTTGGTCCGTTTATGCCTGCAATTTCAATATCATGAGTGAGAGATAAGGTGTCTAGATATTCTCCCAGTGTTTTCACATCTAAAGAGATCGCTGCCATCTTCCCTGAGCCTTGTGTTTTTGCTTGGGCATGGCTGCGGTGGTAAATAACGTCAACGGCTTGTTTTAGTGTTAAACATCCTGCTGCCCAAGCCGCTGCAACTTCTCCTACGCTATGTCCAATAACCGCTGAAATATGCATACCTTGCCGCTGTAGTAACCTTACGATTCCCACTTGTAGTGCAAATAGTAGCGGTTGTGCAATGGCAGTATCTGCTAGAGATGATTTGCTGGTTTCTTTGGCAAATTCTTCGAATAAATCAATATCAGAGTAGGGTCTAAGGAGTGAGTTGATCTCTTTAATTGTGGTTTTGAAATAAGGGGAATTCTGTAATAAGGCTTGCCCCATACCTTGCCATTGACAGCCATTTCCTGAAAAAACGAGTGTCAGTTTCGCATCAGTTTGTTTTTCTGCTTCATGAATGTGTGGAGTAGTGCCTGATTCATTTGAGAAATCAGCTAATTGCTGGATGATCTCTGCTGTGGTTTCGCCATGTAGACAGAGCGTTTTTTGTAATCGTTGGCGCTTAAAGAAGCTGGTATAGGCAATATCGTAGTAACGATCAGGAGTATCACGGATTAAATGGATATAGCTATCTGCCAACTCTCGTAAAGCAGGTAGACCATTTGCACTGAGTAATAGCGGAGGTATATTTGTGGCTGTTGATAATTTTGCTGGCTGGGTTGTGTATTCTTCAATGATGACGTGAGCATTAGCACCGCCAAAGCCAAAGGAGTTAACACCCATGAGTAATGGTGTTTCAGATTGAATGCTTTGGGTTTGTTGCGCTACGTGGAGATTCAAGCCAGCAAAATCTATTCGTTTATTGGGCGTGTTGAAATGTAAAGAACGCGCAATGGTTCGATTCTTAACACTCATAATGATTTTGAATAAACCAGCCATGCCAGAAGCTGTTTCTAAATGGCCTACATTGGTTTTCGCAGAGCCGATCGTTAGAGGACGTTTACGAGGTTGGGCCAACACTTCAGCGATTGCTGCTGTTTCTAATGGGTCACCTACCGCAGTTCCAGTGCCATGTGCTTCGAGGTAACTCAGCTCATCAGGATTCACCCCCGCTTTATTATAAACCTTACGTAATAGGTCGGCTTGTCCATGGGTACTGGGTACAGTGATGCCTTGGGTATGTCCATCACAATTAACGCTACTTCCACGAATAACGGCATGTATGACATCACCATCTTTTTCAGCTTGTGAAAGGGGTTTCAGGATAACAACAGCAGCCCCTTCGGAACGTACATAACCATTGCCACTTTCATCAAAAGCCTTACAGCGACCATCCGGTGATAGCATGGATGCTTTTGAGAAACCTACGAAGCCGAAAGGGTGTAGCAGCAGGTTGACACCACCGGCAACCGCGCAAGATGCTTCTCCAGACCAAATGGATTGACAGGCTTGATTCACAGCGACTAATGATGAGGAGCAAGCGGTATCAACCGAAACACTTGGCCCACGTAGATCGAACGTATAGGACAGACGGTTTGAGGCAATACTGGCGGTATTCCCTGTCATCGAGAATGAGTCGATAGAGCTGAGATCATCAATACGCCGATGCACATAATCCGTACTGGCAATACCGACGTATACTGCGCAATCACTACCTGCCATTTTCTCAGGAGGAAGGTTGGCATTTTCAAAGGATTCCCAGGTTAGCTCAAGTAATAGGCGTTGTTGTGGGTCAATTTGTGCCGCCTCTCTTGGGGAAATACCAAAGAAAGCTGCATCGAACTGATCAATATCATCCAACACGCCCGCTGCAAAGGTATAACTTCGTCCGGCTTCTTTTTTGTCGGGGTGTTGATAGAACTCTGTTCCCCAGCGATCAGCGGGGATTTCGGTAACAACATCTTGTTCTGACTGAAGAATGTCCCAATAGGCTTCTGGTGAGTTTGCCTGTCCTGGAAACCGACAAGACATACCGATAATTGCTATTTTTTCTGGAAATTTACTCACATGATTGCCTGGTTATTATTTGATGTGATTTCAAGTGATGGTGTTTGTGGCTCAAGATTAAAATTAGTATGAATCAACCCTTAACAGGGTCAAGCTTAGTACCTGTTTGTAAGGAACACAATGGCGAGTGGGCAAAATGTAGATAAGATTCTCAAGAATATCTCTAAAAGGTGATTGAAACATAATGAACAGAATAGCTGAGGAGCGTTTTAAGTAATTGTAAAGAAACTGTTAAATGATTGTCCAGAAAGAGTTCAGTACATCATTTTTTAACTTTACGTGTATCTAAGGGGCATTCTTGAACTATATTTAATTAATGTCTATGCATGAAATCTGTTTGATGTCCCTAAGTAACTGTATGTCATCATTACGGTTTTAAAGCTTAAGGGTGAGTTTCTTATAGATAATACAAGGCAAGTGCTGCTGGCTTGCGAGGTGTTAATTAATGAGGGAAGTTCTATGTATACAATAAAGATGTTTACTACGGCATCGCTGTCGGTTGTTGTGGGGTTACTGTTTTCAATGCCTGTGCAATCTATAGGGCTTGTAGAAGGTGTAAAAGTAAAAAATATATCAGGTTCGTTAAATGTTCGTGAAGGGCCTGGCACCCATTATCCAGTATTACGTCGTTTAGATGGAGGGACGAGTGGTGTTGAAGTTTTAGGTGAGAAGAGACAAGGGCGAAATACTTGGGCGAGAATTAAATGGGATGACAAAGTGGGTTGGGTGAGTAAAAGCTATCTTGAATCCTTTATGGAGTTTGATAAGGGCGCGAAATATAAGGTTGATGTGAATGGAACTTCTCTGAATGTGCGATATGGCCCTGGCACAAGTTATCGGCAACTCAGAACGCTCGAGGATGGTGTGGGTGGGATAAAAATCACGCGCTTGGCTAAGAAGGGAGAGAGTTATTGGGCGCGTATTTCATCAGGTGGAAAAATAGGCTGGGTAAGTAGTCAGTATCTTGTTGCTGATGATGGTAACGGAGCTGCTGTTAGTACAGGGGCTGAGGAGAAAGGAAGAAATAACGGTTCGTTAGATATTGGCTCGGCAGGTACGGTAGCTGGTACTTATACTGTCGTCGCTGGCGATACACTCTATGCCATTATGCGTAAAACCAAGAAGCATTGGTCTGCCGTTGCGCGTTTGAATAATATTCAAGCGCCTTATGCATTATCTGTGGGTACGGTGTTGAAACTTCCTATGTGATTGTAGGCCCCGAATTTTAGTCACAAGCAACCATGAAAAAATCTAGGCTCCATGCATGCATGGTTGCTTCTATACCGTGATTATGCTGCTACAGGAGCAGGTGCTTCTGCCTCTTCTTCAGTATGATGAATGTCAGCGTCTTTAAGTTCTGAAGCATTCTTTTCACCAAAGATTGCAGCAATATGCCCAGGAATCTGATTGAGATAAATATCGCTCGGGAGTTCTCCTTTAGAGTAACCGCTATCAGCAAAATACCCTGCTTCATTATGGCCTGCATTTTTGATAGAGACAAAGTCAACCTGATTTTCAAAGCCAGTGATTTCTTGTTGTTCATCACCAACATACAGGCTGAAGTTGTCGGGATATTTATCAGAGGATGGTTTTAGCTGGATGTACAAACTGCCATCATTACGGTTATCAACATAGTAAGCTCGGTCATTCGTGTCATTTTCACGTGAGTTGTCATCCGCTGTTGTTGTATAGAAGATGTTCTTATCCAGCTTGGTTCTAACCGATTCAAAAATCTTCTGACCTCTTTTGGCCTCATTGATGTTTTTAAAGCGAACAATGAAATCTTCAGTCATTAATGGCTGGATATCTGTGTATGGAACGCCGAGTTCATCAAGATGTTGAGTATGATCCTTTAGACGATAATAAATAGATAAGCGATCATGTGCTTCCTGGCTAAGGGCCGTCATCAACATAAGACGTGTATCTGAGCCAACTTCTTTCTGGATTTCACCTAATGTGTAGTCATAGAGTTTGTAGACTTCTTCAAGAGGGTCGATACCAGGTTTATAAAACCACTCAGGATTTTTGATTTCGCCATCGTAATACTTCGATGAGAACATATAATGGTGTTGTACGTGGGCAGCGCCATTGATGAAACATGTCGCAAAATCAGGGCGTGATTTTTTATACATCTTTAAGAAGATATCTGATAATAATAAATCACAGGCCAGAGCCCGATAAAACTTGCGGCTCAAATAGCCTTTTGTATAAGAAGCCAGGCGTAGATAGTTTTTCGCTCTTAGGTTTGCAATAGAGCTCCCTATTAGCTTTAAAATAGAAGAGGGAGCAATGCGTCCATTTGCATAGTCATCAGTGATTTGTTTTAAAGCATCATCTGCCCACTCGGCGGTTTTAGGTAAAATACGTTTTTCCCGACTCCATGGGTCGCCAAGGAAAAACGTAGGGTTTTTTAGATTATTTTTAGCATTAAATGCAATAAAAACGCCGACAGATTTGCCCATTCTTTCGATGCGTTCCCAAATTTGTTCGTGAGACTTGCCCTGCATATCACCTAAGCGACGAACTTGATGCTGTTCGTAGTTTAAACCAGTATGACCTGTAATCCATTGTACCCACGGGTTCAATACCCCTTGGTCTGATTCGGAGTGTGTTTTAGTATAGCCGTACTGGTCGAAAAACTTTTTAAAGTTGGGTAGCTTCCCCTCAGCGGCATATTTTTCTAACAGGTCGAAATTAACTTCGTTGATTTCTAAAACTAATACCTTTTGCACTTTGCGATTCTCCAGCTAAAGTTTTTTGTGGTTTTTGGTTCGGATTATTTTGGAATGCTAAGTATGGAGTACTCTCAAACGCGAAGTTTTTGCAGTACTTGTTTCTGAGCCCTTTTGACGTTATTAATTATATCTATGAATCAAAAGATTGTAATTTTTTTTGCATATAATGCTTGTTATTTACTCAATTATGTGAGTGGCTTCTAGGTAAGCTAAGAATCATAGTACTGAATATCAGTAATATCTAATAATAGTTTCTTATTGGTATTGTTTAGGTGAAGTGTGGTATCGGCGATGTGTTGTATATTTTTTGTCTACTTGGAATCTGACCTATGCTAGCCATTTGCTCGGCAGATGACTAGCATTTCACAGTTAGCTTGAATGCTACTTAGGATTCTTGAATACGCAGCGCTTTGTTCCAATTTTTTTGGAAGACTTTTTGGTAATGATCTAGCATGGTCTTGCTGTAGTGAAGTTTGATGAAAGATTTTTCACGGATACTCACTAGGTGTCCATCAAAAATCGTAAACCATTCACAGCCTCGGTCAAAATTACTGTTGACCCATTGAGAGTGAACAAGACTTAATGTTGTTTGATTGGTATATCTCGTATATTTTTCGAGGTAAGCTTGGAGTTGTTGCTGCATCTTTGCAGGGAGTGAGTCGTCATAAATAACCAGTAGTTTTAGGGTGACTTGATCATCGACAAGACGCGAATACTTGGCAATATTATCTTCAAAAGCATCTATATCGTTTTCAAAAACCCATTTCGTGACGAGTACTTCACGAGTGCTCTCGCTGAGTAAATCTTGGTAGCGAATAGTTTCCATATCATCCAAACCCACGATGATATGTTCTCCTTTATCCAGTTGCGCAATCTGTTTATATAATTCGCGGCTTTTTGATTGAAGGAAGGAGTTCAAATAGGTTTCTGTTGAATCCTCGCTGCCTGGAATATTGTTATGCCCTTCTTGTTTTCTCTGCCAACGAGCTGATGATAATGCTTGTGAAGTTATGGTTGTTGAAACTCCTGGAAAGGCTCGCAGATGGTCAAAAACCAGTTTTTGGAACTGTGCTTCCGTAGATTTGATTTTGATGAAAATATCAGTTTCACCGTATTGAGCGCTAGCTTCCTGAATAATAGAGAATTTATGGAGTTTACGTAGAAATTCGTTAACGCTATGGCCCTCAAAGACAATGCGAATGTAGTAAAAGTTAACATTATCGGCATGTGCAACTGTATCAAGTGCCTGAAATTCTAATCCCAGACGTCTTTCAAATAAGCGAGCGGTACGATCACTCATCGGTCGGGTTTTACCATTTCCAATATATTTATTAAGTCCACCGCTGCTTATATCGAGACGATCTGCTAATGCAGTGCGTTGAGCTTTGTAATCCTTATTGAGGATAGATAGTAAGTTTTGTTTTCTTATTTCTGCACTATCAGACATAAATTATCCTTCCTTAAACCCAAATTAATCCTATTTATGACCGAAAAACCCATAATTAGGACAAAATTGTGCCAATACTACTGAATCTTGAGTGAACAAAAAGTGAACATTTGTCGTTTATGAGGACAAGACTTGTCTTAATAAGTAAAAAGTAGAGGGAAAATCATGCATATTTGTATGAGTTAAGACACAGATTAAGCTTGGGTACAGGTGAGGTTTTGCTTATTTTCTATACAATTCATGGCCAAGTTACATCTTGAACCTTTGCTGAGTGCTAATAATATGAGGAAGGAGGTGGAAAATCGGGGCTGAGGTATAAAGTTGGTTTAGGTGAAGTAGGGCTTTATCCAAATTCCCCATTAGTGGTAGTAAAACACAATAAGAATATTGAGGTATGACCGAATAAGCACGAGCTTGTTCAGTATTTGTCAGAGCGCATCGTTATGCCCCTATGACTTTACGCTATTATTTTTTTAAGAGAGCTATTTTATGAATAAGAAAAACCAGATTGTTACAGCTTTGACCTTTGCTATTACCCTATCTGCTTGCACCCCTGCAACGACGATAACTATTGAAAAGTATCCAGATGGGTCAATTGTGGAAACGATTAAGACGCCACCTCGGGTGAAAAAAGAGGTGAAGAAGGTTATAGGAATTATCATGGCGGGAGTAGCAATGAAAGCTGTCGATGATAATATTTTTCAGTTAGCCGAGTTAGCGACAAATTACATCATTGCCGATAAAAAAATCGAAAAAGGTGTTGTGGATCCAAGCATCTAATTAAGTTGAATTTTTTAATATGGTTTGGCCGCATCATGGCTATGAATAAGTCTATGTAGAGTGGTCTTTTTTCGGTACACGCTTCCAGGGAGATGGTCGTCCTGCTTTCGCGGCTTGACGATCGACATTTTTTCTATAGGTGTTTAGAAGGGTGTACTGGAATTCATTAATCCAGTTATTGGTAAGGCCTGGGAATGGTATAAAAGGGTTTGTTCTACTATCTCCCCAAATAGACGTTCGTGTCGTGCTTCCTTCACTATCGCCGCGACGATGAATGCCAAAGGTGTTTGCAAATAACAAGCTATTCGGGTGTACAGTAAAGCTAATCGGGTTGGTGAGACCTAGGACTTGTATATCCTCATCTGAGAACCTAAATGAACCTCGTTGGCTTAGTGCGTTTTTTAGAGATGTTGCGTTGATGCTTTGCTGGTACTCCCATTTCAGACGTTTCCATGTGAGTCGATGAGAGCCTGGAATATAGGTGAATGCTCCATGCTTTGGTGTTACCTGATTTGGGAAGTACCAGCATTTCATGGTTGGATGGAAAGTATCGGAATGAAACGATTTTTGTGGATCCACGCCTTGTTCGTATGCATCGTTTTGAATGGTTTCGAGATAGAATAGAGGTGGACGAACATGGCCAGATGTAAAGCGGCACAAACGTTTGAAGTTTGCAGCTGAAAGCAGGCTTCTTAGTGCGGGTGCTTCGGAAAGTGTATGGGGTGCAAGGGCTGTTCTTTCTACAATGGCATTACCTTGAATAGACTGGCGTGTTTCACCAGAAAACAGAGAGAGTTCTTCTTTTAAGCAACGATGTTTTGATGAACTAAGATAATTTTCTTTGAGTAGGTAACCATCTCGAAAATAAGCTTGTCTGTCTGCTTTCGAGAGTCCCCACGTTAATGAATGCATACGTAATCGCATAATCGTATGAGATAGTAACAATCGACACACATGCAAACCTAAACGGTTTAATAGAGCGTTTCCCAGAATAGGATTGGATTGAAAAGATTTGGCAGAGCTGAGTAATTCAAGTAGCCAAATGGGAGCAAGATAGAGATGTTTCAAAATATGCATTGGCGCAAACGTTATATTACTGAGAGGTTTTACTTAAGGGTTATGGGATAACAGGATTTATTTGAGTGATTATAGGATATGGGATGAAAAGTGCAGAAAAGAGTGGTGCTCTAATCAAAATGGCTCATGCAAGACGTGTGTTGCGATGTTGGAGAGGGGAGGAGTTGACGGCTACTGTGAATAGTGTCAGCAGTAACCGTCAGTTTTTTAACGTTGCTATAGATGATTAACTTTCGTTAGCTTTACTCTCTGCGACCGGCGTAGCGATAGGTTTCGCGGTTTCTCCGCCCATGGCTGATTCTTTTGGTGATGTTTTTGTGTCGGGCTTAGGCTTTTTAGGTATTGCTTGTACTTTTTCTTCAATAATTCCTTTTTTGTCAGTAACTTTAGCGCCTTCCTTAGTAACATCAGGTTTAGGGGGGCTTACCTTGGGGGCTTTTTTAGTGGAAGTTTCAGTTTTTTGGTCAACGCTTTCATTTGCTGGCGTTGCTGATTTTTTAGATACTGGTGGTTTAACGTTTTCCACAGGTGTATCTGTTTTAGAAGCGACTTTTGTCTTTTGCGGAATAGGTTTTATTGGTGTTTTTTCTATAGGCTCGTGTTTAGGTTGTGTCTCGTTGGTGTCTGGTTTAGCTTCTTTTTTTACGCTTGTCACTGGGGTTTTAGTCTGAGGTTTTTTCTTTTTCGGGGTTGGGTTGTTTATGGGTTGCTTGTTTTCGGCGTTGCCTGTATCAGACTTTTCCTTTACAACATTCTTTCTAGTCGGTTCTTTAGCGGGTGTTTTTGCTTGGGGTTTTTTCCGTCTAGGTTGCTGTTTCTGTGAAGGCTTCTCGGAAGTTGTAGTCTCAACCGGAGTATTTGTTGCAGTCGCAGTCGCTTTATCCGTTGAAACATCAGATGTTGTCGTCTGAGCAGGCTGTTTCTTTGGTTTAGCTGGTTTTTGACTACTTGATGCAATTTTTGGTGTAGGAATGGTTATTTCTACAGGTGTTTGGTCAAGCTGCTGCTCATGAGTTTCGACAAGTTTTTGCTTCTCGGGATTTGGTCTCCTGTTCTGATTGCGGTTGTTTCGGCGATTATTTTGACCGCGACGATTTCCTCGCGTACGACTATTTTTTTGTTGTTTGTTTTCCTGTGTATTTTGCGAATTGTTATTGTCAGTCTGAGCTGAAGTTTGATGATCCTTAGCAGCTTCTTTCACTTGCTTTGTGTCTTCTATTTGCGGCTTAGGTGTGTTTTTTTGATGTTGTGTCTTTTTCTGTTGCGCCTTATTCTGCTGTGGGCGTTTATTTGCAGTATTTTTGTTAGCTTGCGGGTTGTTGTTTCGTTTTTGTTGATCTTGATTCTGGTTGTTATTATTCTGCGGATTTTGTTTGTTACGGTTGTTGGTTTGGCTTTGTGCAGGTCTTCTTCGCTGGTGACCCGTACTCGTAGTCTTGTGGCTTTGCTGAGTTTTCCTTTGATTAGACGGCTGTTTTTGAGCAGATGGTTGCTTTTGGATGGGCGCTTTCTTCTTAGGAGCATCTTTTGTTGATGTTGGCACTTCTTCAGCTTTACTATCTCCGCCGAATAAACTCCCGAATACGCGACTAAAAAATCCACCAGTTGCTTTTTCCGATGTCTTTTTTACTGGCTCCGTTGGTTGTAGAGGTGCAGGTTGTTGGGGAATAACTTGCTTGATTGCAGGCACTTCCGCTTGACTGATGTTTGGATTTTTTGCTTGTTGACTTTGCTCGACTTCAATATCTTGTTCTATTTTATCGATCTGCTGATAGCTGGTTTTCGATAATGCTTCCTTATCTTGTGAGCGGAAACGATTGATCTCAAAGTGAGGGGTCGTGAGGTGCGGGTTAGGTAAAATAACCACTTGAATGGAATGGCGTGTTTCCAGCTTGCTAATTGCGGGGCGTTTTTCATTCAACAGAAAGCTGGCTACTTCAACAGGAACTTGTACAGAAACCTGATGAGTTTTGTCTTTCATCGCTTCTTCTTCGATCAAACGTAAGATCGATAAAGCTAATGATTCAACGCCACGAAATGTGCCTTGGCCACTGCAACGTGGGCAGACAATCTGGCTAGCTTCCCCCAAAGATGGACGAAGGCGCTGACGCGACATTTCCAGCAGTCCAAAGCGTGAGATGCGGCCGATTTGTACACGTGCACGGTCAAGCTTGAGAAGCTCACGTAGTTTCTTCTCAACACCGCGTTGATTACGGTTTGGCATCATGTCGATGAAGTCGATGACGATAAGCCCCCCGATATCCCGCAGACGTAATTGGCGTGCAATCTCTGCTGCTGCTTCAAGGTTGGTGTTGTAGGCAGTTTCTTCAATATCACTGCCTTTTGTTGCGCGGGCTGAGTTGATATCAATAGAGATCAGTGCTTCGGTATGGTCGATAACAATGGCCCCACCAGATGGAAGTGTGACTTCACGATCAAAAGCAGACTCAATTTGATGTTCAACTTGATAGCGACTAAAGAGAGGTACACTTTTATCCGTGTAAAGTTTTAGTTTATTTAAGTTGTTTGGCATGACTGCTTTAACGAATTCACGCGCTTGGTTATAAATCGCTTCATTATCCAGCATGATTTCGCCGATATCGTGGCGGAAGTAGTCACGTAAGGTTCGAATGATTAAATTGCTTTCTTGATAGAGGAGAGTCGGAGCCTGATGTTGCTTATACGCGAAACCAATAGCGCTCCAGAGCATTTTGAGGTATTCCAAGTCCCAAGATAGCTCCTCAACTTCTCGCCCAAGACCGGCAGTACGAACAATTGCACCACCTTCTTCAATATCTAACTCACTTAATTGTTTTTTGATGCGATGTCTATCTTCTCCCTCGATGCGGCGTGATACGCCACCAGCGCGTGGATTGTTAGGCATCAATACCAGAAAACGACCTGCCAAACTAATGAAGGTTGTTAAACTTGCACCTTTGTTGCCTCGTTCTTCTTTTTCAATTTGGATAAGTACTTCTTGCCCTTCTTTAATAACATCTTTGATTAAAGGGCGACCTTCAGTTTTGGCATCTTTCCTCCAGTACTCACGAGAAATTTCTTTGAAAGGGAGAAATCCGTGACGTTCTGCGCCATAGTTAATGAAAGCGGCATTAAGACTTGGTTCTACTCGGGTGATAATCCCTTTATAAATGTTTGCTTTTTTCTGGGTTTTGTTGGTTTGTTCAATGTCCAAGTCATACATGAATTGGCCATCTACCATAGCAACACGGATTTCTTCCTGTTGCGTGGCGTTGATTAAAATTCGTTTCATTAATGTATCCTGTTTGTATAGTTCCAGGATAAAATGTGTGTGCACGATATATTTAGCGTTGTTCGCTTTATTATCAGTGCATCACTCAATGACCGGCTTTGCTAGGAAGGTGTTTTTAAGCTCATATTTTTGCACGAGTTATTCAGTTTAATTATTTCATAGTCATTGGATGGTGTTTTCATCCTAATAAACTGAATATTCTCGGAAACAGAGATGTCACCTTGTTTCACTAAATTAGTGATCCTTCAAAAAAAACTTAGATACAACCTGTGAAAATAGCTATTACCAGTCAGGTTGTAAGGAGGCTAAACGATGTATTATAGAATCAATTACTTGCACATGAGTATGTTGTGGGCAGAATCGCTAATATCTGCCCCCAAAAATGGTTGTGAATGTAACGTATTGATCAAGTGAACTTTATTACTTTTTGGTGGTGTATGTTATGCAGATGGTAGGGCAATCATAAGTTATGTACATTCCTATGTATCATTTTTTTGAGCTTTTTCTCAAGTGTATTGCCAATTGCATTAGCGATATACGTGTTCACCAAACAACTTAATGCTTTCTCGCATTTAAGTTATTGTAATTTCTCTTCAATTCAAGAGAAGTTTACCTTGTTCTTACGTAACATTAAATTTTTTCTATGTTGCTATCTGTGGTTCGAATAACCTGATTTATCAGTATCCAGTTTGAAGAGGTTGGATGTTGTGTTGCTGCATGAGATGTGTTTTAGCCTCTTTGCAAGCCTCGCATTATCGATTGTGTCAACCAGCTGTCGTAACTACGACTTTGCAGCTTCAAACGTTTTACTTCAGTTCTAAGATTCTAGTCAATGGAACTATAGTTAATTTACGGTTGACTGTTTTACAAAAAGCAACAGTCAGAGTTTTTTCTTTCTGAATATAATCAGAAACATAAGTTGCTCATTTGTACAACTTATAGTGAATTCATATGCGTTGGGAGTTTACTCCTCTAAACGTCACCAAAACATAGCGTTGCAATATAACAATTTATGCGTCTTTATTCAATTTTTGTATTAAGTAGTGTTTATGAGTGAGTTGCAGGAGATGACAGAAAATCAATGTTTTAGATTTTGTTAAGAGATTGTCTTTAAGAGAGTTCTCTAAGTTGAAGTCGTTACTGAGGTAAGCGATACTGTATCTATGGAAAATGATGATCAATCTACACCGTTTGCGAACGTTTCGTTTATTACTGTTGATGAGGCGAGTGATGGTCAGCGTGTGGATAATTTTTTACTAAAAACCATAAAAAATATACCTCGATCCTATGTATATCGAATTTTGCGGAAAGGGGAAGTCAGGGTTGATAAAAAGCGCGTTAAACCTACCCGGAAGTTGAAACTAGGTGAGCTGGTAAGAATTCCTCCGATTAAGCATGTCGAGCAAAAAGAAAATGTTACTGCTCATGTGCATGAATTAGAGAGATTAGCCAGGGCTATCGTGCTGGAGGATAATCATGTCATCATTGTTAACAAACCATCAGGTATGGCTGTGCATGGTGGTAGTGGCATTAAGTTGGGGCTGATTGAGATGTTTCGGCAGTTGAGGGCTAATGCGCCATTTCTGGAACTTGCGCATCGTTTGGATAGAGATACGAGTGGCTTGGTGATTTTAGCAAAAACCCGCCCGGCCTTGCTTGAGTTGCATGAGCTTTTTAAAACGGGTGGCATTGATAAGCATTATCTTGCATTGGTGAGCGGTCACTGGCGTGGTGGTGAACGTAAAGTGACGCATGTACTATCAAAAACCAGTAAGCACCAAACAGGTAAAGTACAGGTTGCAGAAGAGGGGAAGCTTGCGGAAAGTATTTTCAAACCTAGAGAGTATTTCGATGATGCTACCTTGATGGAAGTGACGTTATTGACCGGAAGGATGCATCAAATTAGAGCTCAACTTGCTCATTTGGAGTTACCCATTATTGGTGACGATCGGTACGGTAATTTTGCTATCAATAGAATATTTAAAAAGAACCATGGAATAAAACGTCTCTTTTTGCATTCGTTTGCAGTACAGTTTTTTCTAGAAACCTCACAGCAACAATATTCATTGGAAATACCTCTACCGAATGATTTACCGTTAGCGCTATGACATCATCTTATAAAGTATTAATTTTCGATTGGGACGGAACCATTATGGATTCTGTTGCCAATATCTGCGCCTCCCTGCAATCCGCGATAGATGAGTTGTCAGCGCTTCCAAAAACCTATGAAGAGCAGCGTAATGTCATTGGTTTGGGGTTGTCGGAGGCTGTCTTGGCTTTATATCCTGAGGCTTCGCCCGAGTTTGTTGATGCGTTTTCTGAAGCGTTTCGTGATCATTTTTTGTTTAGGAATGACACGCCTAGTCCTCTGTTTGAGCAGGTTGAACCTATCTTGGCGGACTTGCAATCAGATGGCTATGATATGGCCATTGCTACTGGGAAATCTCGACGTGGTTTGGATAAGGTATTGAATGAATCTGGATTAAAAGACTATTTCCCCGTGAATTACTGCGCGGAAGAAACCTTTTCCAAGCCTCACCCAAAAATGCTTGAAGAAATACTGATTGATCACAATATAAAAGCCTCGAGGGCGTTGATGATAGGTGATACCGAATACGATATGCAAATGGCTGTGAATGCGAATATGCATGGGCTGGCTGCTACCTTTGGTGTACACAGTCGTGAACGTCTAGCATTACACAAGCCTGTGGGTTTTGTTGATGCATTTTCTCAAATTCCTGAATGGTTACATAACAATGAACGATAACGAACAAACTGCCATTAAATCCCTGGAAAGAATCGCTATTGAAGGGATTAATGAACAAAAAAGAGCTCGGCGATGGAATATTTTCTTTCGTTTGCTGTTTATTCTAATTGGTGTCTTAATTTTCATGGGCGTCGTTGGTGGTATTGCAAGTCAGGGGCAGCGCTTGACAACAGCGGCAGAGATTACTGCGGTTGTTGATGTTAAAGGTGTCATTATGGATGGTGCAGAGGCCAGTCTTGATGTTGTTGGCGGTGCGCTGAATGATGCATTTGAAGATTCGCGAACCAAAGGCGTTGTGTTGCGCATCAATAGTCCAGGTGGAAGCGCAGTCCAGTCAGCAATGATTTATGATGAAATTGTACGTCTGCGTGCTGCATACCCTGATATTCCTGTATATGCAGTTATCGAAGATGTTGGTGCGTCAGGTGGTTATTATATTGCTGCTGCAGCAACGGACATTTTTGCCAATAAGTCGAGTATCGTTGGTTCGATAGGTGTTCGTTTAGATAGTTTTGGTGTTGTTGAGGCAGCTAAAAAGCTAGGTATAGAAAGCCGGCAAGTAACCGCTGGAAAACACAAAGCGATGTTGGATCCTTTTCGCCCGGTTGCTGAGGCTGAAGTTGAACATCTAAGAACGATGTTGGCCTCTACGCATCAGCAGTTCATTGATGCTGTAAAGCAGGGAAGAGGAGATCGTTTGACATCGTCAGATGATATTTTTAGTGGTTTATTTTGGGCAGGTTTAGCAGCGAAAGACTTAGGCTTGGTTGATGACTTTAAAACCGTTAAAGAAGTTGCCCGAGACTTGATTGGTGCCGAGGAGACCGTTGATTTTATTGTACCTAAAACGTTATTGGATAAGCTGTCAGGACAGGTGAAGATATCTGCTCGTCAAGTATTAATGGAAATGCAGCTATCACCTAACTTGAGTTTTTAAGTTGATCATGTATGAATGCCTCTGATGGCATTCATAACAGGGTGTTATTATCGTAGAGAAGGCTTGTTATTGATGGTTCTTCCAAAGGGAGTAACGTCAATAACGGACTGCGATACGATTTCCAATTCAACTAATGTCGAGTGGATACGTCTAATATTCACTCGGTTGCCTTTTTTGATTTCAGTCTCTCGAATGCGCATGACTTCTTCAGTAGAAAGGTTTTCTCTTATTATTTCGATATTATCCATAATTCTGACACCCACATAACCAGTACCGAATGAGCATTGTGTTATTCGGAGAAATATAATTATGAAGGTGTTTTACTGTGATAGCAAAATTCCGAGAAGAATGGCGAGTTTTATTCACCCGTCGGTGTCTCAGGTGTTTCTCTGGATTGGCTTTTTTTGCGATCTTTATAGCGTATAACGACTTTTCTTTTCACGGGTTTGCGTTCACCAAGCTCTTGCATCGATAAATTTGCATCGGATTGATTTTGGTTGAATGCAGATTTAGGTTTGCGGTAATTGCTTTGGGATGGAGAAGACTGGTTAAAGTTTCTTTTTGGTCGGCTGTTATAATTATTGCCATTGCTATTGCCATTGCCATTGCCATTGCCGCTCACATTTCTTTGACTTGGGCTGGATGACTGAGGGTTTTGTGTGTCTCGTTTACGGTGTATACCGCCATTTAAGCGCCCATATGGCCCCTTGTGTTGTTTCTGGCGATTGTTGTTTTTGTTGGATTTTCCACCTAAATGGCTGTTTCCACGTCGACTGTTTTTTGCGCCCTTCTTACCCTTTTTACCGTCTTTCTTTCCAAGTGTAAGGAGGGGGGTGGGTAAGTAAGGATTTAAAGCTTCAAGGCCGGGTAAATTACGTTGCTCTAGTGATTCTCCGGCAGTTGATTCAATCTTTTTGAGAGTAACTCTATCACTTGGTCCCACCAAAATTGAAGCTGGGCGCTCTAGTTCCTCCCAGCCATGATTCGTGATGCGGAGTTGGAATACACTAGTTTGTTTAGGTAAATCGAAATGGATGATATTTTTATAAGATCGAGCATCAAAATTTACACCTGATTGATCGCTGATGATAATGATTGGATTTTCTTCAGCATTGATTTTTGTTTCTGAGCCAGTTTTATGGGCAATCGTTGCTTGATGGTCATTGTTTGCAAGGCTTTCTTGCAATGTTTCAGCGGACTTATTGGAATTGGTAAAGACGAGTAATGACTCATCATTTAATTCATCCATCATTTGATCAATGATAGCGATCTTGTGGGTATGATCGTCAGAAATATAAACATGCTGAGGTACACTTAGTAAGGGGTGTTTTTCCTCAGGAACTTCTACTTTCTCAGCAACAGGGAGTAGCTTGTGTAAGAAATCAGCCGAAGGATCATTTCTTTGGACAAAAGCAATGGTGGTGCAGTCATTATTCGCCTTTTCGAGGATAGATTTGCATAAATCCTGAAGTCCATGATGATAAATAATCGAGAAATCATCAATAATAAGTGTTTCTAGACTTGAAAAGTCAGACTTATTGTTTTGCACTAAATCGTTCAATCTACCAGGTGTTGCAATCAAAATATCCAAAGGACGTTTGAGTAAGCGCATTTGATGCTGGTAAGGGCGACCACCACTAATGAAACCTGTTCTTATGGGGTGTTCATTGATAATTTTCTTTAGTGTGTAATTAATTTGATTAACACGGTCGCGGCGTGAGGTCAGGATTAGTGTCCTTGCGCCAGAATAATCTTCGCTGGGTTTAACCATCAAATGGCTTGCCAGTGGGATAAGGTATGAGCCTGTTTTACCAGCAGCCGTTTGGCTATCAATAATGACGCTCTTACGTTCCATGATTAACGGAATGAGTTGTTTTTGGAGTGGTGTTGGATGTTCATAACCAGCGTTAACTAGTGAGGTTACAATATCCTTATGTAATCCAAATTCTGAAAATGACAAAATCGGTACTCCCCTGTGTGTGACACGGGTATATTAAATCGGTAAAAATCTGGGTTTTGAACCAGCAAAAAAGAAAAAGCGCCCAATTAGAGTGTGAAATTGATTAAATAGCGCGTAGCAAAGTTTTAGAACGTTAATGTATAAAGGTTTTTCAGTCAAGATATTGTATGAATATTGGCTTGATAGAAACAACGTGCCTTAACCCCGTACTCTCCGTGTAATTTACCTTAAATTAATATTCAATGGTAGCAGAGTTTAGCTACAAGCATTGAATTTGTTAGTTTTTCTCTATTCGGATCATTTTACACTCATTTGTGATGAATGTGGTCTGAATTTCTCTTTTTATTTAGGCTATTTTCATATCCAAGATTATTCCATCCACACAAGGTTGATGAAGTAACTTGAGAGAAAATCATAACGGCTGATAAACGTTTTTTCACGAAAGGTGGTTCTACACGGTATGTAATTGGGGATGACTTGTTATCGCTATAAAAATGCAGTGGGAATCACATGCATCGCAGGGATACACTTGGAACTGATGCTCACTAGTTAAGGTTGTGCTGGCTTAACTAGTGAGTTGTTTTTAACTAGGCAAGAGACTCGACACGAATCTTGGTTGCAGAGCCGCAGGTAACAGGAAGTGCTTCAATTCTAGAGAGTGCCTGGTTCATATCACCTTCTTTAACACGTTGAGTCAGAAGGATGATATCAACTTGGTCAGCGCCTTCCGCAGGTTCTTTCTGGATAAATGCTTCGATACTAATATTGCTGTTACCCATGATGGTGGTAATCTCAGCCAGTACGCCAGGTTGATCCAGCGCACAAATACGTAAATAGTATGCCGTGGTGATTTCATCAACATCGAGAATGGGTGTTTCTGCCAGTTGATCGGGTTGGAAGGCAAGGTGTGGCACACGGTTATTTGGATCTGATGTCATGGCTCGTACAATATCAACAATATCAGCAACAACAGAAGAGGCAGTGGGCTCATCACCAGCACCAGCACCATAATATAGCGTCGCACCAACCGCATCACCTTTTACCAGCACTGCATTCATAACGCCATTTACGTTTGCGATAAGGCGTGATTTCGGAATCATTGTTGGGTGAACGCGTTGTTCGATACCTTTTTCAGTTTGGCGAGTAATGCCCAGATGTTTAATGGCGTAACCTAACTCAGCAGCATACTCAACATCTTCTGGCGTGATTTTGGTAATACCTTCTGTAAAGGTTTTGCTGAATTGAAGTGGGACACCAAATGCCAGAGAAGAAAGGATTGTTAGTTTATGTGCGGCATCAATGCCCTCAACGTCAAAGGTTGGGTCTGCTTCTGCGTAGCCTAATTCTTGAGCTTCTGCGAGAACATCGTCGAAGGCACGGCCTTTTTCACGCATTTCAGTCAGAATGAAGTTACCCGTGCCATTAATGATGCCAGCAATCCATTCAATGCGATTTGCAGAAAGGCCTTCGCGTACGGCCTTAATGATGGGGATGCCACCTGCAACCGCTGCTTCAAAGGCAACAATCACCCCTTTTTCTTGGGCTTTGGCAAAGATCTCGTTACCGTGCATGGCGATGAGTGCTTTATTGGCAGTGACAACATGTTTTCCATTATCAATGGCTTGCATGACCAATTCTTTAGCGGGTGAATAGCCACCGATTAGCTCAACCACAATATCAATGTCAGGGTCGTTCACAACATCAAATGCATCTTCAGTTAAACGAAGGCTATCGAGTCCAAGTTTCTTGGCTTGTTGCAAGTCTAGTGTAGCTGCGAAATCAACTTGAATATCTCTACCTGCACGTCTCGAAATTTCTTCGGCATTGCGTTCCAAGACAGTTGCTGTGCCACCGCCTACTGTTCCGAGTCCTAACAAGCCAATTTTTACAGGGTTCATTGTTGATTTTCCGCGTTTGAATAAGGCATCGAACATTACCTTTCGGATAAATTACTGTCAATGATTGATACTATCTTAAGGAAACTCTGATCAAGTCCAAACAATATTGGAACCGAGGCTTTAGCCTCGCCTAACGTATTGAAAATAAACTATGAAGGGCGGGATCAAAGCTCCGATTCCAAAAAAATAGACTTAATCAGAGCTTCTTTATAGAGCGTTAAAGAATGAATATATTATGAAATTAATCGACTGGAAGGATGACCTGAATGTGATTTTCTTCCAACTTATGAATTAATTTGCGTACTTTTTGCCTGGCATTAGGTGCAGTTTTTAAAGATGTAAGCCATTTGTTAGAAAAACTAATGAACCGAGGTTGCAAGTGTTTAAGTTGGCGCAGGGTTGCCTCACTGGCAATAAAGTCGACAAGGCTTACGGTGACATTAAGCATGCGGAAGGATTCTTGAAAATGCAGAAGGTGCTTGAAGTGCTCGTCTAAACAAGACGCTGGAAATAGCAGGTGTAAAGTATTGGAGCTGGTGTCCATTATTTTGCGTCTTTGAGCAAACCATTTACGAAAGGTGGGATCTGTCAGCAAACCTGTTTGCACCTTCAATAAAACCTGATGGTGGTGTTGGGTGTTTTTCTGATCGGTGGATAGCAGAAGTCGGAGAGTGACCTCATCCCAAAAACTAGTTCGGTACTTTACATTAGTGTTATGAAGCGTGTTTTTTAAATTTTGTTCAATGTGAAGTTTTGCGAGAAATACCGATGAATTATTATTACCGATATCTTCCAATTTATGAAGTTTAAGGCGAATCTCTTTTCTGGTTTTAGGAAGCTGTAATAGGGTCTTTGCGCTGAGTGTCGTTGTTTTTTTCTTGGCATGAAGGTGCAAATGTTTACGGGCAGGGTTGCTTATCGCTGGGAATGGCTTGCTGTTACTGCTGCTAGTCGAGGTGTTTATTGTCCTGCTGTTGAGTGGATGAATCCAGACTTGTAAACAGCGTTGATTTTGAATAACGGTTGGCGCTACGCGTAACCCAGCTCGGAACGGCTCTTTATTATATTTCAAAAGTGTCAGGACAAGGTTTTTTTGCATGTCCATGTGTGTCTTATTGAAATAACGACGAAGCATAGTGTGTGTTTTTTTAGGGACAAGTTCAAAGAAATCCGTTGCTACAAGTTCTGCCTTTGATTGAAATTCAAAGAGAGAAATATAGGCAGAGTTTGCGAGTATATGTGTGCTTCGATTGATATGTGCAATAGGCTCATGACTCATTTCTACGAGCATGCGATTACGTTTTTCAGACATCCACAAACTCCGTTTACACTGTCGAAATTGTTTTTTTAGAAGTGAGTAGTGAATGAGGTTGGCAATAGGGAGAGCTGGCTTTTGATCAAAACGAATGGCCAGTATCTCAATACCCGATGAGTCTTGCACAATCGCTTGATGAGAATTGCTACGTATCGCGATGATGCAGTCCTTATTATGACGTCTGAGTATTTTTTTGATTTTTTCCAAATGCTGATTGCTATTTGGGTCAGGTAAAAACAAAAGATGGTAGGGGAGCTTGCTCAGTTGTTTGATAACACTTGGAAAGTCCCCAGGAATTGTTTCGACCACAGCTGTCGCTGCTGATTCACTTAAATGTGAAACAAGCATATCGACATTGTAGTTTGTGATAATGAGACAATTCACTTTATTTTTATTCATAAAGTGAAGTTATCAAGACAGGATTTGGATTAATATTGATTGTCCACTTTTTCCGATTAGTGCGCTGAGAGTGTGGATAAATGCTCGCCACTACACGCATCATTAAACTTCTCAGTGGGGGTGTTGGATAGGATGAAATTCAACCAAAAAAATCGATGGAAATGGGTTTTTGCACGTCATTAGTCGATGATAAGAGAAGTCAGTAAAAAAAAATGACTTTTTTCCGCTTTATTCCACAAATATTCGGTGAATTAGGTTAGAATGCCGCGTTTTTTAGCGGAACCTCACTGACTGGTTCAGTTATTCTTTTGCCTCTACTGTGGGCAAATCCTTATTTAAACTAGAGTTAGAGTCATGACTGATTTATCACGTTACCGTAACATCGGCATTTTCGCGCATGTAGACGCGGGTAAAACAACAACAACCGAACGTATTTTAAGCCTTACAGGTAAGATCCATAAAATAGGCGAAGTGCATGACGGTGAAGCAACAACTGACTTCATGGAGCAGGAAGCGGAACGTGGTATTACTATTCAGTCAGCAGCAGTAAGTGCTTTCTGGAAAGATCATCGTATGAACATCATTGATACACCAGGGCACGTTGACTTCACTGTGGAAGTTTATCGCTCTCTTAAGGTACTCGATGGCGGTGTTGGTGTTTTCTGTGCATCAGGTGGTGTTGAGCCTCAGTCAGAAACTAACTGGCGTTATGCAAACGAATCTGAAGTTGCACGTATCATTTTCGTCAACAAACTAGATCGTATTGGCGCTGACTTCTACCGTGTTGTTAAGCAGGTTGAAGATGTATTGGGTGCAATTCCTCTTGTTATGGTTCTACCTATCGGTACGGAAGATAACTTCACTGGTATTGTTGATCTTCTCACTCGCAAAGCTTGGGTTTGGGATGGTTCTGATGATCCACTTAACTACGAGATTCAGGATGTGCCTGAAGACATGGTTGATCAGGTTGAAGAATACCGTGAAAAGCTTATCGAAACTGCTGTTGAGCAGGATGATGATGCAATGGAAAAATATCTGGAAGGTGAAGAGCCAGATATGGACACGATCAAAGCCTGTATCCGTAAAGGTACTCGCGAATTAGCATTCTTCCCGACTTACACGGGTTCTGCGTTCAAGAACAAAGGTATCCAGTTGGTATTGGATGCAGTTATTGATTACTTGCCAAATCCAGTGGAAGTTGACCCTCAGCCTGAAGTTGATGAAGAAGGTAATGAAACGGGTGAATTCGCCATTGTTGATGCGGATCGTCCATTACGAGCCTTAGCATTCAAAATCATGGATGACCGTTTCGGTGCATTGACCTTTATCCGTGTTTACTCAGGTAAGCTTGAGAAAGGTACAAATGTTTTGAATACAGCGACAGGTAAAACTGAGCGTATTGGTCGTATCGTTGAAATGTCAGCTGATGATCGTATCGAACTTGATTCAGCGCAAGCGGGTGACATCGTTGCTGTTGTTGGTATGAAGAATGTGCAAACAGGACACACACTTTGTGATCCTAAAAATCCAGCAACCCTGGAGTCTATGGTATTCCCTGATCCGGTTATCTCAATTTCTGTAACACCAAAAGATAAAGGTGGTGCTGAGAAAATGAGTCTAGCTATCGGTAAAATGGTAGCGGAAGATCCTTCGTTCCGTGTTGAAACGGATGAAGACAGTGGTGAGACTATCCTGAGAGGAATGGGTGAACTTCACCTTGATATCAAGATCGATATTCTTAAGCGTACTTACGGTGTAGACGTTGAAGTAGGTAAGCCGCAGGTTGCTTATCGCGAAACAATCACGCAACGCATTGAAGATAGCTACACGCATAAGAAGCAGTCTGGTGGTTCTGGTCAGTATGGTAAAATCGATTATGTTCTTGAGCCTAGTGAAGTTGGCGAAGGCTTCCAGTTTGAGTCTAAAGTGACGGGTGGTAACGTTCCTCGTGAATTCTGGCCTGCTGTTGAGAAAGGCTTCAAGACGAGTATGGCCGAAGGTGTTATGGCTGGCTTCCCATGTGAAGACGTGAAAGTCACATTGGTCGATGGTGGTTTCCATGCAGTTGACTCCTCAGCGGTTGCCTTTGAAATTGCTGCTAAAGCTGCTTATCGTCAATCAATTCCAAAAGCTACACCGCAGCTTATGGAGCCGATTATGAAGGTTGACGTATTCACACCTGAAGATCACGTTGGTGATGTTATTGGTGATCTTAACCGTCGCCGTGGCATGATCAAATCTCAGGAGGCTGGTGTGACTGGCGTACGTATCAAGTCAGATGTATCTCTAAGCGAGATGTTTGGCTACATTGGTGACTTACGTACGATGACTTCTGGTCGTGGTCAGTTCTCAATGGAATTCTCTCACTATGCACCATGTCCTAAGAATGTGGCAGAAGAAGTAATTAAAGAAGCTAAAGAGCGTAAAGCAAACGGCTAATACAGCTTTTTCTTTCGAATAAAAAAGGACGCTTCGGCGTCCTTTTTTTTGCCCGTGTTTTGCAATTCCAGTACTCTTATTTTTAACGAATGGAGTTGAGCCTTCTTTCTATGTATCAGGGCTAGTTACATAAAAAGTTTTCTGGTGACTCACCTGATTGCGCTGAAGCAATCGAGTTAATGAGGATTAACTTGCTCAGGCTTAATAAGTTCACGCACGACCCGACCATCAATAGATCATCCAGTGTGAGCAGGAGTTGCTGACTGGTGAATGAATTTTCATGGTTGGTAACTCTCTCTTAATAAAGGTTGCATCAGCTTTCGTGCTTGATAATGTTTATCAAGCTGGAAGAGTTTGTAATCATTCGATTCTAGATGACAATTCTCATTAAGTTAGTACTTCGCTAATTCACAACGAGTTATGTTAATATAAGAATATACTTCGTTAGTTTATAAAATTCATTTTTTATGAGGTGAGTCATGGGAGACGAAAGAGTGCCTATAATACTTATCTTAGGCTCTCCAAAGATGAATCAAGAATCAAAGGAGTTGAAAGGAGTTGTTAGCGAATTAGACTCTTTAGAAGATTTATTCGAAAATAGCCGTCAAATTATAAAAAAAAATTATGTGGTAAAAATCCGGTCGGTAACCAGAAGAATAGATGTTGAAAGGTATTTAGGGATATACAAAAATGATATCGCAATACTCCATTACTCAGGCCATAGCAATAACAGTTCTCTTAGTGTTGATGATCAAGATATATTTAGTCGACATATAGCTGATCATATACAGACGTGGGAATCAAAACCAAAGTTGGTTTTTCTTAATGGTTGCCATAATGCCCCTCAAGCTATATTTTTTCAAAATGCTGGTGTTCCAATTGTCATCGCTACACAAAAACCGATCAATGATGAATATGCAAATAATTTTTCAATCTCCTTGTACAAGGCTTTGATAAATGAATCCTCTATTGAAGATGCCTTTAATCAAGCTGGTGCTCTTTCCCTGATGGGTGTAAATAGAGAAATCAGAAGATCATTAAATAGTGAAAATGAGGAAGTGGTTGATAATTCTTGGGACTGGGATATTTTTACCACACATGATAGGAACAGCGCATGGGTTTTTTCTGATCTACTTGAAATGAAACCAAGTTTATTAGAAAACATACGTCTTTTTAGTTCAAAAGTATCAAAAAAATATATGTTTTCGTTACTTATTATTATGATCTTGGTGTTTTTCTATATGCATTGGAGTAAGCCAAGTGTCACCATTAAACCTTTACCTTCTCGAAAGAGTATCGAGTTTAGAACTATTATTGCTCCTCCCAAAAAAATTGGAAGCCCATCTGATTATACTGAATACACAGAAATTAGATATAAAGCAAGGGCAGTAGCTATTCTCCATCTTGAATATAAGTTAGAAAAGAATAGCCAAAAGCCAGTTATTCTCGAGAGCGAAGAAATAATTATTAATTTTGATGATGGTGAAGAAATATTCCATTCTACTTATTTGACCAACATTCAGGGTCGTCATGAATGGGTTAATGATTCAAAGGAAGATTATACTAGTTTGGTCTTGGAGCCTTTTTTGCCCATAGATCGTGAAACACTTTATTATTCCGAGTCTAAAATTACATGGCGAAAATTCAAGGATAAAATAAAAGAACAAAAGCGGGATGTGCTATCAATGACTATATTATCAACAATTAATGGAGTAAAGTTCAAGACTTCCTGTGAAATAGATATTCACACTAGAAACACCTATCAGTCAAAAGACCCAGGAATAACGCAACATGAAGGAAAAACCTATTATATTGATTCAAACAATATGATTATTAGGCCAAATATTTTATGTAACTAAGGAAACTTATTATGAAAGAAAAGCTTATAACTTGGGGAGCAGTTATGTTTTTTTTATTTAGTGCACACGTTCTGGCTGAGTGCGAACCGCCTAAAGTCGAGGAAGGAGATCGTTGTGTTTGCCAATGGCCTTTGTTTGAGTACAAAGGAAGTTGCACCTCATTCAAAATAGATGCATGCGGTGACGTCTTCTTCCAAAAGGAAGGTTTTTTTACCACAATAAAATCCTGTAGTAACAGCTATGATAGTGTTGAACCATTCTTTACTCCCGCAGAACAAGGGGTGATTCAAACTCTTGTAGATAGAGATCATCTTGAGCAAGACAGCAACGATATATCAGACAAACTCGAAAACTTAGGTGTTGATTCTGATGTCGATAAAATACAATTTATCCAAGTGTTTGATTTGTATAAATGATTGATTTTTATTAGTGTTGTTGCTTATCTTTAGCGAAACCTCTGCTATTGATAATGGCTCTTATTGGATTCCGGGTAGCTGTTGCTCGTTCGTCGAAGAAACTGGAAAACGCGTCATGATCATTGCAAGCTTTGGCGCATGCTAAAATTCCACGATCTGTTAGATAACGCGAAATGTTATGAACAATTACGCGAGTTACGCTGGCCGGAAGGTATTTGTTGTCCCCGCTGCGGCAGTGATAATGTCACCCGTCAGGGACGTGA